>CAZKWA010000014.1:0-56329 GCA_964556345.1 uncultured Alcanivorax sp.
GCCGGCAGGATCCCAGAGGCCTTTCCAAAGTGATCAGACAGGTCTCTGGAATCCCGCCGGGTGGCTCTTGCCACCCTTTCGCGGGCAGGGCCCGCTCCTACATCAGTTTTTCATGGCGTATTTGCCGGAGCCGAGGAAAAACAACGCCACCGCGTTGAACAGAAAGAACGCCTGCAGCTCGATGGCCCAGCCACCGGTTTTGCTGAGCGCGAACAGCTCGTTCATGTGCGCCATCAGCAGCGCCACCAGCATGTTCCCGACGATCAACACCGCGCCAATGCGGGTGTAGTAACCGATGATGATCATCACCGGCGCGATCACCTCGCCGATAAAGACCCCGTAAGCCAGAAACCCGGGCAGGCCGTAGCCCTGCAGGGTGCCGGAAATCCAGCCCACACCGCTTTCCAGCTTGGCGATGCCGTGCAGCAACAACAGCAGCCCCAGGGTCAGGCGCAGAATCAGTTTGCCCAGGTCGGCGTTTTGCATATTCCCTCCTCTCGATATGAAGTAACCGTATAACCACCTATTGAACGGTCTTACCGGTAAAAAGAAAAGCAGGCGGCCCACACTTTCGCTTTTGATGCACGGTCCGGCCCCGCGCTTATCCGCCATGCGCTTTTCTTCGCTTTTCCTATTTACATGACGATCATCATCATTGTATAAATGACAACCATCATCTAAAACCGACCGCAACCGCACGAGGTCCGACCATGAGAGTGAGCAAGGAACAGGCCGCCGCCAACCGCGAGAAGATCGTCGACCAGGCCGCCCGCTTGTTTCGCGAACGGGGCTTCGACGGCATCGGCGTGGCCGAACTGATGAAGAACGCCGGGCTCACCCACGGCGGCTTCTACGGCCATTTCGACTCCAAGGAACAGCTGATGGCCGAGGCCTGCGAACACGCCATCGGTGTCACCGGGCAACGCTGGCGCCGCCTGGTCAACGACGCCGAGGGGCCGTCCATGAACGCCCTCGCCCGCCGTTATCTGTCCAAACGTCATCGCGACGCCCCCGGCGACGGCTGCGTGCTGGCCGCCCTGGCCGGCGACGCCGCCCGCCAAAGCCCACCGGTGCGCGCCGCCTTCACCGGCAGCGTGAAACGCTTTATCGACCTGCTCGGCAGCGCCATTCCCACCCGCGCCAAAGCCGCCCGCCGGCAAAAGGCGGTGGCCGCCTGCGCCGCCATGGTGGGCGCCCTGGTGCTGGCCCGGGCGGTGGACGACCCGGCGCTTTCCGAAGAGTTTCTCGACGCCGTGGCCGCCCAGCTGCCCGGCACCCGTTAACCCTGGATTTTTTACCCGGACATTGGAGCCAATCATGAGCGAAGCCGCCCTCAACGGCCTGGAAACCCTGCAAATGCTGATGCGCGAAAACCGCAATCCCGCCATCGGCAACACCCTGGACTTCACCCTGGTGGAGGTGGAAAAAGGCCGCGCGGTGTTCGAAGGCACGCCCTCGGAGAAGGTCTATAACCCGATCGGTTCCGTGCACGGCGGCTACGCCGCCGCCCTGCTGGACTCCGCCTGCGGCTGCGCGGTGCACGCCAGCCTGGAGGCCGACCAGGCCTATACCACCGCCGAACTGAAAGTGGCCTACCACCGGGGCATGACCAAGGACACCGGCCCGGTGCGCGCCGAAGGCAAGGTGATCACCCTGGGCCGCCGCCTGGGCTTCGCCGAGGCCCGCCTCACCGACCGCGACGGCAGGCTCTACGCCAGCGCCACCTCCACCCTGTTGATCATGCAGCGGTGACCACCGTGAACCAGGCCGCCGTTCTGAGCCCGCCGCGCGCCGTCCCCAATGCGCGCACCCGCATGATTCTGGAAGCGCCGGTGCTGCCCACCCTGCTGGCGTTGGCGGCCCCCAACCTGGTGGTGATGCTGGCCCAGGCGCTGGCCAATTTTCTGGAAAGTTATTACGTCGGCCTGCTGGGCGTGGACGCCCTGGCCGGCGCCGCCCTGGTGTTTCCGCTGGTGATGCTCATGATGATGATGTCCGCCGGCGGCATCGGCGGCGGCATTTCCTCGGCGGTGGCCCGTTCACTGGGCGCCGGCGACCAGGACAAGGCCGACGCCCTGGCGCTGCACGCGGTGGTGATCGTCGTCGCCTTCGGGTTGACCTGCTCGCTGATCGTGATCGGCTTCGCGACCCCTATTTACGCCGCCCTGGGCGGACAGGACACGGCACTCGACGCGGCGGTGGCCTATTCCAACGCGCTGTTCTGCGGCGTGGTCTTCCTGTGGCTGATGAACGGCCTGTCGGCGGTGCTGCGCGGTGCCGGCAATATGCGCCTGCCGGCCCTGGTGATGGTGGGCGGCGTGCCCCTGCTGCTGGTCTTTTCGCCGGTGCTGATTTTCGGCTTCGGCCCGGTGCCGGCGCTGGGGATCACCGGCGCCGGGCTGGCGCTGGCGAGCTATTATCTGATCGCCACGGTGATTCTGGCGGCGGCACTGATTCGCGGGCGCGGCGGCGTGCGGCTGAGCCTGCACCATCCGCTACGGCGCTCGCTGTTCGGCGAGATCCTCGGCGTCGGCCTGTGGTCGTCGCTGAACACGGTGCTGTCCAATCTGTGCGTGGTGGTGGCCACCTTCTTCGTGGCGCGCACCAGCATGGAGGCGCTGGCCGGATTCGGCCTGGGCATCCGCATCGAGTATTTGCAAATCCCCATTGTGTTCGGCTTCGGCACCGCCCTGGTGGCGATGGTCGGCATGAACCTGGGCGCCGGCCAGTTCCAGCGCGCCCGGCGCATCGCCTGGACCGGCGCGGCGGTGGCGGCGATCGCCACCGAGACCGTGGGTCTGGCGGCGGCGTTGTTCCCGCAGGCCTGGCTGAGTCTGTTCACCGACGACCCGGAGGCGATCGCCACCGGGGCGTTGTACCTGCGCATCGTGGCGCCGGCCTACGCCTTCCTGGGCATCGGCCTGGCGCTCTATTTCGCCTCCCAGGGCGCCGGGCGCATGGGCTGGCCGCTGCTCGCCAGCGTCGTGCGGCTGACGGTGCTGGCCCTCGGCTGCGCGCTGGTGGCCGGCTGGCTGCCCGGCAACCTGGCCGCGCTGTGCGCGGTGATGGTGGCCGCCCTGGTGGCGATGGCGTTATTCAACGGTCTGCCCTGGCTGCGACAAGCACCGGGCGGGCCTCAGTCCGGTGACTCACACTCAGGAGACACACCATGAAAGCCGTTATCGCGGGCTACGCCCGATCCCCGTTTCACTTCGCCAATAAAGGCCTGCTTGCCCGGGTGCGCCCGGACGATCTGGCCAGCCAAGTGGTCAAGGCGCTGCTCGCGCGCACCGATCTGGACCCGGCGCTGCTGGAAGATGTGATTCTCGGCTGCGCCTATCCGGAAGCGTCCCAGGGCAACAACCTGGCGCGCATCGTCGGCCTGCTCAGCGGCCTGCCCGAGGAGGTCGGCGGCATGACCGTGAACCGCTTCTGCGGCTCGTCCATGTCGGCGGTGCACATCGCCGCCGCGAATATCGAAGCGGGCCTGGGCGACGCCTTTCTGTGCGTGGGCGTGGAATCCATGACCCAGGTACCCCAGGGCGGCTTCAATTTCTCGCCCAACCCCTGGCTCCAGGAATACACCGACGCCTATGTGTCCATGGGACGCACCGCCGAGAACGTGGCGGAACGCTACGGCATTCCCCGCGGCGAGCAGGAACGGATGGCGCTGGAGTCCCACCACAAAGCCGCCGCCGCCCGCGAACAGGGCCGCCTGCGTGACGAGATCGTGCGTATTCAGACCGGCACCGGCGAGTGGATCACCGAGGACGGCTGCATCCGGCCCAATACCTCGCTGGACGCGCTGGCCAAGTTGCCGCCGGCGTTCGATGAGAACGGCGTGGTCACCGCCGGCACCTCGTCACCGCTCACCGACGGCGCGTCCGCGGTGCTGGTCACCAGCGATGATTTCGCCGCCCGCCACAACCTGAGCCCGAGCGCGCGCATCCGCGCCGTGGCCAGCGCCGGCTGCGACCCGGCGGTGATGGGCCTGGGTCCGGTCCCCGCCACCCGCAAAGCCCTGGCGCGCGCCGGCTTGAGCGCGCGGGACCTGGGCGTGGTGGAGATCAACGAAGCGTTCGCCTCCCAGGCGCTGGCCTGCATCGGCGATCTTCACCTGGACCCGGCCACCGTCAACCTGGACGGCGGCGGCATGGCCATCGGCCACCCGCTGGGCGCCACCGGCGCGCGCATCACCGGCAAGGCGGCGGCCCTGTTGCAGCGGGAGAAGGCGAAGTACGCCCTCGCCACCCAGTGCATCGGCGGCGGCCAGGGCGTCGCCACGATACTGGAAGCGCTGTAGATGCTGTCTTTGCCCCTGGCCACCCGGCTGCAACGGCGACACCGGCACTACGCCTGGGTGATCGCCGCCGTCACCTTCCTGACCATGCTCTCCGCATCGGCGGCGCTGGGTTTGCCGGGGGCTTTTTTACGCCCCCTGGGGGAAGAATTCGGCTGGAACACGGAGCAGATTTCCACCGCGCTGGCGATCCGCTTCGTGCTGTTCGGCCTGATGGGGCCCTTCTCGGCCCTGTTCATTGAACGCTTCGGCCTGCGCCCGATCATGGTCGGGGCGCTGCTGTCCGTGGCCGGAGGCCTGGGCCTGTCCACGCAAATGAGCGAAGTCTGGCATCTGATTCTGCTGTGGGGCGTGCTGCTGGGCCTGGGCTCCGGGCTGATCGCCCTGGTGCTGGGCGCGGTGGTCGCCAACCGCTGGTTCGAGCAGCGTCGCGGGCTGGTGCTGGGCATGCTCACCGCCAGCGTCGCCACCGGCCAGTTGCTGTTCCTGCCCCTGGCCACCTGGCTGATCGAGGTGGTGGGCTGGCGCTGGGCGCTGATGCCGGTGGTGCTGTGCTGCCTGCTGGTGGCGGCGCTGGTGTGGCTGCTGGTGCGCGACCATCCCCGCGACCTGGGCCTGCGCCCCTTTGGCGCCCATGCCGACACCCCGGTAGAAGCGGCGCCCGCCGCCGGTGCCGCGCCGATGTCCTTCCTGGAGCCCCTGCGGCTGCTGCGTGGCGCGCTCAAAAACCGGGTGTTCTGGGTGCTGTTCGGCACCTTCTTTATCTGCGGGCTAAGCACCAACGGCCTGATCCAGACCCACTTTATCGCCCTGTGCGGCGACTTCGGCATGGCGCCGCTACCCGCCGCCTCGGTGCTGGCGATGATGGGCGCCTTCGACCTGGTGGGCACCATCCTCTCCGGCTGGCTGTCCGACCGCTTCGACTGCCGCAAGCTGCTGTTCTGGTACTACGGCCTGCGCGGCCTGAGCCTGTTCTGGCTGCCCTACTCCGACTTCACCCTTTACGGCCTGGGCCTGTTCGCCATGTTCTACGGCCTCGACTGGATCGCCACCGTGCCGCCCACCATTAAGCTGGCCGGCCAGGCCTTCGGCCCGCAAAAAGCGGGCATGCTGTTCGGCTGGATCTTCGCCGGCCACCAGCTCGGCGGCGCCGTGGCCGCCTACGGCGCGGGCCTGTCGCGCACCCTGCTGCTCACCTACACCCCGGCGCTGTTCGCCGCCGGCGCCGCCTGCGTGCTCGCCGCCCTGGCGGTGTTCCTGATCCGCCGGACGGAAACCTCGCCGCCCCCGGCGTACACCATGGGCACCGGATAGGTGATACTGCGGGACCATAACGAATAACAACGCCAGATGGCGCAGATTAAGGAGAACGCCGTGACCGCTTCCCCGATCCTCGTCGAAACCGATGGCCCCGTTCGCACCATCACCCTCAACCGGCCAGACAAGCGCAACGCCGTGGACCGCCCCACCGCCGACGCCCTGCGGGCCGCCTTTCAGGCGTTCGAGGACGACGACACCGTCAACGTGGCGGTGCTCGCCGGCGCCGGCGGCAACTTCTGCGCCGGCGCCGACCTGGCCGCCCTGGGCGACCCGCAACGCCGCAACGAGGTCGAGCCGGAAGGCACCGGCCCCGGCCCCATGGGCCCCTCGCGCATGCTGCTCAGCAAACCAGTGATCGCCGCGGTCTCCGGCTACGCCGTGGCCGGCGGCCTGGAACTGGCGCTGTTCTGCGACCTGCGGGTGGCGGAAGCCTCCGCCGTGTTCGGCGTGTTCTGCCGGCGCTGGGGCGTACCGCTGATCGACGGCGGCACCGTGCGCCTGCCACGCATCGTCGGCCAGGGCCACGCCATGGACATGATCCTCACCGGCCGGCCGGTGCACGCCGACGAAGCCCTGCGCATGGGTCTCGCCAACCGCGTGGTAGAAGACGGCGAAGGCCTGGAAAGCGCCCAGGCCCTGGCGCACAGCATCGCCGGCTTCCCGCAACGCTGCCTGCGCGCCGACCGGCTCTCCGCCTACCAGCAATGGGACCAGCCGCTAGCGGACGCGCTGGCCCGCGAAGGCGCCGGCGGCTACCCGATCGTTTTCGAAGAAGCCATCGCCGGCGCCGAACGCTTCGCCAAAGGCGCCGGCCGCCACGGCGAGTTCGAATAACCCGCCGAAGCAGCCAACACTCAGCAGTCGCCGATGCGCTTGCCGCTCAGCTCCATGCGCATGTTCATCGGCCCCATCGGGCTCTGCATATCACCCGTCATGGTGCCTTCCATGGTGTCGCCCTGGAGCTTGAGGTCCGCTGACATCGTGTAGGGCGAGCCGTCCGGTCCAGGACAACTCAGCGTATAACGCAACCGTGACCGGCTCTGCTCCAGCTCGGACACCGTGCAGTCCTTCAGCTCATCACCGCCGAACAGGTCCGGGTCGGTCACGTCTTCCTGGCGCACACAATCCTTATTCCGAACCGTCTGGGCCGGCATCGCCTGACCGCCAGAACTCATGCGCATGGTGGTCTGATATTCCCACTGGCCGGGCTTGATGTTGGGCGTGTCCGCCGAAACGATCATCGGCGCGGCGACCAGCAGGGACAGGGCATAAGCCTTCAACTTCCTCATGGCATTTCTCCTTTTAGCAATCGCGGCTTAGCCGACCCTAGCGCGGCCCAGCCTGGAGGCGTATCACCCAAACGGGGCAGCCCAGCTAAAGAATCCAGGAACGGCACTCAGGAAAATGCCGTCGCTTCGTCTTTAGTCATCTCAGCGGCATAACAAAAATTACCGGGAAAGAGCAAACACCGCCCCTGCCAATGTAACAGCCCAAAAAGCCAGAACCGTCCAAAATCTCCAGTTTTTATTTTTCTTTATATATCCATGGAAATTTTCCGGTTCGCTCCATTCCCAAAAGTACAGTCCTGCATTAATCGACGCCAACAAACCGGAGCCCCATAAAAAAATGGCAGCCACCCCCCCTTTTTCGTATGCACTAGACATCATCAGAATAGAGGCCATAAAGTAGAACGACATTTTTAAAAAACGCATAACCTATCACTCATCGCATGCTGAACGCTTTATCATATCAGCAGTCTTAAAACCAACAAAAGAAGCCATTATAAAGGGGATAATTTTCAACATAAGCACACCGGTGGCAAAAATAGAAAATACAGACATAAAAACCAGAGACAGAATCGAAGCGTATATAAATACCGTTATGGCGATAAAAGCTGATACACCCCATCCACAGCTTGCCAAATTAGAGAAAAAATCAACGACGACACCCACTACCCCCAAGGCCTTGCCTGCCAACCCGGACCACCCCGCTTTCATTTCTGATATTAAAACGCCTATTAAACCAAGTAAGCTCGACAAATAGTCATCAACGATATCGCCACCGTTCTCACCACCGGCGATTATGTAGCCGCCGGCGCCGGTTTCGGGGTCGAGGACCATGTAGCCGGCGGAGGGGCGACCGTGGAAATTGATGGTGTCTTCATGGGCGGTGACTTCCTTGCCGGTGCGGACGGCGTTGCGGATATCGGCTTCCACGGAACTGCTCAGGTTGAGGGCGGCCATGGCCTGGCTGAGGTTGCTCTGGGTGATGGTCCAGATTTTCTGGCCTTCCGCCGCCGCGAGTTGCAGAGCCTTTACGGCGCTGATGCCGTGGGCGGGGTTGTCGTCGGTGCTGTACATCTCTTCTGGCACCAAATGCTCCATGGCGGACATGCGCGCGCCGGTGGCACGGTTGAAGGCCACCCAGCGTTCACGGTTGTTATTTTTGTCCACACGGATGCTGCTCATATGGTCCACGTCCATGGTCAGGCCGCTGGCTTTTACGTCCCTGGGCATGCCGAACCAGTATTGCGGTTGCAGGCTGGTTTTGAACAGGCCGTAGCTGGGTGCTCTGTAGCCGACGCTGTTGGCCTGCCGTTCGCCGATCCGGTCTTGCATGTCGTTGAGCGCGAAGTAGCCCAGGATGGTGCTGTAAAGCATGTCACCGACCAGTTGCTGCTTGGTCAGGCCTGAGTAGTCTTCAGCTTCGAGCTTCGCTTGAGTGGCTTCCAGGCTGCTTTCCAGGTTCTCCGCGGCCTGGGCGCTGATACCTTGCAGGTCCAGGGCGAGCGCGCGGTATTCGCCGGCGACCGGGTTGTTCTCCGAGGTGTCCCAGCCCCGGCCCGGTTGCCAGTAGCCCATCTCGGAGATCAAGCCGGAACCCATGGTCACTTCCACGTCCGGGTTCTCGACGATGTCTTCGTCGACGGCGAACTCGGCTTTGAGGTTGATCAGGTAGCCGGGCAGAGTTTCGGGAAGCTCGCCCGGATCCAGGTCGCCGTTTTCATCCGGTTGCGGCAGGTAGCCCGCCAGGGTGTCTTCGTCTTCCTGGGTGGCGGGCGTGAAAGACAGGGAGAGTTTTCTGCCGGCGAGCGCGACGGTGGGCTCCTCGAGGGTGAGCAGCTCGGTGCCTTTGTAGCCATTGACGTCGGTGTGCAGTTGGTACTTGAACTTCCAGCGGAGCGAATCGGACAGTTCCGCCGTGGTCAACTGGCGGGTGACGAGTCGATACGGTAATGAAGGCGCCAGTTGTTCGTGAATCACCTCTTTGATGCTCTTTGTGCCCAACACCTCGCCCACGGTGGCCTCCGGTGCCTGGCTGTCGATGTAGGCTTCCAGTTCCGCGCGATAGTCCTCCAGGCTGTCTTCGATGGCGCCGCCGGGCACGCCCTGCACCCAGCCTTCTTCTTCATTGACGGTGCTTTGTTGTTCGATGGTGTTGGCCAGCGCTTCCGCATCGAAAGGCACTTCCTGGTCGAGCTCCATGCCTTCATCGTAGTGGTATTGCTTGAAGCTGGCGTCCATCGGGATCCAGCTATCGCCCTGGCGATGGTCCGCGCCCCGGCTCGGGTGGAAGTCCACCCAGGCTTCTACCCAGACGTGCTCCAGCCGGAAGCTGTCGACGCGACCGCCACGGGTAAGGGCGGTATTTGGGATGCCGCCCTGGCCCAATAGGTTGCCGGCGGCGCCTGGGACGCGTACGTCGCCGACCCAGTTCATTACCTGGTCCGCGGGCATTTCCACGGTGCCCATGGCATAGCGTGCAGGGATGTCCGAGGCCCGCAGCAGCGCGATCAACAAGCTGGCGGTGTCGAAGGCGTTACCGCGACGGTTTTCCAGGGTGTATTCGGCGCCCTGGATAGAACCGTAGCTGGGAATGAACTCAATGTTATTGCGCACCCACTGGTAGATCGCCACGGGTTCGTGATCCAGCTCTTCCGCCAGGGCTTCGATGGCTGGCGTAATCGCGGCGTCCAGGGTGCTCGCCAGGTGCTCGTCACCGGGGGCCACCGCACTTTCCAACAAGAGGCCGTCCATGGACGCGGAGGTACTGGCGACTTGTGGTCCCATATCGAAAAGGGGCAGGCCGGTGCTGCGGCTTAACTCGGAGGCGCTGTTCGCGGGGGCTCGGGTCTGGTCCGGGTCCGGGGTGCGCCAGGGAAGTTTGTTCGGGTCGAAAGGATCCCGGGGCTTCTCCATGCGGAATTGCTCCAGGAAGCCGACCAGCTCCGCGGTGGCGTCGCTCTGGGCGGCGAGTGACGCTGAGCCGGTTACCAACTGCAATTGCTCTTTCAAATGCTGATAACGCTGGAGGTAGTCCGCTACCGCGCGCTTATGCCGGTCCCGAATTCGAGCACTGGCGTTGTTCTGCTCAAGCCGGGCCTCGGTTTCCTCAAAGCCCGCCAACGCTTGCTGGTGCATCGCATTCGCTTTTTCCTGCAACCAGTTAAGGCGGTCCGTGGCCAGAGCGTCGTCGCCAAGGCCCAGCGCCCGGGCGGCCCGCGCCATGATCCCGGTGTCCTCCCCGAGACGCTCGTTCATTGCCTGCTGTTGCTCGCGCGCCTGGTCGCGGATCCCGCGCAGTACTTGTTCAAACGTCTGGTGCCGGGCTTCCCAGCGGGCCTGTTCCTGTTGCACCTTTTGCCGATCGACTTCAATGGCCAACGCCCAAGAGGGCCAGATGACGGCGTTAAGCAACAGCAGTGTGGTTGCCAGAGCCACGGTGCGGCAGAACGAACAGGCGCTACGAATCTGTTCCATGGTGGTATCCCCCAGAGAAGGTCCTTTTCCGTATATTGATTTCATGGGCGAATCCCCCGAATCACCCCATCGAGCTCGAGCCGCAGCGCGCTGGCATCCGGATGGCGGGAAGCCGCCAGCGACGAGGTGGCCTTCAGCGCAAAGCGCAGGGCTTTCTCATCCTTGCCTTTACGCAGGGCGTGCTTGGCGGCGCCCAGGTCCAGTAGCGCCTTTTTCAAGGCGATATCCCAGGGCGACTGCCAGTAGGCGGTGCCGACTTTCTGGTACAGCCGGTCCAAGTCGGAGGCGTTCCGGTCCAGTTCCAGGTGAAGCTGTTTCGAGGCCTCCACCTGATTGCCGGACTGATCCTCGCCCTGGAAAGTCGCCTCGACTTGTACGCTGTCGTCGCTGGGATCGGAGCCGATCCAGGCTTGCAGGACACGGGTTTCACCGGCCGCCAGATCAAAACGCCATTGACCGCCGCCATCCTGCTCAGGCACGGCGTCCAGCAACGCGCCGCCGTTGTCCCAGTTCAGGCTGACGGTCATGGTCAAGGCCGGGCCCGTGTTTTCCACTGTCAGGCGCAGCGGTACCGGCTCACCGGCAAGCGGGCTCGGAGCCGTCGGCGCGGTGTGGTCCAGCGCACGCTCCATAAGGCTCTCCATGGCACTCTGGCCTTGCCCGGCGGGGTCCAGCGCGGTCAGTTCGGCGAGCCAGTCAAAGGCCAGGAACACCGCTTGCCCGTCACCGTATTCATGTCTGGTCAGGGCCGGCGTGTTCCGATCCTGATGGTGCCCGCCGTGGTGGTAACCGCCATGACGTCCGTGACGGGGCGGTGCCTGGAAGTAGCCGGCCAGATCCGCGCCATGCAGTCGGGTCGCCGGGACCCGGCGTTCCAGCAGCAGGGGCAACTCACCGGCCTCGGCCAGAGCACTGTCCAGCAAGGTGATGGTGTGTGGACGATGGGGTTTGTGCCCTGGCCCGTGGCCCGGCTTGAGCCCCAGAGCCGTGGTCAGAAGAAGGGGATGCGCCCGGTCGCCGGAGGCGTGAATCACACCCTCACCACGATTCACCGCTTCGCGAAGGTACTTGGCCGTCCAGTGGTCCAGCGGGATGCGGTCCGCGAGCAACAGGTATTGATGATGCTGTCCCGCATAGAGCTGGCGCCGGAACGCTTTCGATGAATCCACCAGAGTGTGCGCCCGCGTCTCAAGGAAGGTGTCCAGGCGAACGCGCTGCTCGGCGATCGCGGGTTGCTCCACGCCTTTGTCCGGATGGTTGTCCCGGACACGTTCCTCCAGGGCGACGTCCACCACCCGGAAGTCGCCCAGGCTGTCGCCGGGCTCCGGCGGCTTGCCGCACTGGAATCGCCGTTTGCCGGTGGTCAGCCCATTCCGGAACCAGAGGAAGTGCGGATAGTCCACCACCACCTCGAGCGTCTTGTGACCTTCGAAGCGCTCCGCCAGATCCTCGCCGTCGACATGAACCTCAATGCCCGTGGTATCCAGCTCGCTGATCGTCAGGTCGAGACGACGATCGCCATCGTCGTCCGCCTCGCCGTCAAAGAATCGCGGCGTGGCGGCTTCCAGATCCCGAACCCGGAAGGGGCTCTCCACTGCCTTCGCATGCACGGTATCAAAGCGGCCGACAGGCTGCTTGAAGTCAGCTTCCAGAGTCAGGCTGGTCACCGCTTCGCAGGTCGGCCGAACCGGGTCCGCCAGCACCAGCAGGCGCGCGGCATCGGACGCGGCCAGATCGGCCTCGATCGACAGCGGCTTCTCTTTGATCTGGAACAACGCCTGATCCAGTTCACGTACGTCGCCATTCAGGCTCACGCTCAGCGCACAGGCGTGCCGGGTAAGACTTCGCCCTGTGGTGCGGAAAGAATCCGCGAACGTCAGGGGCTGATCGCCACCCAGGGTAACCGAGGTGCTCTCCGTGTTCAGGGTTTCACGGTTGTCCACATCAAGCTGGGTACGCGTCACGGTCACCGTGCGTGGATCGGCCCCTTCCGGTAGGGCTAGGCGGTATTGGCAGGTCTGGCTGTCACCCTGATAGACCCACTCTTGCGCCACCGAAACCTCACCGGAGATCGCCGCCAGGGGGTCCCGGTCGACGACGAAGGTGGTCTGGTCCCTCGCCAGGGTTTCGCCGTCCGCATCAAGCAGGGTACCGGAGACGCTGTGCGTACCGGGCCGGGTGTTGTCCAGCGACACCGAGTCGCTGAAAGGCAGCACCTGCGCCATCGCCAGACTGCTTATCGCGCGTTCCTCATTGAGCAGCACGGCGCCATCCGGAGCGCTGACCACAAGGCGGTAGCGGGCGCCCTGGATCAGGGTGCTGGCGCTGGTGTTCTCGAGCAGACTCTCCAGCGAGGCGGTTTCACCCAGACGATAAGCCGTCTGATCGGCCGCAACGCGGACGTCGGCCACGGGCGCCGCTTCGTCGCCGCCCTCCCGGATCAGGAAGTCGACACTGTCGGTGTCGAGCGTGCCGCCGTCGGAACCGTACAGCACGACGCGGGCACGGTAAGCGTCCGTCACGGTGACGCCGGCGTTCCAAATATCCACGACCCGTTGTTCCCCGCCGGCGGCAAGCTGAGCCACCGCTTGCTCCGGCAATGCGGCCACGGTGGCGCCATCGCTGTCTTCAATAAACAGCGCCACCCGGTAGTCCGCGGGCAGCGCACCACTGTTGGAAACCAAAGCGTCCAGTTCCAGATCGTCTCCAGGAGCCAGGGTGGAGCTCGAGAGCGTCAGGGTCACCGACCCCAGCCGCGCGGCCACGGTTTCCGAGGCGGTGTTGTTGCCGGTGTTGCACTCGGAAACCTGACCACTGATCTCCGCGCGGACGCGCACCTGGTCGTCGGTCAGCATGGCGGCGTCGATATCGTCCAGGACCGCCGTCTGATGCGCCCCGGACAGCAAACCACCGGCATACTCAAGTTCCCCGATCACCTGCCCACTGGACGGGTCACCATTATAGAAGGTGAGTGTTATCGGCTCGGAAATATCCGCCGAGCCCGCGTTCCCCAGTACCGCGCTGAGGCTGACGGTCTCGCCGTTTCCATCATCAAGGATGGTCAGGGCGCCCACGGTCAGGTCGGCGATGCGGGTCTCGCGGGAGATCTTGCCGGCGATCCCTTCCATGTAGGCTTCATAGCCGTCCACGGTGAGCACGAAACCACGCTCTCCACCGGCGGGTTGAGGGAAAACAATATTGTTAAGCAGATTCTTGTTGGCGCCGGAGCCCACACCGATGGCGTTGAGCACACTGATACCCCCCTGCCGCGCGCGCTCGGAGGCGGCGACGGCGAGAGATTGATTGGACTGGCCATCCGTGGATACATCGATGACGCGCAACGGGGCCGCCGGGGTCGCGTTGGTGATGAGGTCCGACGCACGGTCGATACAACTATGGATGCTGGTCCCGCCACCCCGCTTGTTGATTGCGCGGATCGCGTCGCCCACCTCGGTGACGTTGTCTTCTTCGATAATAACCGGGTCCAGCTCCACGTAGGCGCCGCTGGCGAACTGCGTCACCGACACCCGCACACTGCCGTCCCGGGGCACGATTTCCGCGTCTTCGATGGCCCGCGCGGTACCCTCGAGCTGCAACTGAAAGTCCGAGCGGCTGACACTGCCGGAGGAGTCCATGCACAGCCCCAGGTCCAGGTAGGGCTTCTGATTGTTAACACACTCGCCGGCGGTACTTTCCAGATTATTGCTTTCGGAAAGCTCGGTGATTGATTGCTCCGAATCCAGCATCACCGAGACCGGTGCGTCCCGGAACGGCAGATCACCGTCGATGTCCAGCTCGATACCCAGGGTGGTATCCACTTCCACCGACTCCGTAACAGGCAGTTCACCCAGCACCGGCTCGTCATCGCCGTCCCAAAGACCGTCACCATTCAGGTCGCTGAATGCGATCACCGTGAAGGGCTGTGTGAGATCACTGTTACCCCGGTTAATGAGGGTGACGCCCAGCACGCCGGCGGCGGTGAACGTGGCCGAATCGGATGTCAGAGCGCCGGTATCCAGTGCCTGGACGGCAAGGTCCGGCAGCAAGGCGTCCACCCCGGGATGACGCAGGCGGATTTCACCCAGATCAAGGCTGCCGCCGGTCGTCATAACCAGCGGAAACGCCTTGTCCTGATAGTCTTCCAGGGAAAAGCGGATCTCATAGTCGGACAGCAGCAGCCCGGGCACTTCAAAGACGCCGTCCTGTCCGGATAACGCTTCGCCGTTCACGGCGGAACCGCCCGGCGGTCCGACCTGAACCAATACGCCCTGCAACGGCTCGCCGGTACGCACATCCACCACACGGCCGGTCACGCTGTTCACCGCTTCGTCCCGGGGTGTGATTGCCACTTCCCCCAGATCATTGATAAAGCCCGCTTCCACGGCACCGGAACCGGTCAGTGGCAGGTAGCCATCCATGCTGACTTCCAACGTCACGTCGCCCGCCGCGAGCCCGGCAACCTGAAAGCCACCATCCTGGTCGGTCAGGCTCTCCTCCTGATAGCCCTCGCCTTCCACCAACACCCGGGCGCCTTCGATACCCCGCCCGGTGATCGCGTCCACCACCGTGCCCGTAAAGCCGCCGGGCTGTTCACCACCGGAAGAGCCTTCCTCGGCAAGACTCGGAGAGAAGGTAATGTCGGCGCCGGGGGAAGCCTGCGCCACACCGGATGCCGGCTCAAAGCCACTGGCGCTGACGGTCACGGTCAGTTCGCCGTCATTCAGTTCGTCCAGTTGATAGAAGCCGTCGGCTCCGGTGGTGGCACTTTTGCTCTCGTTACCAACCTGAGCCGTTACCATCGCACCCGCGATCGGCTCACCGCCTTCTTGTGCCGTCACTGTACCGGAGAGGGTCACATCACCGTCCGGCTCCGGCTCCAGGGCCGGGGAAAACACCAGTGTCTGGCCCGCCACTACCTCGGCCTGGCCCTGGGCTTGCCCATAGCCCGGCGCCGACGCGGACACCGTGATGCTTCCGGCGGTGACGTCATCAAGCAGGTAACGACCGTCCGACCCGGTGACCACGGAGGCACCACCGGCGAGTGCGACCGTCGCCCCGGCCAGTGGTGTTCCGCTGCGCCGATCCGTTACCTGCCCGCGTATTAATCCCGTGGTCACCGGCTCGCCGGTGTCCGGGTCGGTGGCCCGGACATCCAGCCGTATCGCCCCCAGATCACGTTTGTCCCCGGTGTCCAGCACCGTGTTCAGAATCAGCGTGCGGTACCCGGAACGGGAGATTTCGATCTGGTAATGACCGCGCGCCAGATCAGAGAGACGGAATGCGCCCGTATCGTCACTGTGCGTGGACGGTGCCTCGGGCCCCTGTAAAGCAATCGATGCATTGGGTAAGGGCTGCCCGCTGTCGGCATCCACAACCACACCCTTCAGCGCCGTCAGGTCCGGGGCGGGCTGTTTCGCCAAAGCCAGGGCGCGCAGGGCCAGGGCCGTGATGTAGGTATCACCCTCGAAATCGCCGCCCGGGTTTTGCCGGTTTTCCAGTTCCGCTACCCAATCGCCGTAGGGCGACCGGTCCACCGCCTCATTCAGCAAAGGAATCAACGCCAGCGCCAGGGTTTCCGTGTTGCTTCGGGGGCTGGCTCCCCCATTCTCCGCGAGGCGGCCCCGCAGAAAACCGCGCGCATCGGCAAGCGCATCACCAAGATTGAACGCGCGCCGGAACTCCCACAGTGATTGCATCACCAGGGCGGTGGTCTGGACCTGTGAGCTTTCCCCATCCAGGCCCCAGCCACCGTCTTCGTTTTGCCTATCAAGCAAAAAACCGATGGCCTGGGCCGCCGGTTCACCGGTTATGTTGTATTGGCGCAGAGCCGCGAGCGCGAAGGCTGTACTGAGCGGATCGGGCTGGTAACCCGGGAAGGCGCCGAACCCGGAGGCCTCTCCCTTGCGGCGCAACAGGCGATCGCGGAGTTCGCCATCGCCACCGCCGGACGCCAGGCCCATGAACAAACGCCGCGTGAGATTCTCGGTGCTGGCATCCGTTTCCGTGGTTTGCAGATAGCCCGGCAGCCCGTCGACCAACGGCCCGCCGGACCACTCCGCCGTGCGCCAGAGTGCCACGGCTTCCGAAGTGGCCTGGAAGCCGGTGGCGAGGCTGGTCGCTCCGACCATGCCGCCGCTGTCAGTCACCTGACCGGACAGCCAGCTTCGCCCCTGCTCCAGATCGGCCTGCACCGACGAAGACGTCGCTGCCGCGATCAGAACGGTAAAAAGGAAAAACACAACACGAAACCGGAAGCCGGATCCGGCAAAAGGCGTCTCCATGCCCTACCCCCCAAATTGCTGTTCCTTGCGCTGCTCATCCCCCACGGACCGAGCGGCAAACCACGAACCCTCAACCTAGCAAAGCAAATCAAAAAGCTGCATAAGACATTTCCTACATTTGCTGTAGGAAATTAGCTCGACAACGCCGCAAACCGGACAGAATCGGTAAAAGTGTGAACTCGGTTCGAATTTCAGTCCGGGCTCACTGGACCGTCCACCAAACCGGCAACAGCGCTTTCACCTGTGGCCGCGCGAAGCGGTCATCGATCAAATGCACCACTCCCTGGTCGGTTTCGGTGCGGATTACGCGGCCGGCGGCCTGCACCACTTTCTGCAGACCAGGGTAGAGGTAGGTGTAGTCGTAGCCGTCGCCGAACAGGGTGGCCATGCGTTGTTTGAACTGCTCGTTGACCGGGTTCATTTGCGGCAGGCCGAGGGTGGCGACGAAGGCGCCGATCAGGCGCGCGCCGGGAAGGTCGATGCCTTCGGCGAAGGCGCCGCCAAGGACGGCGAAGCCGATGCCCTGGCTGTGGGCCTGGAAGCGGTGCAGGAAGGCGTCGCGGGCGGCTTCGTCCATGCGCCGGTCCTGGGCCCAGACGGTGAGGTCCGGGTGGCGCTGGCGCAGGGTGGCAAGGGCCTGGTCCAGGTAGTCGTAGCTGCTGAAGAAGGCCAGGTAGTTGCCGGGGCGCTCGCGGAACTGATCGGCGATCAGGTCGGCGATGGGGATCAGCGAGGCCGGGCGGTCGCGGAAGCGGGTGGAGATGCGGCGGGCGACGCGCACTTGCAGTTGGTCGGCTTGAAACGGCGACGCCACTTCGCTCCAGGCGGTGTTTTCCGGCAGGCCGAGCAGGTCGGCGTAGTAGCGCGGCGGGCGCAGGGTGGCGGAGAACAACACGGTGCTGCGGGTGCTTTCGAAGCGCGGGCGCAGTAAGGCGGCGGGGACCACGTTGCGCAAGCAAAGGCGGCTGGCGCGGCGGCCTTTCAGGCTTTGATGCCAGGTGATGTCGAACAGGAAGGCGTCGTCGTCGAACAGTTCCGCCACACGCAAGAAGTGCAGCGCATCGAAATAGAAACGGGTCAGATCGCTGTCCAGGGCGAAGGGTTGTTCGGCCAGGTAGTCGGTGATGGCGGCGGCGGTGCTTTGCAGGCTGTTCAGGAAGGCGATGGGCAGTTCCGGCTGCACTTGGTAATCACTGTGCGGGTCTTGCGCTTCGCTGTCGCGGTTGAGGCTGTTCCATTGCCGGTGCAGTTTTTCGAAGGCTTTTTTGAGCGCCACCGGCGCTTGCTTCTTTACCGCCCGGAAAGCGGTCTGGTCCAGTTCAGCGGAGTACATGCCCCTGCCCCGTTCCACCAGGTTGTGGGCTTCGTCGGCGAGCACCGCGACACGCCATTGGTTGGTGGTGGTGAGGCCGTGCAGCAGCGCGCTGAGGTCGAAGTAGTAGTTGTAGTCGCCCACCACCAGATCGCTCCAGCGGGCCATTTCCTGGCTCAGGTAGTAGGGGCAGACGCGGTGCTCAAGAGCCAGTTCGCGCAGGCGCGTCTGGGTCAGCCGTGTCTCTCCATGCGCAGCTGCGGCGGCGCGGGCGGCGGGGAGCCGGTCGTAGAAGCCTTGCGCCAGCGGGCAGGATTCGCCGTGGCAGGCTTTGTTCGGGTGTTCGCAGCTTTTGTCGCGGGCCACCAGTTCCAGGGTGCGCAGGGGCGCGGGGTCCAGGGTTTCCAGCGCGTCCAGGGCGAGCCGCCGGCCCGGGGTTTTGGCGCTGAGGAAAAACACCTTATCCAGTTTCTGGCCGGGCATGGCTTTGAGCAGAGGAAACAGGGTGGCCAGGGTTTTGCCGATGCCGGTGGGCGCTTCGGTGAGCAGGCAGCGGCCGGTGCTGGCGCTTTGGTAGACCGCCTCCGCCAGTTCCCGCTGACCGGGCCGGAAGCGTTCATGGGGAAACACCAAATCAGCCAGGGCGCGATCGC
Organism: uncultured Alcanivorax sp.; assembly: GCA_964556345.1. Lineage (GTDB taxonomy): Bacteria > Pseudomonadota > Gammaproteobacteria > Pseudomonadales > Alcanivoracaceae > Alloalcanivorax. Next base: position 18,627 of record CAZKWA010000014.1, read on the forward strand.
GGGCGTCGCGATGGGCCAGCTCCTGGTCCGCCCAGTGGATAAAAATCTCGCACTGGGTTTCAAAGAAGGCGCGCAGATCTTCGGCGCTGTGGGTTTCACGTAGCGGCGTTTCTTTCTGTTTGACGATGTCGAAATACACCAGCGCCAGTTCCAGCTCGTCCAACCCCCGTTCGGCGCACAGCAGCCAGCCGTAGATTTTCACCTGGGCCCAGTGCAGGGCGCGGTGGTTGGCGGGCATCAGGTCGAGATCGCCGCGAAAGGTTTTCACCTCTTCCAGCCGGTTGCGCTTGGGGTCGAAGCCGTCGGCGCGGCCGCGCACTTTCAGATGACGGTAGTCCCCTTTCAGGGACACTTCGCTTTCATAGCCTTCGCCGCGTCGGCCGGCGACCATGGCGTGGCCGGCGATGCCCTCCTGGGCGGTGGGCGACGGCGTGAAGCGCAAATCCAGATCGCCGGCCTTGGCGGTGAACTCGCACAAGGCGCGCACCGCCACGGTGTAGCCGGGCGTCTGATCGGGGATACTGTCCATTTGGCTAGCATACCAATGGCCAGTGGCCCGGCCAATCTCAGATCACGCCGTCGCGCCGGAGTTGCTCGATGGCGGTGGCGTCGAGACCCAGCACCTGACCCAGCACGTCGCCGGTGTGCTGGCCGAGCAGCGGCGGCGCGCTGCGGTAGCACACCGGCGAGCCGGACAGGCGCATCGGGCTGCCCACCAGCGGTACCGGTTGTTCCAGGGCGTGGGGCATGTCGATGCGCAGGCCGCGATGTTGCACCTGGGGGTCGCGGAACACCTGTTCGATGGTATTCACCGGGCCACCGGGCACGCCGGCGGCGTCCAGCAGGCGCAGCCACTCGTCGGTGGTGCGCATCACCGTGATCTGGCGCAGGGCCGGAATCAGGGTGTCACGGTGGGCGACGCGGGCGTCGTTGGTGGCGTAGCGTTCGTCGCTGGCCCACTCCGGGCGCCCGGCCGCGTCGCAGAAACGCGCGAATTGGCCGTCGTTGCCGATGGTCAGAATAATGTCGCCGTCGGCGGTGGGAAAGGTCTGGTAGGGCACGATGTTGGGGTGGGCATTGCCCATGCGCCCGGGCGCGGTGCCGCTGGTTAAAAAGTTCATGGCCTGGTTGGCCAGGGTGGCCACCTGCACGTCCAGCAGGGCCATGTCGATGTGCTGGCCTTGGCCGGATTGGTGACGGTGGTTGACCGCCGCCAGCACCGCGATGGCCGCGTACAGGCCAGTGGTGATGTCGGTGAGCGCCACGCCCGCTTTCATCGGCCCGCCGCCGGGCTCGCCGTCCGGCTGGCCGGTGATGCTCATCAGGCCGCCCATGCCCTGGATCAGAAAATCATAGCCGGGTCGCTTGGCGTAGGGGCCGTCCTGGCCGAAGCCGGTGATCGAGCAGTAGATCAGGCGCGGGTTGATCGCCGCCAGGGTGTCGTAGTCCAGGCCGTAGCGTTTGAGACCGCCGACCTTGAAGTTTTCCAGCAGCACGTCGCATTCGGCCACCAGTTCCTTCACCAACCGTTGGCCTTCCGGCCGGGTGATGTCGATGGTGACCGATTGCTTGTTGCGGTTGGCGCTCAGGTAATAGGCGGATTCGGAGGTGGGCGCGCCCTGGCCGTCGTTCAGGTAGGGCGGGCCCCAGGCGCGGGTGTCGTCGCCCCGGCCGGGGCGCTCGACTTTGATCACTTCGGCGCCCAGGTCGCCGAGGATCTGCCCGGCCCAGGGGCCGGCCAGAACCCGCGACAGATCCAGTACGCGCAGGCCGTCCAGGGCGCCCGCGGTAGCGCCGGTGTGGCTGCCCATCATTCGCCCGTGAAGGCCTGCAGGCCGGTCTGGGCGCGGCCCAGAATCAGCGCGTGCACGTCGTGGGTGCCTTCGTAGGTGTTGACCACTTCCAGGTTCACCAGGTGACGAATCACGCCGAACTCGTCGGAGATGCCGTTGCCGCCAAGCATGTCACGGGCCAAGCGCGCGATGTCCAGGGCCTTGCCGCAGGAGTTGCGCTTCATCAGCGAAGTGATTTCCACGGCGGCGGTGCCGTCGTCCTTCATGCGGCCCAGGCGCAGGCAGCCCTGCAGGCCCAGGGTGATCTCGGTCTGCATGTCGGCCAGCTTTTTCTGGATCAGCTGGTTGGCGGCCAGCGGACGGCCGAATTGCTTGCGGTCCAGGGTGTACTGGCGAGCCTTGTGCCAGCAGTCCTCGGCGGCGCCCAGTGCGCCCCAGGAAATACCGTAGCGGGCAGAGTTGAGACAGGTGAACGGACCCTTCAGACCGGTCACTTCGGGGAACATGTTCTCTTCCGGCACGAACACATTGTCCATGACGATTTCACCGGTGATCGAGGCACGCAGGCCCATCTTGCCGTGGATCGCCGGGGCGGACAGGCCGTCCATACCCTTATCCAGAATGAAGCCGCGAATCTTGCCGTCTTCGGTCTTGCCCCACACCACGAACACGTCGGCGATCGGGCTGTTGGTGATCCACATCTTGTTGCCGGTGAGGCTGTAGCCGCCGTCCACTTTCTTGGCGCGGGTGGCCATGCTGCCCGGGTCGGAGCCGTGGTCCGGTTCGGTCAGGCCGAAGCAGCCGATCCACTCGCCGCTGGCCAGCTTGGGCAGGTACTTCTGTTTCTGTTCTTCGCTGCCGAATTCGTTGATCGGCACCATCACCAGGGAGGACTGCACGCTCATCATCGAGCGGTAGCCGGAATCCACCCGCTCCACTTCCCGGGCGATCAGGCCGTAGCAGACATAGTTCATGCCGGCGCCGCCGTAGGCTTCCGGGATGGTGGCGCCGAGCAGGCCCAGCTCGCCCATTTCGCGGAAGATTTCCGGGTCGGTTTTCTCATGGCGGAAGGCTTCCAGGACACGCGGGGCCAGCTTGTTCTGGGCGTATTGCTCGGCGGTCTGGCGCACCATGCGCTCTTCTTCAGTGAGTTGCTGGTCCAGCAGCAGCGGGCTGGCCCAATCAAAGGAAGCGTTCTGTGCCATGGAATTCGTCCTCTTCATTCCGAATTAGCCCCGGCCGGCCGGCGCCAGGCGCCACCAACCGGGCTCTTTGTTGGATTTGCGGGCCATCCTAGAGACAAGCGAGGCACGCCTTCAAACGATTAAATCGCACCAACCTGTGCTATTTTGTCACTTGTTAAGACCAAGCGAGCCCTGCCCATGCGACGAAAGATTCCCGCCACCACCGCCCTGGTCGGCTTCGAGGCCGCCGCCCGTCACCAGAGTTTCACCAAGGCGGCGGAGGAACTGGCCCTGACCCAGAGCGCCATTTGCCGGCAGATCGCCAACCTGGAGGACTTCCTGGGCGTCAAACTGTTCCGGCGCACCCGGCGCGGCGTGCAACTCACCGAGGCCGGCCGCAATTACAGCCGCCGGGTGATCGCCCGCCTGGACGATCTGGAGCGCGACACCCTGGCGGTGATGGGCCAGCACGGCCCGGGCCAGACCCTGGAACTGGCGGTGGTGCCCACTTTCGCCACCCGCTGGCTGCTGCCCCGGCTGCGCGGTTTTCACGATGCCCACCCGGGCATCACCGTGAACCTGACCAATCGCACCCGGCCGTTCCTGTTCGCGGACACCGAATTCGACGCCGCCATCTACTTCGGCGACGGCGAGTGGCCAGGCACCCGCACCACCGCGCTGATGCACGAAGAGCCGGTGCCGGTGTGCAGCCCGCGCCTGATCAACGCCAAGGGGGTCACCACCCCGCAACAGCTCGCCGAGCACACCCTGCTTCAACAGACTACGCGCCCCTACGCCTGGCGGGAATGGTTCGATTCGCTGGGCTTGCGGGTGGATCAGGACATGGCCGGCCCCCGCTACGAGCTGTTCTCGATGCTCGCCGAGGCGGCCATGCAGGACATGGGCGTGGCGCTGATTCCGCCGTTTCTGATCCGCCAGGAGCTGGAGGCCGGACGGCTGGTGGTGCCGTTTCAGCACAGCTACCGCACCGCCAAGGCGTACCACCTGGTGCTGCCGGAGCGCAAAGCGGAGGACCCCAGCCTGAGCGCGTTCAGCGCCTGGCTGGTGGCAGAGGTGACGACTTTCAAAGAGAGCACGTTCAAGGAGAGCGCGTTTCAGGGCGCCACGTAGGCGGTCTTCACCGAGGTGAAGAACTCGGCGGCGTAGCGCCCCTGTTCCCGGGAACCATAGCTGGAGCCTTTGCGGCCACCGAAGGGCACGTGGTAGTCGACGCCGGCGGTGGGGGTGTTGACCATCACCATGCCCGCCTCCACATGCCGACGGAAATGGCTGGCGTGTTTTAACGAACCGGTACAGATGCCGGCGGACAGCCCGAACTCAGTGTCGTTGGCCAAGGCCAGGGCGTGCTCATAATCGTCCGCCGCAAGCGCGCAGGCCACCGGTCCGAAAATCTCCTCGCGGGCCACGCGCATGGCCGGATCGGCATCGGCGAACAGCGCCGGCGCCATATAAAAACCGTCGCTGGCCCGTTGCAGCCGCTCGCCGCCGCACACCAGGCGGGCGCCTTCCTGGCGGCCAATCTCCACGTAGCCCAGATCCTGTTCCAGTTGGTTCTGATCCACCACCGGGCCGATGTCGGTGCCCTCGCCCAGGGCATGGCCCACCTTGAGACCAGCCAGGCGCCGATGCACGCCGTCCACGAAGCGGCTGTAGATGCCCTTTTCCACGATGAAGCGCGACGAGGCGGTGCAGCGCTGGCCGGTGGAGAAGTAGGCCCCCTGCACCGCGGTTTCCACCGCGCGCTCCAGATCCGCGTCATCAAGCACCACCAGCGGGTTCTTGCCGCCCATCTCCAGTTGCAGCTTGGCGAAGCGGGCGCCGGCGGTGGCCATTACCCGCGCGCCGGTGTTCACCGAGCCCGTGAAGGAAATAGCGTTAACGTCGGTGTCCTCCAGCAGGGTCTGTCCGACCACGCCGCCGCGCCCCATCACCAGGTTGAATACGCCTTCAGGCAGACCACTGCGGCTGATGATCTCCGCCAGCGCCCAGGCGGAGCCGGGCACCAGGTCGGCGGGCTTGAACACCACGCAGTTGCCGTAAGCCAGGGCGGGGGCGATCTTCCAGGCGGGAATCGCGATGGGAAAATTCCAGGGCGTGATGATGCCCACCACGCCCACCGGTTCACGGGTGATGTGGACTTCCAGCCCCGGCCGCACCGACGGCAGGGTCTCGCCGCCGGGGCGCAACACTTCACCGGCGAAGAAGCGGAATATCTGCGCCGCCCGGTTCACTTCGGCGATCGCCTCCGGCAGAGTCTTGCCCTCTTCCCGCGCCAGCAGCCGGCCCAGCTCTTCCTTACGGGCGGTGAGTTCGAGACCGATGAAATCCAGGGCGTCGGCGCGTGCCTGGATGCCCCCCCGGCTCCAGCCCGGAAACGCGGCCCGGGCGACGGCGACGGCCTGGCGGGTTTGCGCGGCGTCCGCCTGGGCGTATTCGTCGACGATATCGCTGGTGTCCGACGGGTTGATGTTCGCCCGAACGCCGGCGCCGTGCACCCAGGCGCCGGCGATGAAGTTGTTACGCATGATCAGTCTCCTTGCGCGGAAAGGCGGGCGCCGCGCTTGCGAAACGCCACCCAGATCGGCAGCACCAGGAACAGTGCGGCGAGAACCAGGAAAATGGTGCTCGGCACGCTGCCGAAGAAAGTCATGTAATCGCCCCGCGACAGCAACAGCGCGCGGCGAAAATGCACTTCCATCATCGGCCCGAGAATAAAGCCGAGCAGCAGCGGCGCCGCGGGGTAACGCAGGCGAATCAGGAAGTAGCCGATGACACCGAAGAACAAGGCGGTGTAGATATCGAACACACTGGAGCGCACCGAGTACACGCCGATACAGATGAAGAACAGCATGGCCGGGTACAGCACGTGATAGGGAATCGACAGCATGCGTACCCAGACACGGATCAGCGGCACATTGAGAATCAGCAGCATGATGTTGCCGACGCCGAAGCTGACCACCAGCCCCCAGAACATGTCCGGGTTACTGGTCACCAGCATTGGGCCGGGGGTAATACCGTGCAGGATCATGGCGCCGAGCAGTACCGCCATCACCGCGTCGCCCGGGATACCCAGGCTCAGGGTGGGGATGAACGCCGCCTGCACCGCCGCGTTATTGGCGGATTCCGGCGCGGCGACGCCGCGCAGTTCCCCCTGCCCGAACCGCTCGGGGTTTTTCGCCAGCTTTTTCTCCGCCGCGTAGGCCATGAAGGCGGCGATCGCCGGACCGGCGCCGGGCAAGGCGCCGACGAAGGCACCGATCCCCGAACCACGCAGGATGGTTTTCCAAAGGCCGCGCCATTCTTCGCGCCTGGGCATCATCGACTTGAATGTCAGGCCGCCGGTCTCCAGGGGCGCGCGCCTTTCCTGGCCCAGGTTGGCAAGGATCTCGCCGACACCGAACAGGCCCATGGCCAGAGCCACCAGGCTAATCCCGTCGGACAAGGCCAGGGCGCCGAAGGTAAAACGCTCGGTGCCGGAGGTCTCGTCGATGCCCACCAGACCCAGGGCAATGCCCAGGACCACCATGGTCATGCCCTTGAGCGGCGAACCCACCGACAGGGTGGAAGCGGCCACCAAGCCCAACAGCATGATCGAAAAATAGTCCACCGGGCCGAAGTCCATCGCGAATGAGGCGATCACCGGAGTGAAGCCCAGCACCATGAAGATCGCGAAGATACCGCCGCTGAACGACGCGATGGCGGCAGTGAACAAAGCGGTCCCGGCGCGCCCCTGTTTGGTCAGTTGGTTGCCGTCCAGGCAGGTCACCGCCGCCGAGGCGGTGCCCGGCAGATTCAGCAGTATGGCGGCGATGGAGCCACCGTACTGGGCGCCGTAGAAAATGCCGGCGAGCATGATCAACGCGATCGGCGGGGGCAGGTAATAGGTCATGGGCAGTGCCAGGGAAATCGCCGCCAGCGGACCAATGCCCGGCAACACGCCCACGAAAGTGCCGACCAGAACGCCTACGAAACAGAACAACAGGCCTTCTACGGAAAACGCGATCTCGGCGCCGAGCGCCAGATTATGAAGGATATCCATCATTTCACCATTGAATCGCGGCAACCGGGATACCGAAGCCGTAAATGAACACCAGAACCCCGAGCACGCTCAGGCCCGCCGCCGTAACCAACGCCGCCACCGGTCGCACCGGCTTTTCAGCGAACGACACCAGGATCACCAGCGCCAGGGTGGCGGGCACCAGCCCGGCCCGGTCAAGCAGCGCGGCGAAAGCCACGAAGCCAAGGGAGATCATCAGAAGCGGACGCGGAACCCAGAAGGCCTGTTCTTTCTCCGAGTGCCGCACTTCCAGCACCAGCAGGCCGGCGAACAACACCAGCACCGAACCGACCATGACGGGGAAGAACCCCGGTCCCATGCGGCGCAGTGAACCGATTTCATAGCCACTGCCTTGCCAGATCACGTAAACACCGAGCAGGCCCAGCAGCACAGCCGCGCCGACCTGCAATCCGTTAATCGAACGTTCCATTTATTATTCTCCTGCTGCGAACGCGCGCGGCGCGTTGCGAGATATGGAATCAATATCCGCCGGCCTGGGACGGCGGCACCTGTTCAGGCTCCTTGAAACGTCGAAGCAGCGCGTCCGTGGCGCGTGCCAGCAGCGCCACGTCCGCGCCCACGGCAAGGAACCGGCAGCCGGCGGCCAGATGCTCGCGGGCCAGTTCCTCGCTGACAGTAAGCGCACCGGCGGGCTTTCCCGCGGCCTGGATGCGTTTGAAAGCATCCAGAACCGCCGCATTGACTTCCGGGTGGCCGGGCCGGCCCAGATAGCCCAGGTCCGCGGCCAGGTCGGCGGCGCCGATAAAGACACCATCGACACCGTCCACGGCGGCGATCTCATCGATATTGTCGAGGCCGGCCCGGCTTTCCACCTGCAGCAGGACACACAACGCCTGGTGACAATGGTGCACATAGTCCGGCACGCGCCCCCAACGCGAGGCCCGCGCCAGGCCGGCGCCCACGCCGCGACAACCGTGCGGGGGGTAACGGGTCGCCGCGACGATCGCCCGCGCCTGCTCCGCGCTTTCCACCATGGGCACCAGCAACGTCTGCACGCCGGCATCCAACAACGGCTTGAGGGTGTCGGCGTCGCCGTTCACCGGCCGCACCACCGGGTGGCTGGCGTAAGGCTGCACCGCCTGTAATTGCGCCAGGATCGAGCGCACATCGTTGGGGCCGTGTTCGCCGTCGATCAGCAGCCAGTCAAAACCAGCGGCGGCGCCCACCTCCGTGCCGTAGGCGTCGGCCAGGGCACACCACAAACCGATCTGTGTGCGGTCCGCCATCAGCGCCTGCTTGAAACGATTAACGGGCAGTTCCATGACGCCTCCTCTAAACGAAACGCAGACCCAGGGCACCGAGCGGGCCGTAGTCGACGTGGAAAGTGTCACCGGCGGACGCCGCCACCGGCCGGGTGAACGACCCCGCCAGCACGATTTCGCCGGCTTTCAGCGTGACGCCATGGGGCGCCAGTTTGTTGGCCAGCCAGGCAACGCCCTTGGCGGGATGACCGAGCACCCCGGCGGCCACGCCGGTTTCCTCCACCAGGCCGTTGCGGCTGCACACCGCCGCGCTCCAGCGCAGGTCGATGTCGAACGGGCGGATTGTGCGCCCGCCCAGCACCACGCCGGCGTTGGCGGCATTGTCGGAGATGGTGTCGAACACCTTGCGTGGCGCGCCGGAGGCCGGATCCACCTGACGCACCCGCGCATCGATAATTTCCAGCGCCGGTGTCACGTATTCGGTGGCGCGCATCACGTCCAGCACGGTGCAATCCGGGCCGGTCAGATCCCGGTTGAGCACGAACGCCAGCTCCACCTCCAGACGCGGCACGATGAACCGGTCCACCGGGATCTCGGCGTTGTCCTCGAAGAACATGTCATCGAGCAGCACGCCGTAGTCCGGCTCGTCGATGCGCGCGGACAACTGCATGGCCCGGGAAGTGAGGCCGATCTTATGGCCCATCACGCGGCGGCCGCGGGCCACCTTCATGTCCACCCAGTGACGCTGGATGGCATAGGCGTCCTCGAAGCCCAGCTCCGGGTATTGCAGGGTCAGATGATCCATCTGGGTGCGCTCGGTTTCAGCGCGGTCGAGGCGTTCCGCCGCGTCACGGATAGCGTCCTCGGCGAGCATTTTTTTTCCGGACATCATGGCGTCCTCTCGATAATGGTGTTGTGCAGGGCACCGATGCTCTCGATCTCGGTGACCACCTCGTCGCCGGGGTTCACGTTGACGGTGCCCTTGGGGGTGCCGGTGAGAATCAGGTCGCCGGGCTGAAGCGTCATGAATCCGCTGAAGTATTCGATCAGAAAGGGCACGTCGAAGATCATGTCCCGGGTGGAACCTTCCTGGGTCACCTCGCCGTTGACGCGGGTGGTCAGGCGCAGATCCATGGGGTCGGGAATATCGCCGGCGTCCACCAGCCAGGGGCCGATGGGCGTGCAGTTATCACGGCTTTTAATACGGAAATTGGGCCGGTAGAACCCTTCCAGATAGTTGCGCACCGCGTAGTCGTTGGCCACGGTGTAACCGGCGATGTGATGGTAGGCGTCGGCCTTGGCCACGTTGCGCGCCGGCTTGCCGATCACGATGGCCAGCTCGCACTCATAGTGCATGTTGGTGGCGTCGGCGGGCCGCGGCGTGAAGGCACGGTGACCCACCAGTGTATTGGCGCCCTTAAGGAACACCATCGGTTCTTCCGGCGCCTTGGAAGCGATCTCAGCGGCATGGTCGGCGTAGTTCAGACCCAGCGCCAGAATCGTGCCCGGAGTGACGGGCGGCAACCAGACCACGTCCCTTTCCTCAACCCGGCGCCCGTCCGCCAGCCGGACCTTGCCCTGGTCTTCCCAGGCCTGCTGAATTCTGCCTTCAAACGCGATGCGAGCGTGTTTCATGAGGCACTCTCCAGCCGCTGCGTTTCCCACACCAGGGGGTTCTCCAGACGGCCAAGCCCGTCAATTTCCACCGCCACGGTGTCGCCGGCCCTGGCCAGCGGCGCGCCGGACGATACGCCAACCAGAATCAGGTCTCCGGGATAAAGACTGGTGAAATCGGAGATATCGGCGAGCAAGGTGGCCACCGGGCGCACCAGTTGATCGAGCCGCGCTTCGTGGAGGCATTCGCCGTTGACGTACGCGCGCACGGTCAAGCTGGACGGATCCGGAAGATCGGCGACGTCCACCAGGCTGGGGCCGATGGGGCAAAAACCATCGCGGCATTTTTGCTTGAGCGGCTGCCGGAACAGGCTGTCGTGGGGCACGGTGATGTCGTTGGCCAGGGTGTAACCGGCGATCGCCGCGCGGGCCAGGTCGACGCCGGCCCGGGTCAGAGTGTCTTTGATCACGACGCCCAGGGTGGCGCCCACGCGCACCGCTTCCACGTCGGCGGGAATCGGCACGGGCGCCCCGGCGGAGATCAGGGTATTGGGGGTTTTCACATACAGCACCGGTCCGGTGGGCGCACCGTTGTAGGGCGGCTGGTCAATGGCGGCGCCGAGCTGCGCGATCTCGTCCTGGACGTTGAGCAGGCAACCGTAGACGGCGCCGCTCAGAGCCGGCGCTCCCGGGCTCAGGGTCATGGATGTCATCATCTCTCCTCAAACGATGGAAACGCTTAACGACGGCGGGGCTGAATTTCACCCAACCGCTTAGCGATCAGTTCGGTTTGGCGGCGGATCAGCGGCACCAGAATGGCGAGGCGCTCATGGCTGAGGCGGTCGGCCATCGCCGACACCGCCACCGAGGCCACCAATTGGTGATCGGCATCGAATACCGGCAGCGCCACGGCGCGGGTGCCGGGCACCACGCCCACCTCGCTGTAGGCATAGCCCAGCGAACGCGTCTCGGCGATACGGCGCCGCACCTCGCCCAGCTCCAGCCCATGGCTGACAAGCCGCTGTTCGTTGCCGAGGATCACTTCCTCACTGTCGTCCGGGTCGGCGAACGCCAATAACACCAGGCCGGAGACGCTGACGCCCAACGGCCGGCGCGCGCCCACTTCAATGGAGAGCACCTTGACCGGGTAGTTGCCGGTCTTGCGATCCACACAGATGGAATCGAAGCCGCTACGAATAGTGAGGAAAATACTGTCGCCGCACTGCTCCGCGATGTGGCGTAAATAGGGCTCGGCCACCGACTTCACCGGTACCCGGGCGGCCCGCGACAAGCCCAGCAGAGACACCTCCGGGCCGACCATATAGCGGCGCGTGCCGGGATCCTGTTCCACCGCCTCCTCCTCGATCAGTACACGCAGAATGCGATGTACCGTGGGGCGGTTGAGACCGGTGTGCTGGACGATGTCCGTGATCCGCACGCCGTGTTCCTGGCCGGTGGCCAGGATCCGCAGGATCGCCACCGCCCGCCGGATACTGCGCGCACCCAGGGTCTTGCCGCCCTCGCCCGCTTCGCCCCCCGGCTTGTCACACCCCTGGGTATCCGTGGGGGTTCCGTCGTCGCCGCTCATGACCGGGACTCGATGACACTCTTGGGCGTCTGAGTCACCGGCTTGAGCTGGCGGATTTCGCCCAGGGCGGCGTAGTTGGCGCCGGCGATGCGGCACACCGGTTGCAGTGCCCGGGTATCGATGCGGCCGTGTTCGTAAAGGCGGTCGCTAACATGCACCTGACCCACCCGGCCGACGAAGAATTCGGCACCGGTATCACCGTAACCGGTGACACTGTGCAGCCGACATTCCAGGCTGATCGGCGCCATTTCCAGACGAGGCGGCACCACGGATTCCGAAGGCAGCACGGTCAGCCCGAGGCTTTCCACCTCACTCTCATGGGTTTCATACTCCACCGCGCTGGCATGCACGGTTTCCACCATGGACCAGTCGGCGATGTTGATAACGAATTCGCCCAGGGCGCGGATGTTGCGTGCCGTATCCTTCTCGCGACCGGCCTTGCGACCGATATTAATGCCCACCATCAGCGGGCTGTTGGAAACGAAGGTAAAGCAGCTGAAAGGGGCCAGGTTGACCACCCCTTCGCGGGACTGGGTGGTAATCCAGGCGATCGGCCTGGGCACCACGATACCGCTGATCAGGCGGTAACATTCCTGTGGTGAAAGGGCGTCGGTATCGATTTTCATATTTATTCTCCTGGCATGCGCCGACCACTCATGGGATAGAAGAAAGCTAAAAGGGTCCCCGTAGGGGGTCAATACAGCACTGACCACAGAGTCCACTATATGGACTTTTAAATGATAACGGCTCTTGCCCTTGCCCGGCTTTAGCGGCTTTCAGCAATAGGCGGGCCGAAAACGCCGGCACCCAATGAACACAAACGTCCACCATATGGTCGTTTTCAGGGTTTTAAGGTTGATGACCGGGCGACCGATTCCGGAAAGTAACCATTCCAATTCAAAATCACTCACCCGCAAGCGGGAGGGTTAATCCAGCCCCGCCTCGGAAGGAGAATAAAAAATGTACCTTTTCAAACGCTTTACCACTGCATTGCTGTTCTTGTGCCTGGCTGGCGGGGCTCAAGCGGCCTGGCCGGAAAAACCCGTGCATCTGGTGGTGCCGTACCCTCCCGGTGGCAATGTGGATCTCGCCGCTCGCATCGTCGCCGAGGGGCTGGAAAAGGAGTTTGGACAGCCGTTCGTGGTGGAAAATCGGGCCGGCGCCGGCGGCATGATCGCCGCCTCCCATGTCATCAACGCCAAAGCCGACGGCTATAAACTGTTCGTCGCGCCCAACGGCCCGGTTCTGTTCAGTCCGTTGCTGTTTCGCAAGAACAACTACTTCTGGAAGGACGATTTCGCACCCATCGGATCCATCTCTTTTGTGCCGCTGGTCCTGCAGGTAAACCCGGAACTGGGCGTGAACAGCGCCGAAGAATTGTTCGAAATGGCCAAGGCTCGACCCGGTGAACTGGCCATGGCTTCCCCCGGGGCCGGCACTCAGAACCATCTGGTCAGTGAGATGATGCAGCGGCTCCTGGATACCGAGTGGCTGACGGTGCATTACAAAGGCAACGCCCCGGCCACCACCGACCTGCTCGGCGGCCGCGTGGACTTTAATTTCGATCAGCTCACCGTCGCCAAGCAGTACCTCGCCAGCGGCAAACTAGAAGTCCTGGCGGTGACCTCGCCGGAGCGACTGGAGGAACTGCCGAAGGTCCCCACGCTGAAAGAGCTGGGCTACGAAGACGCCGTCTCGCAAACCTTCACCGGTCTGTTCGCGCCCGCCGGCACCTCCGAGGAGATTGTCGACCGTCTTAACCAGGCACTTGAGAAGGTGCTCACGGATCCGGGCGTGGTGAAGAAATTCGAAACCGCCGGCGCCGAAGCACGTGCCATGAGCGTGGCCGACTTTCAGCAATTCCTGCAAACCGAATACGACCGCTGGAGCACCCTGATCCGCGACGCCAACATCCACCGCTGAGAGGACATCAGTAATGTCACGACGCCAGAGTGTCGATAGCACCGGCTTCCAACACAGCAACCCGATCCCGGCGGCCAGCCGGATCGGGGACCTGATCGCCACCGGGGTGATCAACGGCACCGACCCGGCCACCGGCGAGCTGGGCGCGGACCTGAAAACACAATGCGAATTCATGTTTCAGCATGTGCGCAACATCGTGGAGGCCGCCGGTGGCGGCACCGACGACATCCTGAAGATGACCGTATGGATGCAGGACCGCTCGCAGCGCGAGGTGCTCAACGAGCAGTGGCTGAAGATGTTCCCGGACCCCGACTCGCGCCCGGCCCGGCACGCCATACAGAACCCGATCGAATCGAAGTTTCTGATCCAGTGCGACGTGCTGGCGGTGATCGCGGACACCCGCCACCACCGCGACTGACCTCCCCAACCGGGCCGCCCGCGGCCCTTCGACTGTTATTAGCTGGAGCCAGCATGCCTGACTACTACCCCTTCAATCCGGCGCCCAGGGCACCGAAGGAAGCACCGCCGGAAAACACCTGCGACGCTCAATTCCATGTGTTCGGCGACCCCGCGATGTATCCGCCGCGCCCGGAAGCTCCGTTCAAAATGCCCTCCGCCACTATCGATGCGGCCTTGAAAATGCACCGCGCCCTGGGCATCGAACGCGGCATCATCGTACAGGCCACCACCTACGGCTCCGATCACAGCGTGGTGCTCGACGCGCTCAAGACCGCCGGCCCCAACTACCGGGGCTGCGCCAACGCCATCGCCTTAAAGGAGCGCGATGACGGCTACATTGAGGAACTGCACGACGCCGGCGTGCGCGGCGCGCGTTTCACCTTCCGCAAAGAACTGGGCGTGGGGCTATCGCCCACGGAGTTCCGGCGTGCCGCCGACCGTCTCAAGGAGCTGGGCTGGTACGTCAAGATACAGCCAGAGAAAAACGGCATCCTCGACAGCGTGGAACTGTATGAAAATCTGGATATTCCGGTGCTGATCGATCATCTGGGCCGCGCCGACGCCACCCTTGGCGTGGACGATCCCAACGTGAAAAAGACTATTGAACTACTCAAGAAAGGCAACTTCTGGGTGATGCTGTCCTTGGGTGAAAAAATATCCACCCAGGGGCACCCCTGGAAAGATGTACTCCCCATTGCCCGTGCTTACATCGACGCCGCCCCGGACAGAGTGGTGTGGGCCAGCGACTGGCCGCACCCACTTTCCAAATCGCCACCACCCAACGATGCGGAACTTTTGGAGTTGCTCTACCGCTATGCACCAAGTGCCTCTGAGCGACACAAAATCCTGGTCGCCAATCCGGCCGAGCTGTTTGGGTTCGACCACTAGCCGACGCGCTTTTCCATGCCTTTGCCCGGCGAACCGCCGGGCTTTTTTGATGCCACCCGTTTAAACCCAACCGTACCCCCACCCTTATTCTTACCTTTTATTTACTTATTCCTGTCTTATTAAAATCTTACGAAAGCCCTTTTTTATCGCTTCATGGCTTTCTTTATTTCATGAACTCTTATCGTCTATATCGTGGACATATTGCGCTTTTTCCGTTTGCCCGGCACCAACCATAACGACAAAGTAAAACACAGGAACGCACTGTTTCGAGGCGTTTCTTTAAAAAACTGTAGCCATAAAGAAAACAATCCCATAACAGGCCGGGTCGCTCCAACCTTAAAAAAAATATCGATATAGAAAGCCTCACAAAAGAGGCCCAGGGGCGAACTGTGCCTAAAAACAAGGTGCTTGTGATATGAAATTAAAAAACACTCTTTCCATGATGTTCACCGGCGGCGTAATGTCCGGCACCCTGGCTTTTTCCGGCGGCGCCCAGGCGGCGCCGCCGCAGGTCAGCTTTTACGGTTTACTGGATATTTGGACGGGCAGTATCGAAAAACCCGCCGACCAGGACGACACCTTGCAACTGGCGGGCGGCGGCATGTCCACCTCCTACCTGGGCACACGCATCGACTACCGACTTAACGATGACACCACCATCATGGGCGTCGCGGAAATGTTCCTCCGCCCGGACACTGGCGAGAACGGCCGCTATGGTGGCGATGAATTCTTCGGCCGCAACGCCTATGTGGGAGTGGAGAACCGGCGCTTTGGTCTTTTCCGGGCCGGCCGCACGAAGTCACCGTATTTCCTGCCGCTGGTGTTCACCAATACGGTAAAAGATTCTTTCGCGTTCTCGCCAATGATGCTGCACACCTACAACGGCGGCAGCAACGGCGCGGTGATGGGCGACACCACCTGGAACGACACCCTCAACTACACCACGCCGAGTCTGGCCGGCCTGAAAGTCAATCTGGTCTATGCGTTCGGCGAAGAAGAGGGCGAGAACGGCGAAAACAAAGCAGGCGGCAATCTGGTCTACCGGCAAGGTGGCCTGGTTGCCACTCTGGCGGCGATGCGCGTACGCGCGGGCGCTCTGGATAATGGCGGCGGGGCCGGTGAGCGCGGCACCATTCCTGGCGCCACCGACCAGACAGCGATGATGGCCGGTCTCTCCTACGACTTCGGCGTGGCCACGCTATACAGCCAGTACCAGACTCTGGATACCGACACCACCAACGGCGACGTGGACACCGACACCTGGCAAGCTGGCGTGGCCGTTCCGGTAGGCTCGGGCCGCGTGCTGACGTCCTTCGCCAACTCCGACTTCAGTGGTGCCCGGGAGTATGAACGCAAAACCTGGGCCGCCGGCTACGATTATATCGTCAACAGTCAATTGGACCTGTACGCCATGTACCTTCACGATGACATCGACGATGTCGGCACCGGGGCCACCTACGGCGTGGGCGCGCGCTTCAAGTTCTGAGCCCCCCTTCAGGGACGGGCTAACCAGCGCACATAGCACACCGCCACCGGCATCTGGTGGCGGGCGAAGAAATCCAGCCAGCGGCGCTGGTTGTCCTGCAGCCGGTCACCCGGGCCTTTCACCTCCACCATCTGGTAGTGGCCCCGCGCCGGCCAGAAGCGGATCAGATCGGGCAGGCCGGCGCGGTTCTCCTTCAGGTCGTCGAGCAGGCGCTGGAAGCACAGCGCCAGATGGCTGGCCGGGATGCAGGCCAGGGCCTGTTCCAGCAGGCTTTCATCCAGCGCGCCCCAGTGCACGAAGGTGCAAAGGCGCCCGTGTTTTTGGCGGAAACGCTCGACGATGATGTCGCCGTGGCGGCCCGCTTCCAGCGCCTCGAACCCGGCCTGGAACAGCGCCTCCCGCCGGCGCCGGAAGTCCGGCCAGTGCAGATCCGCCGGCGCGCTTTGGAAGGGGTGGAAAAACGCGCCGGGCAGGGGCGCGAACAGCGCCTCCCAGAACAACAGGCCGAACAGGCCGGTGAGCAGGGTGTTTTCCACATAGTGCACGCTGGCCGCCGGCTCGCTGTCGAGCAGGTGCGCCGCCACCCGGTGTTCCACCCGCTCCCCGCCGGGGTTGGCCAGACACAGATCAAACCGTTCCACCGGCCGGGGCCGGTCGATGTCCGGCGCGGGCAGGCCCAGCTTGCGGTGCAGGCGCGGCAGCAGCCGGCCCAGTTGCTGACGTTCCGCCTCGTTCTCCGGGCGTTGCCGCGCGTCGCGGGCCAGCGCCAGGCAGGCCTGGTATTCGCCCTGAAGCTCCAGCACCCGCAGACGCCGCCCCCTCGCCCCCGGGTGGTCGCAGCCCCGGTACAACGCCTCGGCCTCCGTCAACTCACCGGCGCGCTCGCACTGCCGGGCAATCTTGTAGCGCAGGCGGTGCAACCGGCGGAGCAGCCAGGGGTTGTCGCCGACCGGTTCCGGCAGCGAGGCGGCAAGCGCGGCCGGCTCTTCGCCGTCTTCCAGCTGTTCCCGGCACTCGTGCAGGCGCAGGTAGGCATCGATTTCGTCACGGCGGTGAAACGGACGCGACGCCTGACAGAACGCCACCGGCTCATACTGAAAGGTACCCAGCTCCGCGAGCACGAATTCGGACCAGTCCTGGAACAGATTGCCGAAGAACATCAGCCGGAAGCGGTCGCACAGCGGCATCAGAGTGAGACGGTACAGCGGCGGCGCGTCGATGCCCCAACCGGCCGGGTCGGCGCGGTCCGGGTAATAGGGTCGCAGCGCGTCCAGCCAGTCCGCCTTGCGGGCGCCGGCACCGGCCCGTGCCAGCGTTTCCTGGAAAAGCACCCCCAGCTCCGCCTTGGTGAGCAGGCCGAACACCTGATCCAGATCCAGCCGGGGGCGCGGATCGAGCCAGCCCTGCTCGATCAGCGGCGCGGCCGCCGCCGGCGTCGGCCCGATCTCCGGATACCGCAGCTTGTCGGCGCGGAACAGCTCGCCCTTGCGCATGATCATGCGCGCCAGCAGCCCCCGGCTGGCCCGGGGCAGAGCGGCGAACCGCGACACGAAGGCGCGCTCTTCCTCGCGGAGCAGATCGCCATAGCGGCTCGTCACCCAGTCCAGGACCAGTTGGAAGTTGTTCAGGTAGTAAAAGGGGTCATCGAGCGCGGCGGGCGCGCTGGTGGGAGTACTGTCCATGCGGTGAGTATACCGACCCCACCGGGGTTATCCACCACCGGACCCGGTGTCGCCGACGGTCCCGGCAGCGGCGCCCGCGCGCTGCAGCCAGCCGGCCAGCGGCAGGGCCAGGACCGCCACCAGGGCGGCGGCCAGCCCCACCCCGGCGATGCCGAAACGCGCCACCACCTCGCCGCCGAACAGGGCGCCGAGGCCCAGCCCGAGATTGCACACCGCGATGTTCAGCGCGGCGGCGAAGGCCGGCGCGGCCGGCGCGGCGAACATCACCCGCACCTGACAGGCCACGAACGCGGCGGCGTGGGCCGCGCCCCAGGGCAGCAACAGTAACAGCGCCAGCCACGGGCGCGACGCGCACAGCGTTAACGCCACACCGATCACGGCCAGCGCCAGCACCACCAGCCCGGTGACCGCCGTGGGCCCGGCGTCCACGCGCCGCGAGGCCCAACCGTTACCGGCAAGGCCGGCCACGCCGAACGCCAACAGCGCCAGCGCCAGGTCGCCACCACGCAACCCGGCGGCGGCGTCAAGATAGGCGGCGATAAAACTGTAAGCCGTGAACATCGCCATGAATAACAACGCGGATAACGCCAGATGGACAAAAAAACGGCGCTCAGCGAGCACGCGCGCCTGACGGCGCCAGGACGGCGCGCCCGCGGCGACCACCGGCAGGCGGTAACGGCACAAGACCGCCACGCCCAGCGCCAGGCCACCGAGGAGCGCGATCACCGGGCGCCATCCCGACCATTCCGCCAGCGCCACCAGCGCCGGCACCGCCAGCACGATGCCGGCCACCGTGCCCAGATTCACCCGGCCCACCGCCCAGCCGGCACGCTCCGGCGCCACCCGGGCCGCCGCCAGGGTGCTGGCCACGCTGATAAAAGGGGTCAGCAAGGCGCCCTGCACCACTCTCACCGCCAGATGCACGCCGAATACCGGCAGCGCGGCGGCAAGCAGATTCCCGAGGCCGAACACCAGCACGCACAACGCCAGAAAAGACGGCGCCGGCCAGCGGCCGGCGACCAGGGTGAGCGGCGGGCCCGCCAGCGCCGCCGCCAGCGCGAAGGCGGACACCAGCCACCCCGCCCGGGCCAGTGATACCGTCAGGTCCGCCGCCAGCAGGGGCATCAGCCCCACCACGGCGAACTCGGTGGTGACCACCACGCCCGCCGCCGCGGCCAGCAAGGTGGCCACCCGGGCGCCGTCGTCCGGCCCGCTCACGCGTTGGCGCCGCCGTCGACCAGGAACTCGGCGCCGGTGACCGAGCGCGCGTCCGGACCGACCAGCCAGGCCACCATGGCGGCGATCTCATCGGCGTCGTTGTAGGTGGGAATGGCGCGCAGGCCGCGCTGCAGATCGGCGGTTTCGCCGTCCGCCGGATTCATATCCGTGTCGGTGGAGCCCGGGTGCACCACATTCACCGTGATGCCGCGCGGCCCCAGGTCCCGGGCCAGACCGCGGGTGAAGCCGATCAACGCGGACTTGCTCATGGCGTAAAGACTGATGCCGGGCCCGGGCACCCGGGTGGCCAGGTTGCTGCCGATATTGATGATACGCCCGCCGTCCGCCAGATGCTCCGCCGCGGCCTTGCTGGCCACGAACACGGCGCGGGTATTCACGTCCATGGTGCGTTCGTACTGCTCCAGGGTCAGTTCGTTAATCGGCGCCACATCGAACACCCCGGCGTTATTGACCAGAATGTCCAGCCGCCCGAACTCGGCCACCGTATCGGTCACCGAGGCCGTCACCGCCGCCGGGTCGCGGCTGTCCGCGCGCAACGCCAGGGCGCGCCCGCCGCCGGCGCGAATCTCCTCGGCCAGGGCGCCGGCGGGGCCCTCGGAGCCGTTGTAGGTAAACGCCACGGTGGCGCCGCCCGCCGCCAGGCGCTTGACGATGGCGGCGCCAATGCCGCGCCCGCCACCGGTCACCAGAGCGACCTTATCGTTCAAACCCGTCATGAAACTCTCCTCTGTCATCGCGGACATTTATTTAGTGATCGATACAGATTAGAATACAGCGAAACGGCGGGCGTCAAACATTTTTTATCGATCACTACAAAAAGGTGGTATCAATGGCAACGCGCGGACGACCACGCGGATTCGACAGAGAGGACGCCCTGCGCCGGGCCATGGAGGTGTTCTGGGACAAGGGCTTCGATCACGCCTCGATGGCCGATCTGACCCGGGCGATGGGGCTCAAGCCGCCCAGCGTCTACGCCGCTTTCGGCGATAAAGAAGCGCTCTTCAAGGCGGTGGTGGCGTTTTATGCGCAAACCCGGGGCCATGGCATCTGGGACCGGCTTGAGCCTGCCCCCACGGCCCGGCAGGCCATACACGACATGCTGCGCGCCACGGCGGACGCCTACACCCGGGGCGGCGCGTCACGGGGCTGCCTGATCGTGCTGGCCGCCCCGCAAAAAGAGGGCGCCAGCCCGGCGGTGCGCGACGAGCTCAAGCAACGCCGGCTGATGAACACCACCCTGCTCGAGCAACGCCTGCAACGGGCCATGGCGGAAGGGGAACTGCCCGCTGGCCTGGATTACCGGTCCATCGCCAGTTACTACGCCACCGTTCAACACGGTATGTCGATACAGGCCCGGGACGGTGCCGATCGCGATACCCTGATGGCGGTAGCCGATTGCGCCCTGGCCGGCTGGGACGCACTGATCGCGGCCCGTCAGTCCTGACGCGCTTCACGGCGCCGCTGGCCGCGCCCCAGCAGGAAGCCGGTGCCCGCCCAGGTCAGGGCGATACCGGCGCCGATGAACATGGCCAGCCCGGGCAGCTCGCCGAGCAGGTCCAGCGCCCGCTTGAGCCAGCCGCTAAGCGCATCGCCGCCGCGATAGACCACGGTATCGATGAAATTCTTGGCTTTGTATTTCTGTCGCGGCGGCACCACGGTGTAGAGCATTTCCCGGCCCGGGCGCACCAGCGCGTACTCGCCCGCCCGGCGCGCCACCATGATCACCACGAACACCGCGAAGGTGGGCGCCAGGGCCAGCCACAGAAAGCCGGCGGCGATCACCACCGGCACCGCCACCAGCAGCACACCGATGCCCAGCCGCTGGGCGATGCGTCCGGTGAGGAAAACCTGAGTGAGGATCGCCAGCGCCTGGACCACGGTGTCGATCAGGCCGAACACCTGGGTCTGACGGGTGGGGTCGGGGAAATGCTCGGCCACCAGCCGCGCCTGCTCGAAGTACAGAAAGGTGCTGACGCTGGCGAGCAGCACCACGAACACCGCGATACCGATCAGAAACGGCGTACGCGCCACCTCGGTGGCGCCCTCGAAGGGGTTGCCGCCCAGCGGTACATGGCGGCTCTCCGCCTCCGGCGACTCCCCGGCCGGCAGCGGATTGCGGTCGCGCCAGCGGTACAGCCACCCGCCGGCGCCGGCGCTGGCCGCCAGCAACAGAGCCGCCAGCACCAACAGCCCGGCGTGGCCGAGCGGCGCCACCAGCAAAGCGCCCAGCCCCGGCCCGGTGAGCCCGCCCAGGCTGGCGCCGCCGGCGATGATGCCGAACAGGCGCTTGGCCTGGCCGGTGGCGAACACATCGGCGAGCACACTCCAGGCCAGGGAGATCGCCACCAGATTGAATACCGACAGCCAGATATAGAAGCCGCGCGCCGCCCAGAGGTTGTCCGGCCAGCGCAGAAACGTCAGCGCGAACAGCAGCAGGTTGCTGACGAAAAAGCCATAGGCCCAGGGCAGGATGCGCCGCCGCGCCACCCGCGACGCCAGCCCGCCGAACAGCGGCAGCACCGCCAGCGTGGCCACGAAGGTGCCGGTGAACAGCCACTGCAGGTTGTCCACGCCGCCGGCCACGCCCATGGTCTCGCGCACCGGGCGCAGCATGAAGTAGCCGGTGAACAGCAGGAAAAACATCAGCAGGCCGGCGAACACCGCCGGCGCTTCGCGGCTGTGCAGATTGAACAGGCGGGCGAAGATGCTCACGCGGTTACAGGTCCAGCGCGATCAGCTCTTTGCTTTGCGCCTCGCTGAGCAAGGGCCCGTAACCGGCCTGCAGGTTGTCCCTTTGGTGTTTCGGTTTGCTGGTGGCGGGAATCACCGAAGTCACCGCCGGGTGACTGATGGCGAACTTGAGAAACATCTGCGCCCAGGAGGCCACCCCCACTTCCGGCGCCCAACCGGGCAGCGGTTTGTCCTTCACCCTGGCGAACAGATCGCCGTCGTCGAAGGCGCGGTTGATCAGCACCGCCACGCCCTTGTCGCGGGCCAGCGGCAGCACCGTCTTCGCGGCTTCCGGAGCGTTGATGGAATAATGGATCTGGATAAAATCGAGCGGTTCGCTGCGCAGGATGCGTTCCATTTCGTCCAGCCCGCGATCCAGATAGTGGGTGACCCCCACGTATCGGGTCTTGCCCTGCTCTTTGAGCTCGCGGGCATAGGGCAGCTGGGTTTTCCAGTCGCGCAGGTTGTGCACTTGCAGCAGCTCCACGTGATCGGTGCGCAGCGCCTTCAGTGAACCGGCCCACTGACGTTCCGCCTCGGCGCGGCTGTCGGCGGCGATCTTGGTGGCCAGAAAACACTGGTCGCGCCAGCCGCCCTCCTCCAGCAAGGCGCCCAGCACCTTGTCCGCGCCGCCGTAATTCGGCGAGGTGTCGAACACCGTGGCGCCGCTGGCGAAGAAGATCGCCATCACTTCCTTGAGGCGCTGGTATTTTTCCGAGCCGATTTCCGCCACGAAGCTGCCGGAGGTGCCGGCGCCGATCACCGGTATCTGTTCACCGGTGGCGGGAATGGCGCGGGTGCGCAGGTGCTCGCCGGCGGGCAGCGCGTCCTTGCCATCGCCGGCGAGCGCCGCGCGGTGCACGCCCAGCGCCAGGCCGGCGCCGGCCCAGAGACCGGTATTCAGGAAACCACGACGTGAAAACATAGCCCTCTCCTTGTAACCCTGTACCGCCATTCTTTACAGCCAGGCTAACGCAGTAGACAAGGGGCAGGCGAAAAAGTATCCAAAGAAAGTGACGCCGAGAGTGTCGAAACAACGCCGCCCGCGACGACTGTCGGGTAACCCTTTGCCGTGAATGGGAGCAACCATGAAATACCTCTGTCTGGCCTATGAAGCCGAACAGGACTTTAAGTCCATGAATCGGGAAGAGTGGCTCGCATTGCGCCAGGAAACCCTGGATTATGTGGCGGCGCTGCGCGAACGTGGCGAGCTGCTCGACACCCAGGCCCTGCAAAGCCCGACCCGCGCCAAGGTCACCCGGGTGCGCGACGGCCGGCGTTCGGTGACCGATGGCCCGTTCGCGGAAACCAAGGAACAGATCGGCGGTTACTTCCTGATCGAAGCCCGGGACGACGAGCACGCGCTGGAGATCGCCGCCAACTGGCCGTCCGCCCGCATCGGACACATCGAAGTGCGGCCCATCGAGCCCGAGCTGCGCGAAGAAAGCCGCTATTGAAAGGACATCACCATGACCACTGCTCTACCCGATGACACCGCCGCGACGCCGGCGACACGCCGCGAATGGCTCGGCCTGGCGGTACTGATGCTGCCCACGGTGTTGCTGGCGCTGGATATGACGGTGCTGCACCTGGCCGCGCCGCACCTGAGCGCCGACCTGCAGCCCACCAGCGACCAGTTGCTGTGGATTCTGGATATCTACGGTTTCATGATCGCCGGCTTCCTGGTGACCATGGGCACGCTGGGTGACCGCATCGGCCGCCGCAAGCTGCTGCTGGGCGGCGCCAGCGCCTTCGGGCTGGCGTCGGTGCTGGCGGCGTTCTCGGAAAGCGCGGAAACCCTGATCGTGGCCCGCGCTCTGCTGGGCGTGGCCGGCGCCACCCTGATGCCGTCCACCCTGTCGCTGCTGCGCAATATGTTCCAGGTGGAGCGGGAACGCACCCTGGCGATCACCGTCTGGATGACCGGCTTTATCGTCGGCAGTGCCATCGGCCCGCTGGTGGGCGGCGCCCTGCTGGAATTCTTCTGGTGGGGCTCGGTGTTCCTGCTGGGCGTGCCGGTGATGCTGCTGCTTCTGCTGTGCGGCCCCTGGCTGCTGCCGGAATTCCGTGACGAGAACGCCGGGCGCCAGGATCTGCTCAGCGCGCTGCTGTCGGTGGCGATGGTGCTGGCGGTGATTTACGGGCTCAAGGACCTGGCCCGCAACGGGGTTCATCTGGCGCCGTTCCTGGCGATCCTGCTGGGCCTGGGCCTGGCCGTTCTGTTCACGCGGCGCCAGCGGCGTCTCAGTGAGCCGATGTTCGATTTGAGCCTGTTCCGGAGCCGCCATTTCAGCACCTCGGTGGCGGCCATGATGCTGACCATCCTGGCGCTCTCCGGCGCCTGGCTGATGGTGTTCCAGTATCTGCAAGGCGTGCTCGGGTTGTCGCCGCTGCAGGCGGGGCTGGCGATGCTGCCCCCGGCGGTGGTGCAGACGGCGTCGTCGTTACTGATCCCGGCGGCCACCCGCTATATACCGCACTCGCGTCTGGTGAGCGGCGGCCTGGTGCTCGCCGCCATCGGTTTGGCGACCATGATGCGGGTCAACGACATCGACGACCTCACCCTGCTGGTGGTGGGCATGACCATCATGGGCATGGGCGTGATGCCGATGATGATTCTGGGTACCGACATGGTGGTGAGCGCGGCGCCGGCGACCAAGGCGGGGGCGGCGTCCGCCACCTCGGAAACGGCCACCGAACTGGGCATGGCGCTGGGCATCGCGGTGATCGGCAGCGTCGGCGCGGCGGTCTATCGCCGGCACATGCTGGAGACGCTGCCCGAGGGGCTCAGCGGCGCCCAGGCCCTGGCCGCCGGCGACACTCTGGGCGGTGCCATCGGCGCCGCCGCGCAACTGCCCCCGGCACTGGCCGCCCAGGTAATGGACGCGGCCCGCGCCGGCTTCAACGCCGCCCTGCACACCAACTCGGCGATCGGCGCGGTGATCGTCGCCGGCACCGCCCTGATGACGGCGCTGCTGCTGCGAGGCCGCCCGGCGGCGGATACCAGCGCCCCGGCCGGTGGCGCGGAGTCCGTCGACTAGGGCTTACTCGAACTCGTCGTCCTGGCTGGCGAACG
Organism: uncultured Alcanivorax sp.; assembly: GCA_964556345.1. GTDB lineage: Bacteria > Pseudomonadota > Gammaproteobacteria > Pseudomonadales > Alcanivoracaceae > Alloalcanivorax. Next base: position 43,590 of record CAZKWA010000014.1, read on the forward strand.
CCACGAACAAACACCCGGCGCCCACGTTGATGGCGCCGGTGGGGCTCATGGTGGACACCAGCAGTTGCACGTTATGTTCGCGGGCGGCGTCTTCCAGCTCGGTATAGCCCGGCATGGTGGGCACCCGGGCCGCGTCGCCGGCGTAACTCAGGCAGACGTGGCCGGACATCAGGCGCCCGGCGCGGATCTGTTCGGCCACGTGCTCGAGCATGCGCCGCACCGATTTTTCGTAGCTGCGGTTGACCGTGGCCGGGTTTTCCTCGCCACCGTGGATGCGGATCACCGGGTGCATGGACAGCGCCGACCCCACGGTGAGCGCCACCCCGCGCATGGAATCGGAGAAGCTCTTCCGTTCGCCCTTCTTGAAGCCCCGGTCACGCACGTACGCCAGCTTCTCGGGCACCATGTAGCCACAAATATGCGGCAACATTTCATCGATGCGCAGGCGAATCGCATTGCGGTTGGCGCCCTCGTCGATCATTTTGGCGACCTCGCAAACCAGCACCGCGGTGCCCGAAAACAGGGTTTTACTGTCGATCACCCGCATCGAGAACGGCCCCGGCACCCCGGCGTCGGCCCGCACTTTCTGGTATTGCTTGAGAATCGAGAAGGACGCCTTGGTGGCGTTATCGAAAATCAGGCTGCGCTTGCCGGAAACGGTAATACAGAACACCAGGTCATAATCGATAACCAGTTGCTCCAGAAACACCGCCTGGATTTGATCCACGGAATAAGGAATGGATTCCGCGTGGATGCCTTCCGAGTCCAGCTGCTCCTGGTAGAAGCGGCGCGTGACCTGCTCGTCGCGCTTGTCGACCAGCAGTTCATCGCCGAGGCGAATGGAGATGGGCAGAATCTGTATATTATTTTTTTTGAAATAGGATTCCGGTAAATCACAGGTGGAATCCACAACAATACCGATGCGCATTGTTTACCCCAGTAATATCAGTCGGGTTGTTATAAAAACCCTTGTTTATTTTTATTTGGGGAAAACTTAGCACGAGATTCAGCGCACAGCCATATTGTTAATGTAATCACAGATCCTTGCTGCCGCCCGTGCCCGCCTGGTCGGCGTCCCGGTAGGCCTTGGTGTCGATTTTCTCCAGCGCCTCGCGCACTGCCTGCTCGCTTTGCGGCCGTACCAGACGCGCCACTTCCTCGCCTTCCTGAAGGAAGATCAGGGTCGGCCATTGTTTCACCTCGAACGCCCGGCCTAGCAGCCGACCCTTGGCGTCCTCCAGTTTCAGGTGCACGACGCCGGGGAAGTCGGCGAACGCCGCCTTGATCAATGGCGCCGCCGCCTGGCAGTGGCCGCACCCGGGCTGGCCGAACTCCACCACCATGGGTTCACGGATGGCGTCCACCTCGTCACGGGTAGGATGCTCGGTAGCGTACTCCGCGCTGTAGGTCATGGTGCTCTCCTTGCCGTTGGGCATTTAGGGATGACCACCAGTGTAGAGACCCGGGCGGTGGCGCGGATACGGCGCGAATGCAAAATCCCGTTATAGCGGACGGCGCGGATGCCAGAACCGGACGAATAGCGTATAAGGGCGGCATGAAAACCCCGAAACGGATACAACCCCTGGTCGACGACGGCCTGGTGGATGAAGTGATCAGCCGGCTGATGAGCGGCAAAGAGGCGGACATCTACGTGGTCCGCAGCGGCGACCGGGTGCAGTGCGCCAAGGTCTACAAGGAAGCGGCCAAGCGCGGCTTCAAACAGGCGGTGCACTACCAGGAAGGCCGCAAGGTGCGCAGCACCCGCCGCGCCCGGGCGATGGAAAAGGGCTCCAAGTTCGGCCGCGATCAGCAGGAAAAGATCTGGCAGACCGCCGAGGTGGACGCCCTGCGCCGCCTGGCCGAGGCCGGCGTGCGCGTGCCCAGGCCCTACGACATGCTGGAAGGCGTGCTGCTGATGGAGCTGATCACCGACGACGCCGGTGACGTGGCGCCGCGCCTGTGCGACGTGGTACTCACCGAGGAACAGGCGCTGGAAGACCACGCCCTGATGATGCACTACGTGGTGCGGATGCTGTGCGCCGGGATCGTCCACGGCGACCTGTCCGAATTCAACGTGCTGGTGGACGCCTACGGCCCGGTGGTCATCGACCTGCCCCAGGCGGTCAACGCCGCCGCCAATAACCACGCCGAAGCCTTCTTCCTGCGCGACGTCAACAATATGACGCGCTACTACGGCCAGTACGCCCCCGCCCTGCTCGACAGCCGCTACGGCGAGGAGATCTGGGCGCTCTACGAAGCCGGCGAACTGCACCCGGAGGTGGCGCTGACCGGCGAGTTCGAGGACGCCGGCGAAGCCGCCAACGTGGAGGACGTGCTCGCCGAGATCAAGGCCGCCTTCGAGGAGGAAGAGGAGCGCCAGGAACGGCTGCGCGACGCCCGCGATCCGGAATAGGCCGAACCATTTTTGGGAGCTGGGCCCTTGTGGGAGCGGGCCCGCTCCCACGACTTAACCGTGGCCGTCAGTGAGAATGTGGTGCAGCCCGGCGCATTGGACCATCGGGTCTTCGCAGTTCACCACCGTTTGCGAGCGCGACAGAATATAGCCCTTGCCGGTAATGTTGTTTTCCACCACCCGGTGCGTGCCCTCCTGACGGGTACCGGTGAATTCGCCAATGAAGCCGGTGTTACGCAGGGACACGGTTTCCAGGCGATCGCCGGGCTTGAGGATGCCCTCGTGGTGCATCAGCGCCAGGCGCGCCGAGGTGCCGGTGCCGGTGGTGCTGCGGCAGATCACGCCGGGATGCACATAGGTGGTGGAGCGGGAGCGATAAAAATGGTCGCTGAGCTGATCCACCGGCCCCATGAAATGCAGGAACGGCAGCGGCCCCACGTCGCCCAGGGTGTAATGGGAGAACCCCCTTTCCGCCTGCAGGGCGGCGACAATGGCTTCCGCGCAACGGGCCAGATCGCGTTCTTCGTCCAGGGTCAGGTCGAAGCCCAGTTCGGCGGCGTCCACCAGGGCGTAAAAGCCGCCGCTATAGGCCACGCTGTAAGTGACGTCGCCCAGGTTCGGCACATGGATGGTGTCGCGATAGGTATCGATGTAGCTGGGCAGCCCCTCGCACGTAATCGACTCCACCACGCCGTTTTCCACCACCGCGTCGATGTGCACCAGGCCCGCCGGCGATTCCATCACGAAGCTCTGCCGGCCCTCCTGTTTCGGCACCAGACCGGCGTCGAGCACCGCGGTGGCGGTACAGATGGTGTTGGAGCCGGAGTAAATCGCGTAGCCCATCACCTCCATGATGATGTAGCCCACCTGGGCTTCCGGGTCGGAAGGGGGCACGATCAGATCCACCGACATTTCCGGCACCCCGTAAGGCTCGCTCAGCAGCAGGGTGCGCAGGCCGTCGGCGTCGTCGCGCAGGTATTCCATTTTGGCGCGCACGGTGTCGCCGGGCAGCGGGTCGATGCCGCCGGTGACGATGCGGCTCACATCGCCGCCGGCGTGGGTGTCGATCAGTTGCAGCCTCAATTCCTGATTCATGCGTCGCTCTCCCCGTTTTGCAGCGCGAACGGCGCGCCGTGTTCCTGCCACTGGCTGTCGGGAACGATCACGATCTTACCGAGAAAGTTACTGCCGCGGCTGACGAAGTAGTCTTCCGCGCGGTGCAGATCGGAGAGTTTGAAGGCGCCATGCAGCACCGGCTTGAGCTCGCCGGAACGGATCCACCCGATCAGTTGTTCCGCTTCTTCGCGGGTGCCGTGGGAGACGCCGAAGATCTGCACCTGATAGAGGTAAATGCGCGTCCACATGATTTCGCTCAGGTTGCCGCCGCTGGCGCCGGCGATGCTCAAACGCGGATAGGTGGCGCGCGCCTTCATGTCGAAAATCATCGCGTCGATAAAGCGGTCGGTCATCTCACCGCCGACCAGGTCCATCACCGCGTCCAGCGGCGCGCCGCCGGTCAGCTCGCGCACCCGATCGGTGAAACCGTCCATGTCGGAGCGGTCCAGCACCGCTTCCGCGCCCAGCTCGCGCAGCGCCCCGGCCTTGTCCGGCGTGCTCAGCGCATAGGGAATCGCGCCCAGAATGCGGCACAGCTGGATCAGCGCCGTGCCGACACCGCCGCTGGCGCCGGTGACCAGCACCCGCTCGCCGGCCGCCACCTTGGCGGACGTCAGCATGTGCAGGGCGGTCTGGTAGGAACACATGCCCATCGCCGCCAGTTCCGCGTCGGCGAGATCGCGCTTGTCCACGGTGTGGAACTGATCCGAGGGCACCGCCACGTATTCGGCGAAGCCGCCGTCGGCGCCATGGCCGTAATAGTCCGGCGTCAGATTGATGTCGCGGCGCTCATCCGGATAGAGGTTGAAATCCAGCAGGCCGCGCTCGCCGACCCGGTTCGGGTCCACGCCTTCGCCGACGGCGACCACCCGGCCGGCCACATCGGCACCCTGGATGCGCGGGAACGTCAGGGTGGCGGAGCCGCCCATCTGAAAGGAGGACACTTCGTCCTTGTCCTTGGTGGGGTACAGGCCCTCCCGGGCCTTGCGGTCGGTGTTGTTCTTGGCGGTGGCGGTCACCTGGACCAGCACTTCACCGGGGCCCGGCCCGGGTACCGGCACATCGTCCTGGTAGACCAGCTTGTCCACGCCGCCGTGGCCGGTTAGCACCATGGCCGACATCGTTTCGGGGAGCATAACGTCGCCTCCTTGCTGCAAAGAAAAGCGCACCCCTGTGCCTGGAGCCGGGAACCGGCTTTTCAAGGGGGTGCGGTCGGCGGTGTTTTTCGTTGCGGCGCCGGGAAACGCTTCCTATGATCAAGGTCACAAGCTGGCGAACCCGGGGATTTCCGACTTGCGGGAAGACAACAATAACGACCTGATCGGGCGTATTTATGAAACCGCGCTCTCCCCGGGTGACTGGGTGGACCTGCTCGACACCATCACCGGCTGGACCGTCGAAGCGACCGACACCGGCGCCGTCCCCGGGGCCGTAGCGGTGGACCAGCTGGTCGAGCACCTGGAACGCGCGGTGCGCGGCAGCGCCTATATGCACGCGCTGGAAGACCGCACCCAGATCCTCAACACCATGTACAACCAGATGCCCTGGCCCATGCTCATGCTGGATGAGCGCATGCACTGCCTGGAGTGCAACCCGGCCGCCCGGCAGGGGCTGCGTGAAGGCGCCCTGACCCTGCTGGACGACGGCACCCTGAGGTTCAGCGACCGGGCGTTGAAACAGGGTCTCAAGCGGGTCAACAGTCTGGCCGGCGGGCGCCAGACACAGCTGCTGACGTCGCCGGAAGACGCGCTAACGCTGCTGTGCATGCCGGTGGAGAAATCCGACGCGCCGGGCCCCATCGCCCGGGTGCGCACCATTGTCTGGGTACTGGCCGGGCACAGCCTGGTGGCGCCGTCGCCGGAATCGCTGAAAGCAATTTTCAACATCACCCAGGCGGAGGCCCGGTTGCTGCACCTGCTGTGCAAGATCGGCAACCTCAACCAGAGCGCCGAGCTGCTGTCGATCAGCGTGCACACCGCCCGCTCGCAGCTGAAATCGACCATGGCCAAGCTCAACGCCAACAGCCAGGTACAGCTGGTCAGCCAGGCCATGGGTCATGCCCTGGTGCAGACGGTTCAGCCGCCGGCCCCGCGCCAGACGCCGGAGCGCACGCTGACCCTGGCCGACGGCCGCGTGCTGAGCTGGTTCGAATACGGCGACCCGACCGGACGGCCGGTGCTGACCCTGGACAACCTGGGCGGCTCCATTCCGGACCACCGCCTCTATGAAAGCTGGTACCGGGCGCAACGGCTGCGCATGATTTTGATCGTGCGCCCCGGCTACGGCCTGTCCACCGCGCAACCGGACATGGCGTTCCGGGATTTCGGCCCGGACATCCGCGCCCTGTGCCGCCACCTCGGCCTTGAGCGGCCGCCCATGGCCGCCTATTGCGGCGGCGGCCCCTACGCGCTGTGCGCGGCGGCGCTGCATCCGGACCTGTTCGACCGCCTGGGGCTGCTGGCCAGCACCGTGCCCATCGAGCATTTCGAACTGGATAAGCTCGACCGCATCCACGCCATGTTCCTGCGCATTTTCCGCAAGGACCCGCGCCTGTTCGTGCTGGTCGGCCGGCTGGCCCTGCGCGGCGTGCAGCGCGCCCCGGAAAAGTATTTCGCCCGCCTGGCCAAATCGCTCTGCCCCCACGATCAGGCGGTGCTCGGCGACCCGGACCTGCTGGCCCGGCTGATCGAGCGCATGAGGCTCAGCCACTTCCAGGGCGCGCGCATCATCATCGATGAATACCTGCGCATGCAGCACCCCTGGCACGTGGACCTGAGCCGCATCACCGTGCCCATTACCCAGTGGCACGGTGAAGACGACCGCGTGATCTCCATCGGCAGCGCGCGGGGGCTGGCCGCCAGCCTGCCCAACGTAAACTTCCGGAGCTTTCCCGGCCTGGGACGCTTTATGATTTATCAGGTGTGGAAGGACTTTCTCACCGAACTGCTGGAACTGCCCGCCGAGTCGGCGCGGCCCACCCGGCGGCGCCTGCCGACAACGGCGGTCTAGGCGCCGCCGCGAGCCGGCGCCTCGGCCAGGCAGTCACGAAACAGCGTATTCAGTTGATCCAGAGAGACATCGGGTGAGGCCGTCTTGACCTGATAGCGCGACAATCGGAACAGCTCCTGCTCGATGAACTCGTTGAGCGCCTCGATGGCCGGCACGAACTCTTTCTCCTCGCTGCGCTGCTTGCGCGCCAGCAAGCGGCCGATCTCCCGGTCCAGGGCGTCGTCCTCCGACACCAGCGCGCGCAGCCGCTCGAACTCGACGGGCGCCGGCGTGCGGTAACGCTCCAGCCAGCGGATCGCCAACAGGGGGCGCAGCACATAGAAGTACTTTTTCAGCGGCACCAGTTTCGCCTTCAGATAGCCACGATAATTCTTGTCCGCCATGCTCAGATAGTGGTGCACGCCTTTGTCGACGGCGTAAAGGCCGGGCAGCAGCGCACGCGCCCGCTCGGCGAAACCGGCCTCGTCCCGGTAGACGATGGGGGAATGCAGCCACTCCACGAACGACGGGTTGGAATGCCAGAACAGTTTCAGCGCCTTGCGGATATCCCAGCCGCTGAGGTCGATGTCATCGACGATCTCGTACTCGATCACGTCGCGACGTTCTTCCACATCCAGCGACAGATACCAGTCGCGCGGACGGGCATAGATAAAGCGCACATCGTAATCACTGTTCGGCGACGCGAAACCCCAGGCCCGGCTGCCGGACTCCACCGCGAAGAGCACCCGCACGTCGTGTTCCTGTTCCACGGCCCGAAGGCGCCGCTGTATCTCTTCCCTAACCGTATCGCTGATCATCGTCATCCCGGACCGTACCTTGATGCCCTTTGCCGGGCGGCTGCCCGGCGGCCTTACCCTACCATTGTCCGGTCCGTAATGACGTGGCCCCGCTCACCGGATCGTGGCTTTTCAGCGGGCATCGTGAAAAATAATGCCCAGGCTGTAGCGCTCGCCGCTGTGCAACCGGCTCACGCCGTGACGCACCGTGGTGCGGTAATAGCGGCCGCTGGCCCGGTTCCAGGCGGGCCTGTGGCGGTTGGGGAAGATCAGCATCTCGCCCTGGCCCGGCTGGATCACCTCCACCAGCGACTGGGCCCGCGGGCGCTGGGTGCAAAGCACGAATTCACCACCCCGGTAACGGTCCGGCGGCGACAGCACGGTGACCGCCTGGAAGGGAAACGCCACCTCGCCGTACAGATCCTGGTGCAGGGCGTTGTGGTCCCCCTGCCGGTAGCGGAACAGGATCGGCGTGGGCCGGCGCTGGCCGGCGGCGTGGCAGCGGGCCAGAAAGTCATCCAGACGCTCGGGGTAGCGTTCGGGCAATCGCAGGCGCTCGGCCCAGGCATTGGCCAGGCCGGCCAACGGCGGGTAAAGGTGCTCGCGCAGCGCGGCCACCGGCGCCGGCGGCGGCCGGTCGAAATAGCGGTACCGGCCGGCGCCGAAACGCAGCCGCGCCATGTCCACGGTGCCGCGGAAGCACTCGTCCCGGTCGAACAGGCCGGTCAGCGCCTCGCATTCCGCGCCGCTGAGCAGGGACCGGGTGAGCGCGTAGCCGTCCCGGTCCAACTGGTCGCCGAGGGCGTCCCAATCCAGCGCGGCGATCCGTTCGGCGAGGATCGAGGCGCTCATAGCGCCCCTTCCCGCTCCAGCAGCGCGCGCTTGCGCGCCACGCCCCAGCGGTAGCCACCCAGACCGCCATCGGCGCGCACCACCCGGTGGCAGGGAATGGCCAGCGCCAGCGTATTGGCGGCGCAGGCCGTGGCCACCGCGCGCGCCGCGGTTGGCCGGCCGATGGCGGCGGCGATCTCCGCATAGCTGAAGGTGCGCCCCGGCGGGATCGCCCGCAGGGCCTGCCAGACCCGTTGCTGGAAGGCGGTGCCCTGGATATCCAGCGGCAGGCCCGAGGCGTCTTCCGGGGCATCCACCAGGCCCACCACCCGGGCCATCCACTGCTCGAACTCCGGATCGGCGCCCACCAGGCGCGCCTCGGGGAAACGCGCCTGGATCGCCGTCACCAGGGCGTCCGGATCCTCACCCAGGCGGATGTCGCAGACACCCCGGTCGGTGGCCGCCACCAGAATGGCGCCCAGGGCGGTCTGCCCGACGGCGAAGCGCAGGGTCACGCCCCGGCCGCCGTCGCGGAAGGCCGACGGCGCCATGCCCAGCTGGTCGTTCGCCTCGGCGTAGAAACGGCCGCTGGAGCCGTAACCGGCGTCGAACAGGGCCTCGGTGACGGGCCGGCCAGCGGCCAGCTTATCGCGCACCCGCCCGGCGCGGTGGCCGTCGGCGTAGGCCTTGGGCGTGACGCCGGTCACCGCTTTGAACACACGATGGAAATGGTGGCGGCTCAGGCCCGCCGCCTCGGCCAGGGCGGCCAGATCCGGCGGTGTCGGCGCCGTCTCGATCAACCGGCAGGCACGGGCCACGGCCTCGACCCGCGACGGCGCGGCCCCCTCCGGCCGGCAGCGTTTGCAGGGCCGGTAACCGGCCGCCTCCGCCGCCTCGGGGCGCTCGAAAAAGCGCACGTTCTCACGGCGTGCCCGGCGCGCCGGACAACTGGGCCGGCAGTACACGCCGGTGGTGAGCACCGCGAACCAGAACACGCCGTCCGCCCGCGCGTCACGCCGCGTCACCGCCTGCCAGCGTTGCTCATCGCTCTGGTAAGACACCCCGGCGGCGCCCGGTTCCACTGTTACGGTAGCCATAAAGCCTCCTCTGGCCTGGGGCGGGCCGGCGGCCCGCGATGCCCTAAAACTAAGGCCCGGGCCCGGCGTGCGCACTCCGTTTCTTGCGCGGTATCGGAGATCTCCTATCCATCCTCGTCCCGCAGAGCGGCGAGAGCCCGATCCACCCGGGCCGCCCAGCCGCCCTCCTCGATGATTTCAAAGCCGGGCTCCTCGGCGCAGGCACTGGAGAGCACCACGTCCGGGGCCAGCTGGCGCAACCGTTCCAGGCTGGCGATTAAGGCGTCGCGGTCGCTGCCGGGCAACAGCCCCGGCTTCCAGGTATCGCCGCCGGCGTGATAGAGCGTGTCGCCGGTGAACAGATAACCTTTGCCGTGGGGGGAGCGCACCCAAAAGCAGGTACTGCCCGGGGTGTGGCCCGGCGTGGGGATCACCTCGACATTGCCGAGCAGCGTCTCGTGTTTATCGAACAGAATATCCGGCTCTCGCACCCGGGCAAACGCCTCGCGCTCGCGAACGTGCCCGCCAAGACGGGTGCCGAACCGCTCGTGGATGACATTGAGTGAATCGCCCAGCTCATCCAGATGGCTGAGAAATTGATAACGCAGGTCGCCCAATTCCGCCATGCGATCAATGTCATCAAGATGCCCGGTGTTATAGAACAACAGGTTGCCGTCGTCACGAGTGAGCAGATAGGCGTGGGTGGTCAGCCCCGGAAAGGGGCTTTCCACTTCGGTTTGCCAGAGGTCGGGTTGGATCTGTTTCATGATCGGCTCCTTGAGTCATGCATCGATAACTCAGAAGCCTAAAACCTAAACATTGGTTTAGGTAAAGCCCCCCGGGGTTAAGGTTTGATGGGTTCGGAAATATAGTTCAGACGGGTGCCCCCCGCCGGCACCTGAAGAAAGAGCTTGTCGTCCTGGGCAACGATCGATATGTCCAGCGTCACGTCAATCGGGAGAGCCTCGGTGCTGATTTGTTCAATGCGCAAGCGCCCGTCGTCGAGGAAACTCACTCCGCCCTCCAGAGTCAGGTGCAAGGGTTTGCTGTGCAGATCATGGCTCTCAACGGTTATGACCGATGAGGGCTCACCGTCCTGCTCGGGCTGGGGGTTCAGCTTGGGCGCGTCCAGGTACAAGTCCAGATCCGTCAGCATGCGCGGGGCACCGGCCTGGTTGATGATCCACCCCCGGACCCGACCATGATCCGGCGCGCCGCAATCCGCGATCACATCACAGGTGTAGCGTATGCGCATTAGCTGGGGCCCCGTGGGCGTCGGCGGCACTGTTACACCGATACTTTCGACGAAGTCAGTCTGGCGGGTATGCACCGTGGTACCGGACAGGATGATGCGCGTCGGATAGATGTAGACCAGAATGCCGCCTTGGTTACGTACCGGTTCCGGGATACTTTCATCGCCGGGGTAGCGCCGTGCTATCTCCCCGGCCTCCAGGAACCCGACCACGTCCACATCGAGATTGCCAGTAAGGTGCAGCGCGGTTTGGTCGGGACAACTCAAGGGCCGGTTGTCCGGGTCGAAGCCGCAGCCGACATTGACGTCGACGACGGTGCGAGCGGAATCGTTCTGGACAGCCAGCGCGGCCGTCCCGTCAGCCGCTGGATTGGCGTCCGGATTACGAACCAGCCGTGCCATATTCAACTCCGCCCGTGGATTTTCCGACGGGACGGGTTCGCCAGCATCCACGTTGAAATTGGCGTTGGTATCCGCGGTGGGCAGGTTCCTCAGGTGTTGGAGAACGGCGTTGGTGGACGCGCTGCCCCTGAAGAAAATAGAAAGATCCTCCCCGCCCTGGCCGGGCTCCGGAGCCTCGTCAGCCGATGGCGCCAGCAAGCGCGTCTGCAGAGGCAAACCGCGCCCGTCGCAAATCGCCCCCACACCGCATTCGGCGTGATCGATGGCTGATTTCAGCGTATACCGGTAGAGGGCGCCCTCCTGCCAAGGTTGCTCGGGCTCGAACCGCAAGGTGCGGCCGCTCACGGAGCGGCGCCCCGGCACCGCGTCACCGCTACTCGGATCGCCGGCGTCCACCTTTTCTACAAGGAAGGTGTTCTCGTTCACCGAGGCCGGATCCAACGCCTGGGAGAAGGACACATGAATCGGGCGGTTGCGCGGCATCAAAGAAAGGGGCAGGTGCTGATCATCCTCCTTTCCGCCCTTGCAGCGGCCCACGTCCCCGGCGGCGAGGTCGGGATCCACCGTCACGCAGGGGAAGCCCGGGTAGGTGGTGAGCACCACCGGCGCCTGGGCCCGCTCCGACTCGTACTCAGGCAGGCGGAAAGCGTGCGTTTCGGGCAGCAAGGGGTTGCCCGCCAGATCGGTGATCGCATCGGTTACGGCCAGTTCATAGCGCCCGCCGTACGCCAATGCCGTGGTGGGATTGATCACCAGGGACGCCCCATCCAGACGGTGCCCGAACGGTACCGGGCTGCCATTGCCATCGACCAGTATCACGGTTTCCCCGGCACGGAGGGTATCCTCGGCCAAGGGCTCATTGAAGGTGATCGAGAGCGGGTCCCCGGGCCGGTGCAAGTCCGTCTCCTCGCCGGGCGCCCAGACTCGAACCCACGGGGAAGTGACGTCTTCCCGTGCCACAGGCGCATTGACCTGGTCCTTGTAGGACTGCAACTGGAAGCTAAGCAGTCCATAGCCGTGCTCCTGGCCAAGGATGTTCGGCTCGACCACGCCAATGGCATCGATATTCAACACCCCCTCCCGGGTGTCCGTCTCGGCGACACCGACCAGTTCAATATGAAGCAGATTCTGGGTGAAACCACCGTTGGCCCGATCCTCTTCGGTGACAATCGCCACGTCCATGAACAGTTTTAACAAACGGAGCGCGTCGGGATGGTTGCTATAGGGATTGTCGACCAGGTACCCCGTGGCGTCGGAGAGCACCCGCATCGCCACCTCGCCGGACCCGAAACCGGCGGGCACCTCACCGCCAATCAGGATGGGTTCGATAGGGCTGCCTTGAAACACGGTATTGCGAGGAATTCGTAAGGGTGTTACCTCCGGATAACGGGTGACATCCGCCAGCTCCGCGGTAACCGCCTCCGCATGGCTCTGGCTGATATTTTTATCCTCGCCAAGCAGCACGCCATTGACCGGCACCTCATTCACCGGACGCCCACTCAGGCGGGAAAGCCTGGTGCGATTCCGCGAATCAGTCACCTTCTGCACCAAAAAGGCCGGCGCGCCGCGCGGCGAAGAATCCTTCGGTGTGAACTCGATGGTCTCACCGGCGAAGGCTTCGCCGTAGGTGCTGGCCAGGCCGCCGGTGAGCTCGAGGGTGTAGGTTTCCCCCGGGGTCAGGTAGTCGGCGGTGGGGTCCACGGTCATGTAGGCGCCGTCCACCAGCAGGCCGGCTTCCACTTCCGCGCCGCCGCTGTCGCGCAGCACCACGGTGTTGCCGTCGCCGTAGGCGGCGGTGGCACGGTCGATGGGCTGGGTGAACTGGAAGCGGAAGCTGGAGAAATCCATCACCGGTTCCATTTCCG
>CAZKWA010000015.1:0-31066 GCA_964556345.1 uncultured Alcanivorax sp.
GGCATGATGGTGCCGCCATAGACAAAGACCGACGGGCGGTTCAGCCGCGCCAGGCCCATAATGCAGCCCGGCATGTTCTTGTCACAGCCACCGATGGCCACCAGACCATCGAAGCCCTCACAACCGGCTGTGGTTTCGATGGAATCGGCGATGACCTCGCGGGACACCAGCGAGTACTTCATGCCCTCGGTGCCGTTGGCGATGCCGTCGGACACGGTGATGGTGTTGAAGATCACGCTCTTGCCGCCGGCGGCGTCGGCGCCCCGGCCGGCTTCGTCCGCCAGGCCGTTGATGTGCATGTTGCACGGCGTCACCCGGCTCCATGTGGAAGCGATGCCCACCTGCGGCTTGGTGAAATCCTCATCGGTGAAGCCGGTGGCGCGCAGCATGGAACGGCTGGGCGCCTTGCCCACGCCGTCCACCACCGGGGCGGAATAACGGCGGCGGGGATCGGAAGCGTGGTCGTCGGTCATCGGACTTCTCCTGGCGGCTGGTACGGAAGGCTTGGCGGAGAAGCATACCAGTGATCGCCCTGGCTCCGGAAACGGCGCGCCCGGTTACACAGCGCCACATAAACCCAGGCTTTGCTCACCGATGCGCACTATCGTACCAACAGTCCCCGGGAGCCCGCCTGGGTAACCTTGCATAAACAAAGAACTGACTAGCCATAGCCGGTCGGTCACCCCATTCATCCAATAATGTCAGGGGCCCAGCATGTACCTTCTCCGCCACGCGGCGCGCCGCGATTCGGTGTTTTTCCTGTTTCTTCTCAGCGTCCTTCTGCTCGCCGGCTGCGGCGGTGGCGGCAGCGACAGCGCCGGCCCGGAAACGCCCAACGCCGGCGACCCGGTGGACCGGGAGCCGCCCGCTCCGGAGCCGGAACCCGAACCAGAGCCGCAACCCGAGCCGGTCAACCTGACCTGGGACGCGCCCTACGAACGGCCCGAAGAGTACCCCGGGACCGTCGCCCTGCCCCAGCAGTTGATTACCCTGCGCGACGGCATCCGCTTGTCCGCCACCGTCACCCTGCCCGCCGACGAGAACGGTGAGCCGGTGGACGGCCCCTTCCCGGTGATCGCCACCTTCACCGGCTACAACCAGGCCCTGGGCGCGATCGGCGCCGCCGACCCCTATCTGGTGCAACGCGGCTACGCTTACATCATCGTCGACCTGCGCGGCACCGGCGCCTCCGAGGGCACCTGGCAGGCGTTCAGCGAGGTGGACCACCAGGACATCGGCGAGCTGCTCGAGTACATCGACCAGCAGCCCTGGAGCAACGGCACCATCGGCATGAACGGCGCCTCCTACATGGGCATCACCGGCCTGCTGGCCGGCGCCCGCCAGCACCCGGGTCTGGACGCCATCTTCGCCATCGTGCCGATGGGCGACGCCTACCGGGACATCGTGTTCAGCGGCGGCCAGATCAACGCCGGCTTTATCCCGCTGTGGGTGGCCCTGGTCACCGGCCTGGGCATCGTGCCCACGCCGGTGGGCCTGGACAACGAGGAGCCGGGCTATTACCTGAACACCCTCCTGGACCACCTCGCCGGCACCCTCACCGATTTCCCGGTGCCGGTGGTGGGCGGCGCGCTGATTGGCGACGACAACAAATACGACAACGATTTCTGGCGCCAGCGCTCGCCGCTGGAACAGATCGACAAGATCACCGCGCCCACCTTCGTGGTCGGCGGCCTGCGCGACATTTTTCAGCGCGGCGAGCCGCTCATCTACGAAGGGCTCAAGAACAACGGCACCATCAGCAAGCTGCTGATCGGCCCCTGGGAGCACCTGGACGGTTCTTCCGGCGCCGGCCTGCCCGCCGACGGCGTGCCCGCCCTGGCGAATATTCGCCTGGCCTGGTTCGACCAGTACCTGAAAGGCCTGGATACCGGCGCCGGGGACTATCCGCCGGTGACCCAGTACTACACCGGCGCGGAGCGTTACGTCACCGCCGAGGACTGGCCGCATCCGCAAGCGCGCGCGGAGGTGTTCTATCTGCACGGCAAGCCCGGCCTGCCGGCGTTCGGCGAAATCACCCGCCAGGCGCCCACGGAAAGCAGCCGCACCTCGCTGCTGCAAACGCCGGTCAACGGCCTGTGTTCCGCCAGCGCCAGCCAGTGGACCGCCGGCGTGCTCGGCCTGATCGTTTCGCCCTGCAAAGAGCAGAACAACGTCACCGAACTGCTGGAGGCGGTCTATACCAGTGAACCAATGGAAACGGACATGGCGATCAACGGCCCCATCGGCGGGCAGATCTGGGCCTCCACCACGGCGCTGGACAGCAACGTGGTGGTGCGGGTCAGCGTGGTGGACCCCAATGGCCTGTCCCGGGAGCTGACCAACGGCATCCAGATGGCGTCGATGAGCGATTTCGACGCCACCCGGTCCCGTTTCATGAACGGCAAGCTGATCCAGCCCTGGCACCCCTACACGGCGGCGTCACAACGTCCGGTGGGGCCGCTGCAACCGTTCCGCGCCGATGTGGAAGTGTTCCCCACCAGCGCCGTGATTCCGGCCGGTCACCGGCTGCGCGTCAGCGTCGGCGCCAGCGACCTGCCCCATGGCCTGAGCCCGCTGCCGGATCTGCTGCAGGGCCTGCTCGGCCTGCTCACCGTGTACAGCACCCCGGCGATGCCGTCGCGGGTGAACATCCCGCTGGTGCCGCTGGACGCGCTGCGGTAACGCCGCCCCGCCGCGACCGGCGGTCGCGGCGGGCTGTTTCGCCGATAGACAAAATCGACTTCGTTTGTTCACCTCGCTTTGCGACAATGCGCGCTTTTCGCCCCCTCCGGAGCCCGCGCATGTCAGTTTCCTCCGAAACGCCGGTCGCCTCTCACCCCCGCCTCGCCGAGCTGGCCCTGGCGCTGGGCGGCTTCGCCATCGGCACCACCGAGTTCGTGATCATGGGGCTGATGAACCGCATCGCCGACGATCTGGCGGTGTCCCCGCAGCAGGTCGGCTACGCGATCAGCAGCTACGCCCTGGGCGTGGTGGTGGGCGCGCCGTTGATTTCCGCGCTGGCGGCGAAGGTCCCCAAGCGGCAACTGCTGATCGGGCTGATGCTGGTGTTCGCGCTGGGCAATCTGGCCAGTGCCCTGGCGCCGGGGTTCTGGTCGTTCGTCGGTCTGCGCTTTATCGCCGGCCTGCCACACGGGGCCTATTTCGGCGTGGCGGCGCTGGTGGCCGCCGCCGCGGTGCCGCTGCATCAGCGGGCGCGGGCGGTGGCGCGGGTGATGATGGGCCTGACCGTGGCGATCCTGCTGGGCGCGCCCCTGGGCACCTGGGCCGGCAACCAGTTCGGCTGGCCGGTGGCGTTCGCCGCCGTGGGCGGCATCGCCCTGACCACCGCGCTGATGGTGCGCCTGTTCGTGCCCTTCGTGCCGCGCGACCCCAACGCCAGCCCGCTGCGCGAGCTGTCGGCGCTGGTCAACCAGCAGGTGCTGTTCACCCTGGGCATCGCCAGTATCGGCTTCGGCGGCATGTTCGCGGTGTTCAGCTATGTGATGCCCACGCTCACCCAGCAGGCGGGCATGGCGGAAACCCTGGGGCCGCTGGTGCTGGCGATCTTCGGCGTGGGCACCATTCTCGGCACCCTGGTGGGCGCCCGGGTGGCGGACTGGAATCTGCTCAAGGCGATTCCGCTGATTCTGCTCTGGTGTCTGGTGGTGCAGGCGCTGTTCTTCGTGGCCGCCAACCAGGTCTGGTCCGGCCTGCTGTTCGTGGCCCTGGTGGGCACCAGCATCGCCCTGGGGCCGGCCATTCAGACCCGGCTGATGGACGTGGCCGGCGACGGCCAGACCATGGCCGCCTCGCTCAATCACGCCGCCTTCAACCTGGCCAACGCGCTGGGCGCCTGGCTGGCCGGGGCGGTGATCGCCCAGGGCGTGGTCTGGTCCAGCAGCGGCCTGGTCGGCGCGGCGCTCGCCGGCGGCGGGATAGTGATCTTCTTCGCCGGGCGCGCCCTGGAACCGGCGCCCTCGCAATGCCGCGACTGAGCCCCGCTTAACGGACCCCGGCGGACAGGGTTTCCGGCTGCACCAGCTGCCCGGTGAGCGGGAAGCGAATGCGCACCCGCAGGCCGCCGTGGGGGTGGTTGTCCAGGGCCATCTCGCCGTGGTGCATGTCGACGATGCGTTTGACGATCGCCAGCCCCAGACCGCTGCCGCTCAGGGTGCGCGCCTTCTCGCCTCGGGAAAACGGTTGCAGCAGCAGCGGAATGTCCTCCTCGCGCACGCCCTTGCCGTGGTCGCGTACCACCAGCACCAGGGCGTTGTCGTCCAGGCCGGTGTCGATCTCCACCGGCGCGGCGCCGTACTTGAGCGCGTTGGTGATCAGGTTGGAGAGCATGCGTTTGACGGTCAGCCGCTTGAGCATCAGCCGGGGCAGGTCCTTTTGCCGGATGCGCAGCTGTTCCCGGGGGTACTTGCCGGCCACCTCGTCGATCAGGTCGTTGAGGTTCTCGTAGTCGGGCTGTTCGTCGGCGCCGTCGCGGATAAAGGAGATGAACTGATCGAGGATGGCGTCCATGTCTTCGATGTCGGCGATGATGCCCTGGGACATTTCCTCGTCATTGAGAAACTCCGCCGACAGCCGCAGCCGCGTCAGCGGGGTGCGCAGGTCGTGGGACACCCCGGCCAGCAACAGGGCGCGGTCACGCTGGGCCTGCTGGAGCTGGCTGGTCATGCGGTTGAAGGCCCGGTTCACCGCCTGGATCTCGGTGGGGCCGAGGCTGTCGTTGAGCACCGGCACCGCCTCGCCGCGCCCCACCTTGAGCGCCACCCGGGCCAGCCGGCGCAGGGGGCGGTTAAGGCTGCGCGCGATCAACAGCCCGCCGATCACCGCCAGCAGCGGCACCGTCACGCCCCAGCCCAGCAGCAGATAGCGGTCGTAGTCGCGGAAGAACGCCATCGGCACCCGCAGCCAGCGCTCGCCGAACGAGGGCGCGGTCACCCACAGCACCGGCTGACGCTCGTCCTCCAGCCGCACGGTGGCGGCCTCGCCGAGCAACTCGGAGACTTCCTCGCGGAAGCGCTCCACCACCGGACGGGAAAGAATCAGGCTTTCGGGCCGGCGCAGTTCCGGCGGCGTGCCCGGGTTGATACCGGTGGTCTCGCCGAGCCGGCGGGACAGGGTGGCGTCGCCTTCGTTCTGAAACACCAGCTCCGCCTGCAAGGCGGTCAGGCGGGCGTATTCCCGGATGCCCGGCAAGTAGGCGTTGCGGGCGAAGAACCACAGGGTGATGCCCTGGCTCAGGCCGATCACCAGACCGATGATGAGCGCCGAGCGGGCGAACGAGCTTTTGGGCAGGAAGTTGGGCATGGACGGATTCTACCCGCCGGAGTTCAGTCCGGCACGAACACATAACCCACGCCCCAGACGGTCTGGATATAGCGCGGTTTGGACGGGTCGTCCTCGAGCAGGCGGCGCAGGCGCGACACCTGCACGTCGATGGAGCGCTCCATGGCGGACCACTCCCGGCCCCGGGCCAGGCTCATCAGCTTGTCGCGGGTGAGCGGTTCGCGCTCGTTCTGGACCAGCGCCTTGAGCACCGCGAATTCACCGGTGGTGAGCGGCTGCGGCTGCCCCTCGCGCGCCAGGGTGCGGTTGCCCAGGTCCAGGCTCCAGGGGCCGAACCGCACCACCGATTCCTCCTTGCTGGGCGCGCCGGGCACTTCGCGCACATGACGGCGCAGCACGGCGCGGATACGGGCGCTGAGTTCCTTGGGGTTGAACGGCTTGGGCAGGTAGTCGTCGGCGCCGGCGTCCAGGCCCTCGATGCGCTCGGCGTCGTCGCCCTTGGCGGTGAGCATGATGATCGGCAAACGGTTGTCGTCGTCGCGCAACCGGCGGCAGATGGACAGGCCGTCCTCGCCGGGCAGCATCAGATCGAGCACCATCAGCGAGTAGATCTCGCGGGACAGCGCGCGGTCCATCTGGTCGGCGTCGGCCACCGCCTTGACCGCGTAGCCCTGCTCTTCCAGGAAACGTTGCAGCAGACCACGCAGGCGGGCGTCGTCGTCCACCACCAGAATTTTTTCCACTTGTTCGCTCATGCTGCTCCTCGCCGACAGGACAACGGGAATGGAACCCGGAGGCCCGGTGTACCCGCCGCGCGCGCGGCAGGCAAATCTGGATTGTATAGAAAGATTACCGGCGCCCGCGAACGGGTGACGTGATGCGGCACTGTGTGCCGGAACTGATCAGCTTACCTTTGCCCCCGGGCCTGCTATCATGCGCCGGCCGATGGGTTCCGAAGGAGACAAAGATGGCCAAGATTCTCGTGGTGGACGACTCACCCACCCAACTGACCAACCTGGTCAAGATGGTGGAAAGCCAGGGACACGAAGCGATCACCGCCACCAATGGCATGGAAGGCATTGAACAGGCCCGCGCGCAAAAGCCGGACCTGATCCTCATGGACGTGGTGATGCCGGAGCTGAACGGCTTCCAGGCCACCCGCAAGATCACCAAGGACGCCGAGCTGGGCGGCATACCGGTGATTCTGGTGACCACCAAGGACCAGGAAACCGATAAAGTCTGGGGCGAGCGCCAGGGCGCCGCCGGCTATATCGTCAAGCCGCCCCAGGAGCCGGAACTGGCGGCGATGATCAAGCGCGTGCTGGGCTGAACCCGGCCGCGCACGGCAACCACAGCCCGCCCCGTCAAGTCAATCTATGAACGGCCGGAGTCATTCCCTATGATTCCGGTCGTTTCGTTATAAAGCGGCGCCCTACCGCGCGCGCCGCCGTGCAAGCCAGGACTCTTCCATGCAAAGCATCGAACAACTGATCGCCCAGGAAATCAACGCCCAGCCCCGGCAGGTCGCGGCCACCGTGGCGCTGCTGGACGAAGGCGCCACGGTGCCCTTCATCGCCCGGTACCGCAAAGAAGTAACCGGCGGTCTGGATGACACCCAGTTGCGCACACTGGAAGAGCGGCTGCGTTATTTGCGCGAGCTGGAAGAGCGCCGCGAGACCATCCTCAAAAGCATCGCCGAGCAGGACAAGCTGACCCCGGAGCTGGAGAAAGCGATCAAGGAGGCGGACACCAAGACCCGCCTGGAAGACCTGTACCTGCCGTACAAGCCGAAGCGCCGCACGCGCGCGCAGATTGCCCGCGAGGCCGGCCTGGAGCCGCTCGCCGACGCGCTGCTGGACGATCCCGCCCGGGACCCGGAGCAAACCGCCGCCGGCTACCTGAACGACGAGCACAAGATCGCCACCGCCAAGGACGCCCTGGACGGCGCCAAGCAGATCCTGATGGAGCGCTTCGCGGAAAACGCCGAACTGCTCACCCGGCTGCGCACCTTCCTGTGGGAGAAGGCGCACGTCCAGGCGAAGCTGGCCGACGGCAAGGAAGAGGAAGGCGCCAAGTTCCGCGACTACTTCGAACACCAGGAAGCGCTCAAGAGCATTCCCAGTCACCGCGCCCTGGCGCTGTTCCGTGGCCGCAACGAAGGCGTGCTGCACGTTTCCATGGTGCTGCCCGAAGAACTGGAGAGCGCCCAGCCGCACCCCTGCGAAGCCATGGTCACGGAGGTGGCGGGCTGGCGCCATGAGGGCCGCGCCGCCGACGACTGGCTCGGCGAGGTGATGCGCTGGACCTGGAAGATCAAACTCAACACCCACCTGGAAACCGAGCTGCTCGGCCGCGTGCGCGAAATGGCCGAGGAAGAAGCGATCCAGGTGTTCGCGCGCAATTTGAAAAGCCTGCTGATGGCGTCGCCGGCCGGCCCCAAGGCCACCATGGGCCTGGACCCGGGCCTGCGCACCGGCGTCAAGGTGGTGGTGGTGGACGCCACCGGCAAGCTGCTCGAGCACACCACGATTTTCCCGCACCAGCCCAAGAAGCAGTGGGACCAGTCCCTGGCCACGCTGGCCAAACTCAGCGCCAAGCACGACGTGTCGCTGATCGCCATCGGCAACGGTACCGCCAGCCGCGAAACCGACAAACTGGCCGGCGAAGTGGTCAAGCAACTCAGCGACCGCAATATCCAGAAGATCATGGTGTCCGAGGCCGGTGCCTCGGTGTACTCCGCGTCGGAAATGGCGGCCCGGGAGTTCCCCGATCTGGATGTGTCGTTCCGTGGCGCGGTGTCCATCGCCCGGCGGCTGCAGGATCCGCTCGCGGAGCTGGTGAAGATCGATCCGAAATCGATCGGCGTGGGCCAGTACCAGCACGACGTCAGCCAGGTAAAAATGTCGCGTTCCCTGGACGCGGTGGTCGAGGACTGCGTGAACGCCGTGGGCGTGGACGTGAACACCGCCAGCGCGCCGCTGCTGGCGCGCATCGCCGGCCTCAACACCACCATCGCCGGCAACATCGTCACCTTCCGTGAAAAGAACGGCGCCTTCGCCGACCGGGGGGCCCTGAAGCAGGTGCCGCGCCTGGGCGAGAAGACCTTCGAGCAGGCCGCCGGCTTCCTGCGCATCATGGACGGCAGCAACCCGCTGGATGCTTCCTCGGTGCACCCGGAAGCCTACCCGCTGGTGGAGCGCATCGCCGAGAAGCACGGTCGGCCGCTCAAGGATCTGATCGGCGACGCGCCCTTCCTGAAGAAGGTCAACGCCGGCGATTTCACCGACGAGGTGTTCGGCCTGCCCACCGTCACCGACATCCTCAGCGAGCTGGAAAAACCCGGCCGCGACCCGCGCCCGGAGTTCAAGGCGGCGGAATTCAAGGAGGGCGTCGAGACCCTCAACGACCTCAAGCCCGGCATGCTGCTGGAAGGCTCGGTGACCAACGTCACCAATTTCGGTGCCTTCGTCGACATCGGCGTGCATCAGGACGGCCTGGTGCACGTTTCCGCCCTGGCGGACAAGTTCGTGGAAGACCCCCACGACGTGGTCAAGCCCGGCGACATCGTCAAGGTCAAGGTGATGGAGGTGGACCTGCCCCGCAAGCGCATCAGCCTGACCATGCGCCTGGACGAACGCCACCAGGACCAGCCGAAGGGCGGCGACGCCCCCGCCGGCCGGCCGCGCGGCCGGGGCGGCAAACCCAAGGGCGGCGCGCGCGGCCAGGGCGGCGGCCAGAAACCGGCGGCGGCCCAGGGCGCCCTGGGCGCGGCGTTCGCGAAAGCGTTCGAAGACAAGAACAAGCGCGGCTGACCCGGATGTTAACCGGCTTCGGGCCTGCCATACTGGCGGGCCGCGCGATCAACCTCCCTGTCGGATAGGCCCATGACCGATACGCTCAGCCAGCGAATCCAGGCACTGCTGGATTCCGAAGCCGCCGCCACCCTGGCGCACATCCGCCGTGGCATCGAGAAGGAAAGCCTGCGGATCACCAACCAGGGCCTGCTCGCGCATACTCCGCACCCCCGGGAACTGGGCTCGGCGCTCACCCACCCCTACATCACCACGGACTATTCCGAGTCGCTGCTGGAATTCATCACCCCGCCCAGCACCGATCTGCAGCAGCCGATCGAATTCCTCGAGAATCTGCACCGCTACGCCTACCGACACATCGGCGACGAATTACTGTGGGTCAATTCCATGCCCTGCATGATCGCCAACGACAACGATGTGCCGGTGGCCGAGTACGGCCGCTCCAACGTGGGCCGCATGAAACATATCTACCGCATCGGCCTGGGCCACCGTTACGGGCGCAAGATGCAGACCATCGCCGGCATCCACTACAACTTCTCGTTCCCGGATGAGTTCTGGCGCATCAACCGCGAGCTGGAGGGCAGCCAGGCGCCGCTGCGGGACTATATCTCCCAGCGCTATTTCGACCTGACCCGCAACTTCCAGCGCTATTCCTGGCTGCTGGTGTATCTGTTCGGCGCCTCGCCGGCGCTGTGTTCCTCCTTCCTGGCCGGCCGTGAGCATCAGTTGCTGGAGCGCTTCGACCACAGCCTGTACCGCCCCAACGCCACCAGCCTGCGCATGAGCGACCTGGGCTACCAGAACAATGCCCAGTCGTCGCTGGCGATCAGCTACAACAATCTGGACGACTATGTCCGCACCCTGACCCACGCCATCAAGACCCCCGACCCGGTCTATCAGAAACTGGGCGTGCGCGACGCCGACGGTCGCTACCAGCAGCTCAACGCCAACATTCTGCAGATCGAGAACGAGTACTACTCCTCGATCCGCCCCAAGCGCACCATCAACAGCGGCGAGCGCCCCACCCTGGCGCTCAAGCGGCGCGGCGTGGAATACATCGAAATCCGCGCGCTGGATCTGAACCCCTTCGAGCCGGTGGGCATCAATCAGCAGGAAATCCGTTTTCTCGATCTGTTCGCCACCTACTGCCTGTTGCGCGAATCGCCGCGCCTGGAGCACTGCGATCTGGAAGCCAGCAAGGAGAACCTGCGCCGGGTGGTCTACGACGGCCGCGACACCGGCGTGCAGCTGAATAACTGGGGCAAGTCCGTATCGCTGCGCGAGTGGGGCCTGGAGAAGCTCGACCAGATGCTGCCCATCGCCGAGTTGTTCGACCGCTGCCATGGCCACGACGGCCAGCACGGCCGGCTCTATCTGGACGCCCTGGAGCGCCAGCGCGAAAAACTTCTGGAGCCGGACGCGACCCCCTCGGGGCGCATTCTCGACAAGCTCGAAAGCCGCCAGCAAAGCTTTTTCGACTTCGCCATGAACCAGGCGCTGGCGCACCGGGACCACTTCCGCTCGCGGCCGCTGGACAGCGGCCTGGAAAGCGAATGGCAGCGCCTCGCCGGGGAAAGCCTGGACGAGCAGCGGGCCGTGGAAGCGGAGCCGGAAATGCCGTTCGAGGCCTATCTCGAGGCTTACTTCCGCGACTGACAGTGAGACCCGGATCACAAGTAAGCCTATATCCTGACAAGTGGTCGTTTTCTCTACACCAATGGTGCTAGTGACAATCCCCGCCGGTGCTAGTCTGCCACCGTTGAAGGAGGGATAGTCATGTTTGATCCGTCACCCGATCCGTTCGAAAAGGCCTACAACCGCGGCTGCATGTGGGGCATGGCCGGCGGTCGCGTGGACCAGTGCCCGTACCGCGACGAAGCGCTCGCGGAGTGGTGGGTGCAAGGTTGGGACGCCGGTGCCGCCGCCTGGCATCATCACCGGGAACCCGCCGCCTCGCGCAGCGTCTGAACGTACAGGAAAGCCCCTTTGACCCCGGCGCCGGGCCGCTTGTCCGGTGCCGGGGTTTTGCTTAGGGTGCGTTGACGCTTGCCGGATTCGAACAAGGAAAACAATCATGTCCTCCCTTTTGCCCAGCCCCCGCGCGCTTAACGGCCTCACCCTGCTTGGCTGCCTGGCGGCGCTCGCCGGCGCGCTTTACATGCAGCACGTGGAAGGCCTGGAACCCTGCCCGCTGTGTATCTTTCAACGCATCGCGCTGATGGCGGTGGCGGCGGTGCTGCTGGTGGCCACCCTGCACGGACCGCGCGGCATCGGCGTGCGTGTTTACGCCCTGCTCACCGCCCTGGCGACCCTGGCCGGCGCCGGCATCGCCCTGCGCCACCTGTGGCTGCAAAGCCTGCCCGCCGACCAGGTGCCCGCCTGCGGCCCCAATCTGGACTACATGCTCGACGCCTTCCCGCTCACCGATGTGCTCACCCAGGTGCTGTCCGGCTCCGGCGAGTGCGCCGAGATCAGCTGGCGGTTCCTCGGCCTGACCATTCCCGGCTGGTCGCTGGTGGTGTTCGGGGGCGTGCTGGTGGTGGCTCTGATACAATTGCTGCGCCCGCGCCGGGGCTGAGCGAGCCGCCTTACGCCGCGCCTTCGACGCGGGTCTTTGCGTTTGGGAGATCCGCCCATGGTCGACGGCCTGCTGATTCTGCTGCTGTTCCAATTTCTCGGTGAGCTGGTGATCCACTTCACCGGTCTGCCGCTGCCCGCGCCGGTGGTGGGCATGGTGCTGCTGTTGCTGGCGCTGATGTTCAACCTGCCCTACAGCGAGCGGGTCGCGGAAGCCTCCGGGGCCTTGATCCGCCATATCAGCCTGCTGATTTTCCCGCTCGGCGTGGGCATCGTGCTGCAGTGGGAACGCTACAGCGACTACGCGCTGGCGCTCACCGTGGCGGTGATCTTCGGCACCATCGTGGCGCTGGTGCTGGTGACCCTGCTGCTCAAGCTGCTGCTGCGCGAGCGCGGCAAGCCCAACCAGCCGGGGGGCCGTGCCGATGGCTGATCTGGTTCACTCGCCGCTGTTCGGCCTGCTGCTCACCCTGGCCAGTTACCGGATGGCCACCTGGCTGTACGGCAAGGTGCACAGCCTGCCGCTGTTCCATCCCTTTATCGTCGCCTCGATTCCGGTGATCGTGGTGCTGCCCCTGGTGGGGGTCTCCTACACCGAATACCGCGACCAGACCCAGGTGCTGTCATTCCTGCTCGGCCCGGCCACCGTGGCGCTGGCCTGGCCGCTCTACCGGCAGCTGCACACCGTGCGCAGCGTGTGGCGTCCGATCCTGATCACCACCTTTATCGGCGCGGCGCTGGCCGCCGGCATTTCCATCTATCTGGCCTGGCAGCTGGGCGCCCCGGAAGCCGTGGTCGGCTCCCTGGCGCCGAAGTCGATCACCACGCCGATCGCGGTTGAGGTGGTGAAAAGCACCGGCGGTTATGTGTCCCTGGCCGCCGGCGCGGTGGCCATCACCGGTATCGTGGGCGCGCTGGTCGGCGGCCTGGTGTTCCGCCTGCTGAGGGTCAAGGACGACCGCATTCGCGGCTTCGCGCTGGGCCTGGTGGCCCATGCCATCGGCACCGCCCGGGCGTTCGAATTCAGCGAGAAAGCCGGCGCCTTCGCCGGCCTGGCCCTGGGGCTCACCGGGCTGGTCACGGCCCTGGCGCTGCCCTGGCTGTGGCCGCTGATCAGCCCCTGGCTGTTCCCGGGCTGAGCGGCCCCGCCGGCGGCGTTATGCGACCACCCTTCTAAAGCCGCCACCCTAATGAATAAACGGTCTTTAACGGTAAGCCTCTGACGACAAAGCGGTTTTCCCCGCGCGGGCCGGGAATCGCCGCCACCGGCGCGGCGCAACCGTTGCCTCGCCGCGAACAGCGGCGCTAGCCTCAATACCCGTCCGACGAAAACCGCGTACTGTTCGCAAGGAGCGACCCCATGGCCACGCCCCCTTCCCCGGCTCTGCATCATTCCGCCGCCCTGGACCGGTGGCGGCGCATCGAAGCCCTGCTACACGCCTGGCTGGAGCAGCGCCGCCGCCTGCTGGTACTCCTGTGTTCGATCCAGGGTCTGGAGGGCTTTCAACGGCCCGGTTCGGTTGAAAACCAGATTCGTGAGTTTTGCCAGCTGCTGATGGACTACATCAGCGCCGGCCATTTCGAGATCTATCAGGAGCTGGTCCGCGAGGCCCGCCTGGGCGCGTCCCGCCGCGACGGCACCATCACTCTGGCGTCGCGGATTCTCCAGCAGCTTGATCCCTCCACCGAGGAGGCGCTTGCCTTCAACGAGGATTTCGATACCGACGACCACTGTCTCAGCCAGCTGGAGGTGTTGCCCGAGCGGCTGACCCGGCTCACGGAGATGCTCGAGGAGCGCTTCGCCCTGGAGGACCAGCTGATTCTCAGCGTGCACAGCCGCGACGCCACCGAGCGCGCCCGCGTCCTCAACTTCTAGCTCCCGGGTGGCGCTGTGGGAGCGGGCCCCGCCCGCGAAAGGGAGCAAAGCTCCCGGCAGGATACCAGAGACGCTGTTGGTGGCGCCGTTAGAGAGGTCTCTGGAATCCCGCCGGCCGGCAGAGCCGGCCTTTCGCGAGCAGGCTCGCTCCCACAAAAAAAGCCACGCTCCTTTGGGAAGCGTGGCTTTTTTTCGGGTCGGGCTAGCGCGGATTATTCGGCCGCGTCGGCGCCTTCCTCGGTTTCTTCAGCTTGCTCGGCGCCGTTCTTGCTCTTGGCGCCCTGATCCTTCACGTCCAGCAGTTCGACTTCGAAGATCAGCACTTCGTTGGGGCCGATGTCGCCGCCGGCGCCCTGTTCGCCGTAGCCCAGCTCGGGCGGCAGGAACAGCTTCCACTTATCACCGACTTTCATCATCGGCAGCGCTTCCTGCCAGCCGGGGATGATGTGCTTCAGGCCGAATACCGCCGGCTTGTCGCGCTCGATGGAGCTGTCGAAGACGGTACCATCGCGGAGCATGCCCTTGTAGTGCACTTCCACGGTGTCTTCCAGGGTGGGCGATTCCGCGCCCTCTTCACCGGACTCCAGCACCTGGTACTGCAGGCCGCTGTCGGTGACTTCGATGCCCTCTTTATCGGCGTTCTCTTCCAGGAAGGCCTGGCCTTCCTCGAGGTTCGCCTGAGCCTGCTCTTCCATCTTCTTCTGGCGGGCTTCCATCATGCGGGTCTGGTAATCACGGATCAGCTGGTCCATGTCCTCGTCTTCGCCGAGACGGGATTCCGGATTGTCGCCAAAACCGTCACGCAGGCCGGCGACCATCGCCTCCAGATCCAGATTCTCCATCGCGCTCATCTGCTCGGCACTGCGAAAGCCCAGCGCGTAGGACGCTTTCTGGTCTTCGCTTTTGAGCTCCACATCAGCGCTCTTGTCTTCTTCTCCACCACAGGCCGCCAGCAACATGGTACCGGCGAGCACGATTGCGAACTTTTTCATTATGCCTCCATTGGCTTACGTTTATTTTTTCTGCGCCGGCGGTCCTTCTCCGCGCATTTCCTCCGCGGTGATCACGGTCGGCGCTTTTACGTCAACGGTCTGCACCTCCACGCCCGGCGGCGGAATCTGGCCATACTGCCAGTTCCCCGTGGCGTCGCGCCAGCGGTACATACGCTTTTCTCCACGGTGGCCGTTTCCCGGCCACGCGGTGGTCAACCAGCGCGTCGGCTGGTTCCAGTGGTCCCGGGCCTGCTGCCAATCCAGCAATGGCTTGCCGTGTCCCATGGGGACGTTGAACAACACGCCGGCGACCACACCCGCCAACACAAAAAAGGTGACCAGATAACGCATGACCGCGTTTTCCCCCGATTGGTTCCCTCGCCGACAGCCGGGCATCCCGGGCGCGGGCCCGATTCCCCGGCGAAGAGTGGATCATTGTGCCTGTCCGTACGTGGCTGTCAAAAGCCGGATTCACGAAACCACACATCAGCGGGTTATAGTGTGACGCAGGGGGATAAATCACTATGTCGAATAACAGCACCGATCCCACCCTGGCCCCGGCTTCCGCGCGTCGCGTGGCGCGTCAGGATGAGCGGCGCCTGGTGGTTCTGGTCGCCAACAGCAAGGGCGGGTGCGGAAAAACCACGCTGGCCACCAATCTGGCCGCCTATTTCGCCCATTCCGGGCAGACGGTGACCTTGCTGGACCTGGATCCGCAGCAATCCGCCACCCAATGGGTGCGGCTGCGCGAGGACCCGCGTGTGGAAGCGCTCGGCTGGCCGGCGGACGAACCGGTGTCGCTGGGCCGGCTGCAGGATCAGATGCAGAAAGCGCGCGACGTGGTGGTGATCGATTCCCCGGCGGGGATGGACCGCCACACCCTGGACCATGTGCTCCGGGTCTCGCAGATCGTGCTGATTCCGGTGCTGCCCAGCCCCATTGATATCCGCGCCACCACCCGCTTCGTACAAAACGTGATGCTGGCGCCCAGCTACCAGCGCCGGCCCCGGCGGCTGGCGGTGATCGCCAACCGGGCCCGCACCCGTACCCGCACCTATGAAACCCTGCGCCAGTTTCTCGCCAGCCTGAAGATTCCTTACCTGATCACGCTGCGCGACGCCCAGCAGTACGTGCAGTCAATGAGCCACGGCCAGAGCATGCTGGATCAGAGCGACCCCAGGCACGAGGTGGATCAGCGCCACTGGCGCCTGATCGGTGAATGGCTGGAGGTGCAACGGCACCTTATCCGGACACTGCCCGGTTTTCGCTGAGCGCGGCCAGTTCTTCCAGCACTGCCTGCAACGCCTGGCATTGCCCGGCCTCCGGCACCACCACGAACAACCAGCTCAAGGCTGAAACCGGCTGCTCACCGGGCTGCGACTGCGCCTGACGGCTCAGTTGCTCCAGCAGCAGGCGCTCGCCTTCCAGCTCCGCCTCCTGAATCTGGCGTTTGAGCTCCACGGTGCCCTGGCCGTCCGCCGCGCGCCGGCGCACCGTGCGCAGCGGGCGCAGGTAGTCGGCCTCGAACTGCTCGGCAAAGGCCAGCAGCCGGCGGCCCAGGGCCGGATCCGGCCGGCGCCCGGCGTCACTGAGCCAGAGCGCGGTGAGCACCGCCGCCACCGGCACGCCGTGCTCGTCCTGCAGGCGCAGACACAGGCGCTCGACATTCTTGTCGCGCCACAGCCGCAGCGCGAAACGCCACAGCGGCGTTTCCTTCATGGTCTCCTCCCCGGCGATCACCGCCACCGACCCTTCTGTTATTCCGACGCTTGCCATACACTGCGCCGGTCTCGACCCAAGGCTCCTTATACCATGCTGTCCCTGGAACACATCAATCTGCGCCGCGGCCCGGAGTTGCTGCTCGAAGACGCCAGTTTCGTGCTGCACAAGGGCACGCGCGTGGGCGTAGTGGGCCGCAACGGCAGCGGCAAGAGTTCCCTGTTCAAGCTGATCATGGGGGAGCTGGAGAGCGACGGCGGCGCCGTGCACCGCCCCGCCGACTGGCGCTTTTCGATGATGGCTCAGGAGGTGCCGGCGCTGGCACAGCCGGCGCAGGACTATGTGCTCGACGGTAACCGGGCGCTGCGGCGCTGGGAAGCCGCCCTGGCCGAGGCCCAGGACAGCGAGGACAACGCCGGCATCGCCCGCGCCCACGCCGAGCTGGACGCCCTGCGCGCCTGGGAACAACCGGCCCGGGCCGCCGCGCTGCTGGCCGGGCTGGGCTTTTCGGAAAGCCAGCAACGGCAGCCGGTGAGCGCCTTCTCCGGCGGCTGGCGCATGCGTCTGAACCTGGCGCAGGTGCTGATCAGCGACGCCGACCTGATGCTCCTGGACGAGCCCACCAACCATCTGGACCTGGACGCCATCCTCTGGCTGCAGCAGTGGCTGGTGCAGCATCCGGGCGCCCTGATGCTGATTTCCCACGACCGCGCCTTCCTGGACGCCACCGTCTCGGAAATCCTGCATATCGAGCACGGGCGCCTGAAGCGCTACGCCGGCGACTACTCGGATTTCGAGCGCCAGCGCGCCGAGCAGCTTTCCCTGCAGCAAAAACTGCACGACAAGCAGCAGGCGCAGGTGGCGCACATGCAGAAGTTCATCGACCGCTTCCGCGCCAAGGCCAGCAAAGCGAAGGCGGCCCAGAGCCGGGTCAAGGCCCTGGAAAAGCTCGAGCGCATCGCCCCCGCCCACGTGGACTCCGGTTTCGAGTTCGACTTCAAGGCGCCGGAAAAGCTGCCCAACCCCATGGTGCTGCTGGAAAACGCGGCCTGCGGCTATGACCAGACCACCATCCTGGCCGGTGTCTCCATGAGCCTGCGCCCGGAGTCCCGGGTGGGCCTGCTGGGCCCCAACGGCGCCGGCAAGTCCACGCTGATCCGCACCCTGATGGGCGAGCTGCCCGCTCTCTCCGGCCACGTGCAACGCGACCCGGACCTGAAAGTCGGCTACTTCCACCAGCAGCAAGTGGACCGGCTGGCCGCCGACGAAAGCCCCTATCAACTGCTCCACCGCCAGCATCCAAAATGGAGCGAGCAACAGCTTCGCAATGAGCTGGGCCGCTTCGGCTTCCACGGCGACGCCGTGTTCGATCCGGTGGGGCGCTTCTCCGGCGGCGAAAAATCGCGCCTGGCCCTGGCGCTGATCGTCCATCAGAAACCCAGCCTGCTGCTGCTCGACGAACCCGCCAACCACCTGGACCTGGACATGCGCGAGGCGTTGACCCTGGCGCTGCAGAGTTTCGAGGGGGCGGTGGTGCTGGTGTCCCACGACCGCCACCTGCTGGAAACCACGGTGGACGAATTCCAGCTGGTCGCCGAGGGCGGCGTGCGCCCCCTCGACGGCGACCTGGACGACTACGCCCGTTGGCTGCAGCAGGCCCGGCGCGACGCCAAGGCGCCGGCCGGCGAGCACAAGGCCGCCGGCAAGGACGACGCCAAGCAGCGCCGCCAGGACGCCGCCCGCCTGCGCGAACAGCTTCGCCCACTTAAGAAAGAAGTGGAAAAGCTGGAGAGGCAACTGGACCGGCTGGGCAGCGAGCTGGGCGAAGTGGAAACCGCGCTCGGCGACGAAACGCTATACACCGACCCGGCCCGCAAAGGCGAGCTCAGCGAACTTCTGAGCCGCCAGGGCGATCTGAAAAGCCGCCACGAAGAGGCGGAGATGGCGCTTCTCGACGCCATGCAGGCCCTCGAGGACGCCGAAACCGAATAGTTATTCCTTGCTAAGCAGCGCGGCGCTGCCGGCGCCGCAGGCCACCACCGTTTTCATCATCTGTTCCACCGCGATGTCCGGCCGCCGTTCCACCAGGTCCTCGTGGACGTGGTAGATAAACCCGGACGTGGGGTTGGGGCCGGTGGGCACGAATACGGAAAGATGGCCGTCGTCGTGGCGGGAGGTGATCAGCCCCAGGACGGTGGCGGGCACCTGGCGCCCGTACAGCCACACCCGGGCCACCTCGCCGCGCATCAGGCTGTCCTGGTTGCCGCCGAACAGCTGCGTGATCACCTCCTTGACCAGGCGATAGCCCGGCAGGCGCTCCATGCCACGCTTTTCCAGCTTCTGCCACAGCCAGCCACCCAGGCTGGTGGCCACCAGGGTGCCGACCAGAAAGCAGAACACCACCAGCACCGCCACCACCACCCAGTCGGCGGCGAACTTGGGCAACCCGAAAAACCGCACCACCAGGCCGGTGAACGGCGCGATCAAGCCGGTGACCGCGTCGTAAATCCATTTGAAGAAGAACGCGATAATGGAGATGGGCAGCAGAATCACCAGCCCGCCCAGCAGGGATTTGCGGATAAAGAACCAGATACGATTGTCGTTTTCCATGGGCGCGCGGCGACTCCGTTGCCGTTATCTCAGGAATACCAGATGCGGTTGACGTAAAGACAACGTTCGCCGTTGGGGGTTCGCACCCGGGCTTCGTCATCCACCCGCTTGCCAAGCAAGGCCCGCGCCAGGGGCGCGTCGACACTGATCTCGCCACGGCTGCCATCGGCC
This sequence comes from uncultured Alcanivorax sp., assembly GCA_964556345.1. Lineage (GTDB taxonomy): Bacteria > Pseudomonadota > Gammaproteobacteria > Pseudomonadales > Alcanivoracaceae > Alloalcanivorax. Next base: position 19,056 of record CAZKWA010000015.1, read on the forward strand.
TCGTCGGGGCCCACCAGGCGGAAGCGTTCGACCTTGCCGTCGTCGTCCTCCACTTCCACCCAGGCGCCGAAGAACACCTTACCGGTATCCTCGGGCGCGCGCTCGACCACGGTCATGCCGTCCAGCCGCTTGCTGAGGAAGCGGATGCGCCGGTCGATCTCGCGAAGCTGCTTCTTGCCGTAAATATACTCGGCATTTTCCGAGCGGTCGCCCTGGGCGGCGGCCTCCTGCACCGATTTGGTGATCGGCGGCCGCTCTTCCTTCCAGAGCCGCTGCAGCTCCTCGTTGAGGCGCCGGTAGCCTTCCGGGGTGATGTACTTGGAAGCGGGCTTGCCTTTTGGTCGCCAACGGCCCATGGGTACGTTTTCCTGTCGCGGTGAAGCGGGTATTTTTCCATCCCCCCTGGGACTTGGTAAACTGCGCCCTCTTTTCCCGGAGGTCCAGCGCCATGTCTTTCAACCGTGCCCCCTGGCCGGCCAGCCGCATGCGCCGCATGCGCAAGGACGATTTCTCCCGCCGCCTGATGCGCGAGAACACTCTCACGGTGGACGATCTGATCTACCCCGTGTTCATCCTCGACGGCGAAAACCGCACCGAAGCGGTACCTTCCATGCCGGGAATCGAACGTATGAGCGTCGATCTGCTGTGCGAGGAGGCCCGCCAGCTGGCGGATCTGGGCGTGCCCGCCATGGCGCTGTTCCCGGTTACCCCGGTGGCGGTGAAAAGCCTGGACGGCGCCGAGGCCTGGAATCCGGAAGGCCTGGCGCAGCGGGCCACCCGGGCGATCAAGAAAGCCGTGCCGGAGATGGGCGTGATCACCGACGTGGCCCTGGACCCCTTCACCACCCACGGCCAGGACGGCATCCTCGACGAGCACGGCTATGTGCTCAACGACGCCACCGTCACCGCCCTGGTCAAACAGGCGATCTCCCACGCCGACGCCGGCGCCGACATGGTGGCGCCCTCGGACATGATGGACGGGCGTATCGGCGAGATCCGCCAGGCCCTGGAAGACCACCACTTCCCGCACACCCGCATCATGGCCTATTCCGCCAAGTACGCGTCCGCCTATTACGGCCCGTTCCGGGACGCGGTGGGCTCGGCGGCCAACCTGGGCAAGGCGGACAAAAGCACCTACCAGATGGACCCGGGCAATGCCGACGAAGCCCTGCACGAGATCGCGCTGGATCTCGCCGAAGGCGCCGACGTGGTGATGGTGAAGCCGGGCATGCCCTATCTGGACGTGGTGCGCCGGGTGAAGGATGAATTCCGGGTGCCGGTGTATGCCTATCAGGTGAGTGGCGAGTACGCCATGCACATGGCGGCGTTTCAGAACGGCTGGCTGGACCAGGACAAGGTGATGCTGGAATCCCTGCTGGCGTTCAAGCGCGCCGGCGCCGACGGCATTCTGACCTACTTCGCCAAGGCCGCCGCGCTGAAGCTGGCGGGCAAATAAAAAGGGCGGCCAAGGCCGCCCTTTCTGATCGACATTGACCGGGCTTAGAAGTTGTAGCTCGCCTCGCCGAGGATCACTCGACGTTCGCCGAAGCCACAATCATAGGTTTGATTTCCCAGCTGTCCCCGGCACCAGGAAATGTATTCCTTATCCGCCAGGTTCTTGCCGGTAAGGGTGAAGTCCCAGGGGCCGGTGGCGTAGCCCACCATGGCGTCATACAGTGTCACCGAAGGCACGACCGGGCCGGGGCCCGTGCCGTAATCCGCGCCCACGGAGTCTCCCACGTAGCGTACCCCGGCGCCAAAGCGGAAGCCGTTTTCCATTTCGTACTTACCCCAGGCGGAAGCCACTTTTTCAGCCACGTAGGGCAGGCGATTGCCGCTGTCATCGTCCTTGGCGTCCAGGTCGGTATAGTTGGCCAGCAGGCTGAAGTTGCCGAAGCGCTTCTTCGCCGACACTTCCCAGCCGTCCACCGTCGCGCCGGTCTGATCCACTTCGTGCGGCGTACTGCCGGCGATCACCCGGTTGGTTTCCTCGATGTCGAACCAGGCGGCGGTAACGGAGAAGTCGTGCTCGCGCGACAGGTATTTAACACCCGCTTCCCGTTGCTCGCCGGTGGTGGGGTCCAGGGTCTGGCCGCCGGACAGCCCCAGATTGGGGGTAAAGGATTCGGAGTAACTGATGTAGGGCGACAGACCGAAATCGAAACGGTACATCAGACCCAGGCGACCGGTGGTGGCGTGGTCGTCCTGGTCCGTGTCGACGCCATTGACCCCCAGCTCGGTGCTGGTGGTGTCGTCGTAGCGCAGGGCGCCGGACACCACCACCCGGTCGATTTCCATGTGGTCGATAAAATAAACGCCGGTCTGCTTGAGCTCGTTGTCGGCCTGATCCTGGGGATTAAGGGCGGCGTAATTCACATTGCCATAGTCGGGGTTGTAAACGTTGATCGGCGTACCCGCGCCTTGTGAAAAATTGTCCTGGGTCCAAAGCGCATCCTGACGATCCAGACCGATCGCCAGATTGTGGCGGGTCGGCCCCAAGAGCACGTCACCTTCAAGGCGCATGTCGAAGTTCAGAATCTCGGTGCCCTTGTCGATCATATAGATGACCCGGTTGATAGTGCCGTCCGACGCCGGGCCGGCACCGATCGCCGCCCAGTGCTCACGGACCTCCACGTCGGTTTCCGTGTAGCGGGCGGTGGTCGAAAAGCCCCATTGATCGTTGAGACGGTGATCCAGGAACAACGTGACCTCATCCTTGTTACGGTCATAACGATCCCAGTCCGGTTCACCGACAAAGGTCTCGCTGCCGATATCGCCCAACGGGCCGGGCTCCAGAGTGCCTTCAGCCGGCAGGAACTGCGCCGATACCTGGCCGGTGTCGGCCTGGCTGTTCAACAGCAGGGTCACGGTGGTGTCGTCGGTGGGCAACCAGGTCAGCGACGGCGCGAAGACGTAACCGTCGTTGTCCACGTAATCCACCTGGGTGCCGCTGTCGCGCTTGAGCGCCACCAAACGGTAAAGCAGCTTGCCGTCCTCCGACAGGGGACCGGTCAGGTCGGCGGCGACCTGCTTATGATCGAAAGAGCCGACCTGGGCCCGCAGCTCGCCCTGCTTCCGCGCCTTCGGCAATTTGGAGACCGCGTTGACGATACCGCCCAGTTCCGCCTGGCCATAGAGCACCGAGGACGGCCCCTTCAGGACCTCGACGCTTTCAAGCGCGTAGATGTTGGGCCGCACGCCGGTGTAGTTGCCGTAGCTGGCACGAAGGCCGTCCAGGTACTGGGAAGGGTCCAGGCCGCGCACCTTGGCGGAGTCGCCACGGGTGTCGAAGCCGAAATTGCCGGCGTGCACCCCTGACATGTACAGCAAGGCGTCCTGGATGTTCTTGGCGCCGGTGTCTTCCATCAATTCCCGGTCCACGGTCTCGATGGAGAACGGCTGGCGCTCCACCGGCACGTCGAGCTTACCGGTGGTGGCCGGCTCGTCGACGGTGATATAGCCGTCGTCGGCCGGGCCCTCGGCGCCCACTTCCACCGGCGCCAGGGTGCCGGCGTTCTGCTGCGCGGTGGCCAGCCCCGGCGCCGCCATCAGCGCCAGCAGGGTCACCGCGATGCCCGTCGGGCAGCGTTCCGGCCGGCCGGCCCGGATATGTCTAAGGTCTTGATTCAGCATGGTTTTTCCCCAGGATAGGAGGTGGCTCGACAAGCACCATAACGATAATCGTTCGCATTATACTTATCACTAGCCAGAAGTGAAGTGGCGCTCTTTGTCATCCTCCTGTCATGCTAATGTCATCCAATAGGACCTTCCGCACTCAAGGTCAGGATTTCCAATGAACGCCAACGCCGGCACCCAGGGCCCCGATTTGAGCAACCAGGACTTTTATATCAACCGGGAATTGAGCCTGCTGCAGTTCAACCTGCGGGTACTCGAGCAGGCCATGGACGACCGCCATCCATTGATGGAGCGGCTGAATTTCCTGCTGATCTTCTCTTCCAACATGGACGAGTTCTTCGAGATCCGGGTGGCGGGCCTGAAAAATAAACTGGAAACAGGCACCGGCCAGCCGGGCCCGGACGGCATGCTCGCCGAGGAAGTGCTCGCCGAGGTGGCGCGCCTGACCCACGACGCCGTGCAGCGCCAGTACCACATCCTGCAGAACATTCTGTTGCCGGCGCTCGCCGAGGAAGGCGTGCACTTCCTGCGCCGCGAGGACTGGACGCCGGTCCAGACGGAGTGGGTGAAGAAGTACTTCCGCGACCAGATCTATCCGGTGCTCACGCCCATCGCGCTGGACCCGGCGCACCCCTTTCCGCGGCTGGTGAACAAGAGTCTCAACTTCATTGTTTCCCTGGACGGCAAGGACGCGTTCGGCCGCTCCACGGGCCTGGCGATCGTGCCGGCGCCGCGTTCGCTGCCGCGCCTGATACGGCTGCCCGAGGAAATCTGCGAGGACGGCAACGACAACTTTATTTTCCTGTCCTCGATGATCCACGCCCACGTCAGTGATTTGTTCCCGGGCATGAAAGCCACCGGCTGTTACCAGTTCCGGGTGACGCGTAACGCGGACCTGGAAGTGGACGAGGACGTGGAGGATCTGGCCAGCGCCCTCAAGGGCGAGCTGCTGTCACGACGTTACGGCGACGAAGTGCGCCTGGAGGTGGCCGACAACTGCCCCCGGCATCTGGTGGAGTATCTGCTTGAACAGTTCGAGCTCACCGAGCAGGACGCCTACGAGGTGAACGGCCCGGTGAACCTGGCGCGCATGTTCACCAGCGTGAACCGGCCGCGCCTGCACTACCCGCCCTTCAGCCCGCGCGTACCGGCGGCGGTGAAAAAGCATGAGAGCATCTTCGACGCCATTGATCAGGGCGACATCCTGCTCCACCACCCGTTTGAAAGCTTCTCGCCGGTGGTCAACCTGCTCGCGGAAGCGGCCCGCGACCCCAAGGTGCTGGCGATCAAGCAAACCCTCTACCGCACCGGCACCAATTCGGAGATCCTCGACCATCTGGAGACCGCCGCGCGCAACGGCAAGGAAGTGACGGCGGTGGTGGAATTGCGCGCCCGCTTCGACGAGGAATCCAACATCGAGGGCGCGCGCCGCCTGCAGGAGGCCGGCGCCATGGTGGTCTATGGCGTGGTGGGCTACAAAACCCACGCCAAGATGCTGCTGGTGGTGCGCCGTGACGGTGACGGCATCAAGCGTTACGCCCATGTGGGTACCGGCAACTACCACACCAAGACCACCAAGATTTACACCGACTACGGGCTGATGACGGCGGAACGAGGCCTGTGCCAGGACGTGCACAAAATCTTCCAGGAGCTCACCGGCATGGGCAAGGCGGCGCGCCTCAAGCAGCTCAAGCACTCGCCGTTCACCCTGCACCCGAGCCTGATTCAGTGGATCGATTTCGAGACCGAACAGGCGCTCGCCGGCAAGCCGGCGCGCATCATCGCCAAGTTCAACTCGCTCACCGAGGAGCAGATCATGCGGGCGCTGTACCGGGCCAGCCAGGCGGGCGTGCAGATCGATCTGATCGTGCGCGGCATCTGCTGCCTGCGCCCGGGCATCGCCGGGCTGTCGGAGAATATCCGGGTGCGTTCGGTGATCGGCCGGTTCCTGGAGCACACGCGGATTTACCACTTCCACCATGCCGGCGAGGACCTGGTGTACTGCTCCAGCGCCGACTGGATGGACCGCAACCTGTTCAACCGGGTGGAGACGGCCTTCCCGGTCAACGAGCCCGCGCTCAAGGCCCAGGTGCTGGAGCAGGGGCTGGGGTATTACCTGCGCGACAACGGCCAGGCCTGGGAACTGCACGACGACGGCATCTACCGCCGGGTCCGGCGGGCCGAGGACGAGGAGCCCTTCCTGGCCCAGCAGGCCCTGCTCGAAGCCCTCTCCGGCGGCGCCTGATTCAGGCGCCGTCGATCACCCGCAACTGATAGCCGGCGGTCTGGAAGAATTCCTGCTCCTGCTCCAGGTCGGCCAGGGTCAACGGGTGCTCGGCCAGCCAGCCGGCCGGGAACACCAGCTCCAGAGTGCGCTCGCCCGCGTTCAGGGTGAGCGCCGGCACCGGCGCGTCGTTACGCGCGTGGTGCATGCGACACGCCAGCCGCAGCAGCAGGCACAACCGCAATAGACGCGTCTGCTCGTCCTCCGGGCACTCCGCCAGCGTGGACAGCGGCAACTTGCGGCGGTGGCCGCGCACCAGCACCGCCACCGCCTGCTGGGCCTGGCGGGAGAAGCCGGGCAGGTCGGAATGGGAAACCAGGTAGGCGCCGTGCTTGTGAAACTGGCTGTGCGAGACCGCCAGACCCACCTCGTGCAGCAGGGCCGCCCAGCGCAGCGTGGCTTCCACTTCCTCGTCCTCCAGATCCCAGTCGCCGGCGGCCTGCCGGTACAGGCCCCGGGCGGTCTCCCAGACGCGCTCGGCCTGGGCACGCTCCACATGGTGCCGGTTCATCAGCGCCTGGACGCTGCGCTCGCGGACGTCCTCGTGGGCGAAACGGCCGAGCAGATCGTACAGCAGGCCCTCGCGCAGGGCGCCGCTGGAGACCTGCATGTGCGCCAGGCCCATCTGCTCGAAGATGCCGAGCAGAATCGCCAGGCCGGAGGCGAAAATCGCCTTGCGGTCGTCGCGCAGGCCCTTCAGCGACAGCGCGTCCACATGCCCCGCTTTGACCGCCTTGCGGCGCGCCTTGTCCAGCCCTTCCAGGGAAATGCCGTCGGTGCTCCAGCCGTTTTCCTCGCACACCTGGGCAATCGCCTTGATGGTGCCCGAGGCGCCCACCGCCTGCGCCCAGCCCAGGCGGCGGTAGTTGGTCTCAATCGACAGCACCTCCTGGCGGGCGGCGGTGACCGCCTTCTTAAAGGCCGCCTCGGTGATCTTGCCGTCCGGGAAGAAGCGTTGCCCGTAGCTGACGCAGCCCATGTGCAGGGATTCGGTTTCGGTGGATTCGAAGCGCTCGCCGATGATCAGCTCGGTGGAGCCGCCGCCGATGTCCACCACCAGCCTGGCGCCGGCGTCGTCGGCGAGACTGTGCGCCACGCCCAGGTAGATAAGCCGGGCCTCCTCGCGCCCCGCCACCACCTCGATATCGTGCCCCAGCGCCTGTTCGGCGCGGGCGATGAACTGGCCGGCGTTGCGCGCCATGCGCAGGGTATTGGTGCCCACCACACGCACGTTGCCGCGGCGGATGCCCTTGATGCGCTGGGCGAAGCGGCTCAGGCAGTCCAGCGCGCGGACCTGGGCGTCCTCGTCCAGGCGGTTGTCGGGCCCCAGGCCGGCGCCCAGCTGCACCTTTTCGGACAGGCTTTCCAGAACACGCACCTCGCCCTGGGCCTGGCGGGCCACCACCATGTGAAAACTGTTGGACCCCAAATCGATGGCGGCCAGATGTTCAGGTTGTCGCAAAACCCTCTCCTTGACGGTCCAGAACCGGCGGCGCACGGCTCTTCGCGGGCGCCGCGGCGGCCTGGCGGCCCCTCCGGAACGATGCCGATAGGCGCGCTCTGTCGGCACCATTGTCCGGCGCGCTTGAAATCCGGGCGCCAGACCCCGATATTAATCACCCTGTGACGGCGTCGGCGAAGCGTCGACGTCATCATCCCGCGAAAGCCTAGCAGGAGATTTCAATGAGCGGCGAGATTATCAACGTGACCGACGCGGATTTCGAGGAGAAAGTCCTGAAAGCCGACGGTCCGGTTCTGGTGGACTACTGGGCGCCGTGGTGCGGCCCCTGCAAAATGGTAGCGCCGATCCTGGAAGACCTGTCCGGGGATTACGCTGGCAAGCTGACCATTGCCAAGCTGAACATCGACGAAAACCCGGATACGCCCAAGAAATACGGCGTGCGCGGCATCCCCACGCTGACCGTGTTCAAGAACGGCGACGTGGAAGCCACCAAAGTGGGCGCTCTGTCGAAGTCCCAGCTCACCGCGTTCCTGGACAGCACGCTCTGAACCAGCCGGTGATGGCGGCGCGGGCCAGCGGGCCCGCCGCCGCTTGCCCGGACCGGGCGGCGCGGACAGCGTGTCCCGGACTGCGCGTCCCGGACTAGACAGCCCTCCGGCCCGGTGGTACATTCCCGAATCAACGTATTCGCACCCTCTAGCAGGGATCTCTAATTCGTGCGTTTCTGAGCGTCCTTTTCCGAGATAGTCATCACGCCCGGCCCCTGGAATTCAGGCCCCGCCGACGGATGATTTGCAAGGGTTTCATCGTTTATCGCTCCCGCTGAATGCGTCAGCCTTAGTCAAGCAGGCCCCGTTCTCCACGATGTCCCCGACCCTGGGAGACCGTGAAACGGCCCCTGCGAATGAAAACGAATAAATTAGAGATTCCGAGGCTTGCCGGCCCGGGAGCCCGAAACCGGGCCCTGATCCCGAAAAAAAATCGGACCATCGAGAGACACCGATCCAAGGTGTATTCCGTCAATTCATTTCTGGACATCCTGTAAAACACCAATGAATCTTTCCGAACTGAAACAGAAGCCGATCGGCGAACTTCTGGATATTGCCAAGGAACTCGGCCTGGAGAACCTGGCAAGAACCCGTAAACAGGACGTTATCTTCTCCATCCTCAAGAGAGCCGCCAAGAACGGCTCGGATATCTACGGTGATGGGGTGCTGGAAATTCTGCAGGACGGCTTCGGCTTCCTGCGTTCCGCGGAAGGCTCTTACCTGGCCGGCCCGGACGACATCTATGTGTCGCCCAGTCAGATACGTCGCTTCAACCTGCGTACCGGCGACACCATCGCCGGCAAGATCCGGCCGCCCAAGGATGGCGAACGCTACTTCGCCATGCTCAAGGTCAGTGAGATCAACACCGACCGGCCGGAAAACGCCAAGACCAAGATCCTGTTCGAGAACCTGACCCCGCTGTTCCCCACCGAGCGGATGGTCATGGAAGTCGGCAACGGCTCCACCGAGGACATCACCGCCCGGGTGATTGATCTGGTGGCACCGATCGGCAAAGGCCAGCGCGGCCTGATCGTGGCGCCGCCGAAAGCCGGCAAGACCATGCTCCTCCAGGGCATCGCCCAGTCCATTTCCCGCAATAATCCCGAAACCCATATGATCGTGCTGCTCATCGACGAGCGGCCCGAGGAAGTGACCGAGATGTCACGCACGGTGCGCGGCGAAGTGGTGGCCTCCACCTTCGACGAACCGCCGGCGCGGCACGTGCAGGTGGCGGAAATGGTGATCGAAAAGGCCAAGCGGCTGGTGGAACACAAACAGGACGTGGTGATTCTGCTCGACTCCATCACCCGTCTGGCGCGCGCCTACAACACCGTGCAGCCGAGCTCCGGCAAGGTGCTCACCGGCGGCGTCGACGCCCACGCCCTGGAAAAACCCAAGCGCTTCTTCGGCGCCGCGCGGAACATCGAGGAAGGCGGCAGCCTGACCATCCTCGCCACCGCCCTGGTGGAAACCGGCTCCAAGATGGACGAAGTGATCTACGAGGAGTTCAAGGGCACCGGCAACATGGAACTGCACCTGGACCGCAAAGTGGCCGAGAAGCGCGTCTTCCCGGCCATGAACATCAAGCGCTCCGGCACCCGCCGCGAAGAGCGGCTGGTGAGCGAGGACGAGCTGCAGAAGATGTGGATTCTGCGCAAGGTGCTGCACCCGATGGACGAAATCGGCGCCATGGAATTCCTGATCGACCGCATGAAGCAGACCAAGACCAATGCGGAATTCTTCGATTCCATGAAGCGTAAGTAACAGCGGCGGTCTTTCACAAGGCCCCCGTAACGCAAAACGCCCCGGTGATCGCCGGGGCGTTTTGCGTTTCAGGCCAGGCTTAAAACGCGCGCTGCACGCTCAGCCGCCAGGTGCGCGGCAGAATCGGATGATAATGCAGATCTTCCACGCCGCCCGCCGGCTCGCCTTGCAGGCGGGACGCGTAGAAATAGTCGATATCATGGTCGCCGGAATCGGCCAGGTTCAGCACCTCCACCGCCAGCTCCCAATCGCCGCCACGCCAACCCGCCTTGACGTTCTGAATGGTGGTGCTGGAAGACGCCTGATCCGAGAACGAATCCAGCGGCCGCGGGCCCAGATGGCGAATACGGTAGCCGCCGAACCAGGGGCCGCTGTGGTAATGGGCGCCGGCGCCGATCACGCGATCCGGCGCGCCTTCCACGTAGTCCCCTTCTCCGGGCTCATCATCACGATAGCGCGCACGGGTGGCCGCCAGCTCCAGATCCAGGGACAGCCAGTCGGTGGGGTTATAGAACACATTGAATTCCACGCCGCGCCGCAGGCTCGGCCGACCGGCCTCGGTGTTGCCGGCATCGCCCACGAACAACAACTCCGAATCCAGCCGCAACTGCCATAACGCCAGCGACATCTCCAGGTCCGGCGCGGGGAAGAAGCGCGCCCCCAGTTCCTCGCCGCGCGAGCGCACCAGCGGATCCACTTTTTCCGCCGCCGAACCGTCCAGCGGATCCACCTCGATGGTGGTGCCGCGGGCGTCGTTGCTGTGGAAGCCAAAACCACTGGAGAGATAGTACTCGGCCTGTTCGCTGGCCAGCCACACCAGGCTGAATTTGGGACTGACGATGCCGTCGTCGGCGTTGCCGGAATTGGCGGACAGATCGACGCCGTTTTCATTGATGCCGGCCCGGTCTTCCACATCAAAGTAGTAATGGTCATAGCGAAGCCCGGCGGTGGCCCGCCAGTGCTCGGCAAGCTGAAACGCCAGGCTGCCGAACACACCGGCGGCGGTCTGCGACACCTGATCGCGGCGCACCGTGCCGATACGTTGTCGGCCAGCACTGCTGAACAGGCCCACATCGCGGATGTCGTCGTGCCGCAGGCTGATCCCCCAGCGGCCAGTCACCGGCATGCCGGCCAGGCGTAGATCGTTATTGAACGAAACTTCACCGCCGTAGACGCCACGCTCATCGACCTGCTCGAATTCGTCGCCGTTGACCGGATCATCCAGAAAGTAGGTGAAGTTGGACCACAGGTTGAGACCGTAGTCGATGGCGTAAATCGTGCCCTGCTGGCGCGGGTTGCTCCAGGAGAGCGACAGGGAATAGCGCTCGCTTTCACCGCCGGCGTCCTCGTCCAGGGAGCCGAGCTCATCGATCAGACCGGAGCGCACCGCCCGCCGGGGGATCTGGTCGGCGCTGTTCCAGCGGTTGCTGTAGGCCATCACCGTGGTGGTGTAGCGGGTATCGCCTTGATCCCAACCATAGCGAAGCAAGCCGTTATACTTTTCCACGTCCTCGCTGATGCCTTCCCAGGGGCCGTTGTAGGCCTGACTTTCCAGGGCGTAAACCAGGTCGCCCTCACCCACTTCGCTGCCACCGTAGAACAACGCACGGTAATAATCGTCACCACCGGCGGTGAGCTTCAGGCGCTGCCCTTCGGCGCGGGTACGCGTGCCGATATCGACGCTACCGGCGCCGGAGAAGTCGCCCACACCGGCGTAATAGGGGCCTTTCCGGTAATAAACGTCATCAATCATTTCCGGAATCAGAAAATTGATGTCCGTGTAGCCCTGGCCGTGCCCATGGGTGGGCATGTTCACCGGCATGCCGTCCACCGAGGTATTGAAGTCGGTCCCGTGATCCAGGTTGAAGCCGCGCAGGAAATACTGGTTGGCCTTGCCGCTCCCCGAGTGCTGGGTGGCGATCAGCCCGGGTACGGTCTCCATTACTTCGCCAGTTCTGAGAATCGGGCGGGTGCGCAGTTCGTCGCCGTCCACCCGACCCTCCGAGGCCGCCACCGGCGATGGCCTCTGCCATGCCTCGCCGGTGACGGTGACCGGTTGCAGCTCATGGGCCCCGGCGGGTATCGATGCCAGAGCAAACAGCCCCGTGACGGCCGTGGCCCGCACTCTCCATTGTATTCGCATCCCTTTAGCCCCTTGTTGTTTTCGTTGTCTCCACAGGCTGGTTAACGCAAACACCATGAAGAGCGCGCGAAGCACGCCGTTACGGCCGGGGAAATCCTCCCTGTTATACTGCCGCCACTTGCATCAAGAGGGACGACCGCCGCCGATGAAATACCGCGACCTGCGCGACTTTAT
>CAZKWA010000015.1:31076-35499 GCA_964556345.1 uncultured Alcanivorax sp.
CGAGATCTGCGACCGCACCCTCAAGGCGGGCGGCCCGGCGATTCTGTTCGAAAACCCCAAAGGCTCTTCCATTCCGGTGCTGGGCAACCTGTTCGGCACCGAGCGGCGGGTCGCCCTGGGCATGGGCCGCGAATCGCTGGAAGAGCTGCGCGAGCTGGGCGAGCTGCTCGCCTTCCTGAAGGAACCGGAGCCGCCCAAGGGCTTCCGGGACGCCTGGGAAAAGCTGCCGATCTTCCGCAAGGTGCTGAGCATGAACCCCAAGGTGGCCGGCTCGGGGCCCTGCCAGGAACACGTCATCGAAGGCGAAGACGTGGACCTCAACCAACTGCCGATCCAGACCTGCTGGCCCGGCGACGCCGGCCCGCTGGTGACCTGGCCGCTGGTGATTACCCGCGGGCCTAATAAAGAGCGCCAGAACCTGGGCATCTACCGCCAGCAACTGATCGGCCGCAACAAGCTGATCATGCGCTGGCTCAGCCATCGCGGCGGCGCGCTCGATTTCCAGGAATGGCAGCAACAGCACCCCGGCGAGCCCTTCCCGGTGGCGGTGGCCCTGGGTGCCGACCCGGCGACGATTCTGGGCGCGGTGACCCCGGTGCCCGACACGCTCAGCGAATACGGTTTCGCCGGGCTGCTGCGCGGCTCGCGCACCGAGCTGGTGAAATGCCTCGGCTCGGATCTGCAGGTGCCGGCCAGCGCCGAGTTCGTGCTGGAAGGCCACCTTCACCCCGGCGAGTACGCCGACGAAGGCCCGTTCGGCGACCACACCGGCTACTACAACGAGGTGGAACGCTTCCCGGTGTTCACCGTGGAGCGCATCACCCACCGCCGCGACCCGATCTATCACAGCACCTACACCGGCCGGCCGCCGGACGAACCGGCGGTGCTGGGCGTGGCGATGAACGAAATTTTCGTGCCGATCCTGAAAAAGCAGTTTCCGGAGATCGTCGATTTCTACCTGCCGCCGGAGGGCTGCTCCTACCGCATGGCGGTGGTGACCATGAAGAAGCAGTACCCGGGCCACGCCAAGCGCGTGATGATGGGTGTGTGGTCCTTCCTGCGCCAGTTTATGTACACCAAGTTCGTGATCGTCTGCGACGACGACGTCAACGCCCGCGACTGGAAGGACGTGATCTGGGCGATCACCACCCGCATGGACCCGGTGCGCGACACCGTGATGGTGGAAAACACCCCCATCGATTATCTGGACTTCGCCTCCCCGGTGGCCGGTCTGGGGTCCAAAATGGGCCTGGATGCGACCAGCAAATGGCCCGGCGAGACCGCCCGCGAATGGGGCCGTGCGATTAGCATGGACGAGGATGTCAAAACGCGGGTCGACGAGATGTGGAGCGAGCTCGGCCTGGATTAGCAATCACGAGCCGCCGGCGGACGCCGCTCGCGGCCATGCAACGGAGAGCCCCGTCATGTCCTGGACCCCCTCCGAGATCCCCGACCAGAGCGGCCGCGTCGCGGTGATCACCGGTGCCAACAGCGGCATCGGCTTTAAGGCGGCGCGCCATCTGGCCCTCAAAGGCGCCACCGTGGTGATGGCCTGCCGCAACCTGGGAAAAGCCCGCGCCGCCCGCGCCAGGTTGCCCGCCGACGCCGAAGTGCGGATCGTGGAGCTGGACCTGGGCAGCCAGGCCAGCATCAGGAACGCCGCCGCGGAAATCCTGGCGGCCTGCCCGCGCCTGGACCTGCTGCTGAATAACGCCGGCATCATGTGGCTCGAGGAGGGCCGCACCGAAGACGGCTTCGAGCGTCAGTTCGGCATCAATCACCTGGGGCATTTCACACTCACCGGCCTGCTGTTGCCGGCGCTGCGTGACGTGCCCGGCTCACGCATCGTCACCGTCAGCAGCCTGGCCCACCGGGGCGGCCGTATTCATTTCGACAATATCCACCTGGACGGCGTTTACGGGCGGCAGAAGGCCTATGCCCAGGCCAAACTCGCCAATCTGATGTTCGCCGTGGAACTGGACCGTCGCCTGCAAAAGGACGGCGCCCAGACCCGCTCGCTGGCCTGTCACCCGGGCATCGCCAGCACCAACCTGGCCGGGCCGGGCCTGGTCGAGGAAACGCCGCTGGGCATCGGCCGCGTGGTACGCTGGCTGTGGCCGCTGATGACCCAGAGCGCTGAAAAAGGCGCCTGGCCGACGCTCTATGCCGCCACCGACCCACGGGCGAAAGGCGGCCACTATTACGGCCCCGCCCACCTGAAAGAAGCGGTCGGCCCGCCACGGGAGGCGCGCCCGCGCCACTACGCCCTGGATCCCGAGAAGGGCCAGCGCCTGTGGGCACTCTCGGAAGACCTCACCGGGCAGACCTTTCCGTGAACTGAGGATCCGTTCCCGAACAGGCCGGCAAGCTATTGCACTTTTATGGTACGGAAGTACCATTAGCATATCCGGCGCCACCCCGTTGGCGCCGAGAACAACAATAGCTGAAAGGACTCCGCCGTCATGCTGCAACGACTTCCCCGCCGTGCCTTCCTCAAGGCGCTGGCCGCTTCCGCCGGCGCCGCCGCCGTTCCCACTCTCGCCGGCGCCGGCGAGACCGGCGGTGGATCAGCCGGCGACGCGGAGGGCGGGCGCGCCACCTGGCAGAACTGGTCCGGCAACCAGACCGCGCGACCGCGCAACCTGGCCTACCCGGCGGACGAAACCGCCCTGGCCCGGCTGCTCGCCAACACCCAAGGCACCGTGCGCCCGTTCGGCGGCAGCCACTCGTTCAGCGCCGTGGTCCCCACCGGCGACACCCTGGTATCGCTGGAAGCCCTCAACGGGCTGCGCGGTGTCGACGGCGGCACCCTGCGCTTCGGCGCCGGCACCCGCATCGCCCAGGCCGGCAACGAAGCCTGGAACGAGGGCCGTAGCCTGATCAACGAACCGGACATCAACCTGCAGTCCCTGGCCGGCGCCATCGCCACCGGCACCCACGGCACCGGGCTGGGCCTGCCGTGCCTGTCCGCCCAGGTCGCCGGCCTGGAACTGATGGACACCGAAGGCACCCTGCACCGCCTCGACCACAACGACGGCGACCGCTTCCAGGCGGCGCGCTGCGGCCTGGGGGCGTTGGGCCTGGTCACCGGCGTGACCCTGGACAGCGCCCCGGCCTATCGGCTGGAAGAGCACACCTGGACCCTGCCCCTGGACGAGGCCATGGACTTCGTCGAGCGGGAAAAGGACAACTTCCGCAACATCGAATTTTTCGCCTTTCCGCTCGGCGGCACCGCCATCGTCAAAACCATGTCGCTCACCGATAACCCGGAAGACGACCTCGCCCAGGACGACAGCAACGACCTGCTGGAAACGGTCTGCGAGCTGTGCATGCGCGCCGGCTGGCTGACCCCCACCATGCAGAAACTGGTGACCTTTTTCGTCGAGGAAAACCGCCGCCGGGGGCCCGCCCACAGGATCTACGCCAACCGCCGCACCGTGCGTTTCAACGAAATGGAATACACGGTGCCGGCGGACAAAGGTATCGAGTGCTTGCAGGAAGTCTGCGAGGTGATCCGCAGGCAGGACATCAATGTGTTCTTTCCCATTGAGTTCCGCTACAGCGCCGCCGACGACACCCTGCTCTCCATGTTCAGCGGCCGCGCCGGCGCCAGCCTGTCCATCCACCAGTATTTCAAGCAGGACGCCACGCCCCTGTTCCGGGCCACCGAGCCGGTGCTGCGCCGGCACCGGGGCCGCCCGCACTGGGGCAAGCTGCACAGCCTGGGCGCCGATCAGCTGCGCGAGCTCTACCCGCGCTTCGACGACTTCCTCGCCGTGCGCCGGGAACTGGACCCGCGCGGGCGTCTGCTCAATGATCACCTCAAGCGGGTGTTCGGCATCGACGGCAAAGGACAATCGGCATGAAACGGCGCACTTTCCTGCTCGCCCTGGGCGGCGGCCTGGCGGCGGCCTGGTGGCTCAAACCCGGCGACCTGGGCGGCCCCCACGGCGCCTATTTCCAGCCCTATAACACCCTGTTCCGCGACAGCGGGCCGGGGCGCCCGCTGCTGTTCATCGACCGGCAGCGACTGGCGGCCAACTGCCGCCGCCTCAAGCAGGCCCTGCCGTCGGGCCGCGCCTATCGCATCGTCGCCAAATCGTTGCCCAGCGTGCCGCTGATCCGGGAAGTGATGGCCCGGACCGGCACCGACCGCGTCATGGTCTTCCACCAGCCCTTCATCAACGCCATGGCCGAGGCGGAACCCGGCTGCGACCTGCTGCTCGGCAAACCCATGCCGGTGCGGGCCGCCGCCCGCTTCTACGAGGAATTGCCGGCGGACGCGGAATTCGATCCGGATCGCCAGCTGCAGTGGCTGATCGACAGCGAAGCCCGCCTGGACGAATACCTGGCCCTGGCCCGGCGACTGGAGCGCCGCCTGCGCATCAATGTGGAAATCGACGTGGGGCTGCATCGCGGCGGC
>CAZKWA010000015.1:35509-55285 GCA_964556345.1 uncultured Alcanivorax sp.
TCACCGAAGCGCGCCAACTGGACCCGCTGCTGGCACGCATCGCCGCCCACCCGCGCCATCTGGAATTCGCCGGTTTCATGGGTTACGACGCCCACGTGGGCAAGCTGCCGGACCTGGTGGAAAGCCGCGACACCAGCCTGCGCAAGGCGCAGGCGGTCTACCAGAGCTTCATCGACCGGCTCTACCAGCGCGCCCCGGAACTGCGCGAACGGCCGCTCACCTTCAACGGCGCCGGCAGCCCCACCTTCACGCTGCACGGCGACGAAACACCGCTCAACGAGCTGGCGGCCGGCTCCTGTCTGGTCAAACCCTCGGATTTCGACGTGCCCAGCCTGAAGGACTTCGAGCCGGCCGCCTTTATCGCCACGCCGGTGCTCAAGGCACTGGACGGCCTGACGCTGCCCGGCCCGCTGCCCCTGGGCGACGCCTGGGCGCTGTGGGACCCCAACCGCCGCCGCACCTACTTCATCTATGGCGGCTACTGGAAGGCGGAGCCGGTGTCACCGCCGGGCATCCGCCGCAACGACCTGTACGGCGTCAGCACCAACCAGATGATGTACAACGGCTCGCCGGCCACCGAACTGAGCGTCGGCGACCAGCTGTTCTTCCGCCCCACGCAGAGCGAGTTCGTGCTGTTGCAGTTCGGCGACCTGGCGGCGGTGTCCGAGCACCGCATCCAGGCCTGGTGGCCGCCCCTGCCTCAAGGCGAAGGGGCCTGAGGTGGGGCGATCCCGTGGGCCGGAAGGCACCAGGTGAGCGGCGCCGGCGTTAACCCTCCGGCGTAGTCCATCAGCAGCCGCCCGCGCACCGGCGCGCCCAGCCGGCACCAGGTCACGCCCAGGTTGAACACCGTGTTGGCGTCCTCCCGATCCCACGCCAGGGCGCACTGGAACCGGCGTAACGCCGGCGACCAATAGCCCCGCCGCGCCCAGTAAATACCCTCGATGCCGCACAGGGCCGCGTCCCGGGGGTAACGCTCGCGCAGCCGGGTCAGGAGCCGGCCGGCGCGCCCCCATTCCGCGCTGTCGATCAAGGCGCGCAGGCGCCGGCAGGCTTCGCGGCGCCCGGTCATGAGCCGCCCTCGCGGCGCGCCGCGGTGGCGCTCCAATCCACGGACCGGGTCAGCAGCATGACCGCCGCCAGCGCCGCGAACAGCAACAACGAGCCCATCAGGAGCGCATAGTCCTCGGCGTTCAGGATCGCGTAGATCAGCGCCAGCACCAGCATCTGCGCGCCCGCGAACCCCCAGCCGGCCTTCGCCGATCGCAGCACCGCGCTCAGGTACACGCCGATCAGCCCCACGCAGGCCACCGCGCCGATGCCATAGGCCCAGGCGAAATCCAGATGCTCGCCCAAGGCCACCAGCAGCAGGTAGAACATGGCCAGCGCCAGCCCCACCAGCAAATACTGCATCGGGTGCACGGCCACCCGCCGCATCACCTCGAACAGAAAAAAGGCGGCGAAGGTCAGGCCGACAATCAGATAGCTGTACTTGAGCGCCCGCTCGCTGGACAGCAGCCCGGTGACCGGCTGCACCAGTTCCACCCGCAGTGCCTGGCCCCGGTCCTGACAGCGGCCATTGTCGCGCACGCAGGCGATGGCGCCGGCGGCGGCCAGGCTGTTGGTGTGCCAGCGGCCCACGAAGCCGCTGTCGGAGACCTCCCGTTCCGCCGGCAGCAACAGGCCGGTGAAACCCGGGTGCGGCGAGTCCCCGCTCAGGGTCATGCGGGTTTCCTTGGCCAGCGGCAGGGCCGCCAGCGCGCGGCTGCCGTTCAGGTTCAGGTGGACGCTGACGGTGAAAGGCCCTTCCAGATCCTCCGGTAAGAACGCCACCAGGGCGTTGCCGCCGAGCGCCTCCGGTATCGCGCCGGGCTCCAGCAGCGGCAGGGTCCGCTCACCGATGCGCAGGCGCGGCCGTTCCGCCAGGCCGCGCAAATCGCCGACCTGAAGCACCAGCAGGGGCCGGCCGGCGTCGCTGACGTCGGCGTCCGGGTCGCGCCGCCAATCGGCGGGGAAACGGGCTTGCAGCGTCAGGGCGCTGCGATACACCGGCGTGCCGTAGATGCCCCGGTAGAGCGTGCGGGTCTGGAGCTGCCCTTGAATCTCCAGGCTGTCCGGCACGTGGCCGGCGAGCTCACGCCGGTATTCGAGCCGGGTGCGGTTCTTGCCGGTTTCCCGGTCGTGGTACGCCACTTCGTGCCGGCGCACCCGCGGCACCATGATCAAGGGGCCGGACAAGGTCTGCTCGCCGGCGTACTGCTGGCTCACCTGCTGGCTCACCGCCGCCGCCCGTTGCTGGCGCTCGTTGATCTTTGCCTGAATCATCAGCAGCGGTGCCACCAGCACCACCATCAGGCCGGCGATGGTCAGAATTTTCTTTAAAGGACTGTAGGCCATGGTTCTCTCCCCTCATTGGAGCACCCAGCTTGCCGTGGCCGTTTGAGGGGAGTGTGGGGATTTCGTGAGGAAGGGAATTTATCCCAGACAAAGACGCGCGTTGACGCCGTCGTCGTGGTTTTCCAGCCGCAGCCAGCCACCATGCAGTTCGCCGACTTCGCGCACCATGGCCAGCCCCAGCCCGGAGCTCTTTTCCTCGCCGGGCGGCGCCAGCGAGTAAAACCGTTCGGTGACCCGCGCCAGGGCATAGTCCGGAATCCGGGGCCCGCGGTTGCGCACGTCGATCCCGTACTGGCCCTCCCGCCACCAGCCGGACACCTGGATGGTGGAATCGGGATCGGCGAAACGCAGGGCGTTGTCCAGCAGGTTGAACAGCGCCAGCCGGGTGGTATCCGGCTCCACCGACAACACCGGGTCGCCGTCCAGGGAGACCGAGAGCCGCTTGTTGTCCAGCAACACCTGGCGGCTCAGACGCCATTCCTCCAGCAACGGCGCCAGGGGCTGGCGCCGCCGGGCCGGCAGGCTCTCCAGCTTCTCCAGCCGCGCCAGGGCCAGCATGCGATCCAGCAGGTCGCTGAGCCGCTGGCTCTCGTGCACCACATTGCCGGCGAGCCGGCTCAGCCCCGGGTCGTCCACTTCCTCGACCAGGATTTCACCGGCGCCACGGATCGCCGCCAGCGGGCTTTTCATTTCGTGGGTCAGCATGGTGGTGTGGTTTTCCAGCCGCGCCCGGCCCTCCAGGCGCCGGCGCATGGCGGTGACGGCGGCGGCCAGATCGTGGATCTCGTCCCGCACCCGGAACCGGGGCGGCGCCGGGCGCCGCCCTTCCGCCACCGCCAGGGCGTAGGCGCGCAGCCGCCCGACCCGCCGGCTGATCCACCAGGCCAGGCCGACGCCCAGCAGCAGGCAGGCGGCCAGCGCCAGCCAGCCGTAGCGGATCAGCCGCCCTTCCGCCTGCGCCACGAAAGGCTGGATGGAAGCACTGGGCTTGCCCAGCGTCACCACGCCTATCAAGGTCCCCTGGTGGCGCACCGGCGCCGCCACGTACATCACCGAGGAGGTGGGGTCGTCCGGGTCGGCCCGGGTGGTGCGGGCGCCGTAGCGGCCCTGCAGGGTCAGGTGCACATCGTTCCAGCGGGAGAAATCCTCGCCCTCGCTTTCTCCACGGGAGTCGAACAGCACCACCCCATCGGGGCCGGTCACGTACACATGGGTGTCGGTGCGGTTCTTGGTCAGCCCCCAGATGGTGGCGCCGGGCGCCCGCTGGGCGTAACGCCGCAACGCCGACCGCAGCGCCGGGGTGATCACCAGCCGCTCGCCGCTGACGTCCGAAGCGATGATTTCCGCCAGCAGGTTGGCCGCGTCCACCAACGTTTCCTCCGCCGATTGCCGCACCAGCGGCTTGGCCTCGCCCAGCACCAGATCCATGGTGAACCAGCTCACCAAACCCATCACCAGAAAGAAGATCAGCAGCAGCTGACGGCTGAGTTTCATGGCCGTTCCAGCACATAGCCCAGGCCGCGCCGGGTGGCGATCCAGGCGTCGCCGCCCAGGGGCCGCAGCTTGGCGCGCAGGGTTTTGATGTGGGTGTCCATGGCGCGCTCGAAACGGTCCTCATCGCTGCCGCAGATGTCCATCAGGCTGGCGCGGCTGAACACCCGGCCGGGATGGCGCACCAGCGCTTCCAGAATGCGGTATTCGGAACGGGTCAGCGACAGCGGCTGCTCGCGGAACCAGACCCGCGCGGCCCGTTCGTCCACGCGCCAGTCGCCGGCGGCGGGGCTGGTCTTGTGCAGCCGCTTGAGAATGGCGCGGATGCGCGCCACCACTTCCCGAGGGCTGAACGGCTTGGTGACGTAGTCGTCGCCGCCCAGCTCCAGGCCCAGGATCCGGTCCACCTCCTCCTGACGGGCGGTGAGGAACAGCACCGGCACCTCGCTGTGACGGCGCATCCGCTTGAGCACCTCGAAGCCGTTGAGGTCCGGCAGCCCCACGTCCAGGACCACGAGCGCCGGCGGCGCCTCGGCGAGCGCCGCCAGCGCCTGCTCGCCGCGCTCCACATGGGTGACGCGAAAATGCTCCCGTTGCAGGGCGAAGCTGAGCGGCTCCGCCACCCTCGGTTCGTCGTCGACGATCAGAATGTGTTCCGTCACGGCTGGGTCCCCTTCGGCCGCTACAGCTCGGGCACCCGGGCGAACCAGGGCCGCGCCCGCTCAAGCTGACCGGCCAGCTTGAACAGCGCGCCCTCGCTGCCGTGGTCGCCGACCAGCTGCACGCCCAGCGGCAAGCCGCTCTGGCACCAGTGCAGCGGCACCGACATGGCGGGCACCCCGGTGACATTGGCGAGCTGGGTGAAGGGCACGTACTTCAGATTCTCTTTCACCATCTGTTCCACCAGGCCGGTTTTCATCACCAGTTTTTCGGCCCCCACTTTCAGAATCACCTTCAGCATGCGCTGCTGCCAGGCCGGGGTTTCCGAGGCGCCGATACGCGCCGGTTGCAAGGCCAGGGTGGGCGTCAGCCAGAAATCGTACTGCTGGTGGAATTCCGACAACGCCCGGGAGTAGCTCTGCCAGCGCTGGTAGCAGCGCACATAGTCCGGCGCCGAGGTGGCATGACCGAAGGCCGCCATCGCCAGGGTGTCCAGCTCGAAGCCGTCGTTGCCGCAGCCGGTCTGCTCCTTCACCCAGTCCACGTTGGCGGCGCAGTTGGCGAACCACATGGAAAGCCAGTCCATGCTCATCGCCAGCATGTCCATTTTCGGCGACGCCTGCTCCACCTTGTGGCCCAGCGATTCCAGCAGGCGGGCGGCGTCCTCCACCGCGGCCACCGCTTCCGGGTCCACCTCGGTGCCGATCGGCGAGGTGGTGGAGAAGGCGATGCGCAGCGGTTTGGGGTCGCTGTCCAGCTCGCTCAGGTAGCTGCGTTCCGGCGGCGCGATGCGGAACAGGCTGCCCACTTCCTCACCCTGGGTGGCGTCCAGCAGCAGCGCGGAATCGCGCACCGAACGGGTCACCACATGGTTCATGGAGATGCCGTGCATGGCTTCACTGAAGGTGGGCCCCCAGGGCGTGCGTCCGCGCCCCGGCTTCAGCCCGAACAGGCCACAGCAGCCGGCGGGAATACGGATGCTGCCGCCGCCGTCATTGGCGCCGGCGAACGGCACCACGCCCGCCGCCACCAGGGCCGCCGAGCCGCCGGACGAGCCGCCCGGGGTGTGGTCGGTGTGCCAGGGGTTGCGGGTGGCGCCGAAGGCCTCCGGCTCGGTGATCCCCTTGGCGCCGAACTCCGGCGTGTTGGTGCGCCCGAACAACACCACCCCCGCCGCCTTCCAGCGGCGCACCAGTTCCGAATCCACCGGCGCTTTATGGCCGGCCCGCTTGAGGGCCTTGTTACCCTGGTAGTTGGGCGCGCCGCCGATCTCCTGGAAGAGATCCTTGGTGAGCATGGGCACCCCCGCCAGCGGCCCGCTCAGGGGGCCGGCGGCCTGTTCACGGGCCTGATCGTAAAGCGGAATAATCAGACCGTTGAGGGCCGGGTTGACCGCCTCGGCGCGGGCGATGGCCAGCTCCAGCAACTCCGCGGCGGTCACTTCCCCATCCGCCACCAGCCCGGCCAGCGCCATGCCGTCGAGATTGCGGTATTCGTCAAAACGCATGATGGTATCCTGTTATTGAAATTCGTATTCCCACGGAGACCCTATGAAGGCCGTCGGCTTTAACCAACCCCGCGCCATCGAAGACGTCCACGCCCTGGAAGACATCCAGCTGGAACAGCCCAAGCCGGGCCCCCGCGACCTGCTGGTGGCGGTGGAGGCGGTATCGGTCAATCCGGTGGACACTAAGGTACGCCAACGCCCCCTG
The DNA here is from genome assembly GCA_964556345.1 of uncultured Alcanivorax sp. Taxonomy (GTDB): domain Bacteria; phylum Pseudomonadota; class Gammaproteobacteria; order Pseudomonadales; family Alcanivoracaceae; genus Alloalcanivorax. The sequence continues at coordinate 41,770 of CAZKWA010000015.1, forward strand.
GCGGAGAAGGGCTATAAAGTCCTCGGCTATGATGCCGCCGGACGCGTGGAAGCGGTAGGCGCCGAGGTCCGCGACTTTCTGCCCGGTGACCGGGTCTGGTACGCCGGCGCCATGCAACGCCAGGGCAGCAACGCCCAATACCAGTGCGTGGACGAGCGTCTGGTGGCGAAAATGCCGGAGAGCACCGGCATGCAGGAAGCCGCCGCGCTGCCGCTCACCGTGCTCACCGCCTGGGAGAGCCTCACCGACCAGCTCGGCCTGACCCCGGAGAACGCCGCCGGCAAGACCCTGCTGATCGTCGGCGGCGCCGGTGGCGTGGGCTCCATCGCCACCCAGCTGGCGGCCCGCCATTTCGGCATGACGGTGATCACCACCGCCGGGCGCCAGGCGTCCGCGGACTGGTGCACCGCCATGGGCGCCACCCACACCATCGATTACCGCAACGGCCTGCGCGAACCCATGAAAGGGCTGGGCATCGAGCAGGTGGACGCCATCCTGCTGGCCCAGGAGCCGGACGCCTACTGGAGCGACGCCTGCGAACTGGTGGCGCCCCTGGGCGGCATCGTCACCATCGTCGACGCCCGCGGCCCCCTGGACGTGAACCCGTTGAAGCCGAAAAGCGCCCGCTTCGCCTGGGAATTCATGTTCACCCGCGCCCTGTTCGGCGTGGACATGGCGCGCCAGGGCGAGATCCTGCGCGCCACCGCCCGGCTGATGGAGGAAGGCGTGCTGGAAACCACCCTGTCCGAAGCGCTGGGGCCGATCAACGCCACCAACCTCAAGGAGGCCCACCGGCGCATCGAGTCCGGCAAGACCATCGGCAAGCTGGTGCTCGCCGGCTGGGCCTAGCCGGGGTCAGGGCGAACCCAGCGGCGGCAGCGTCCCCTCGCAAGCGGTGCCGGACGAGACCAGCTTGAGTTCGTGCAGGCACAGCACCGGGCTGAGCGCCAGGGTGCGGCGCCACAGGGCCGGCCAGGCGTCTTCATTAATCATGGGCCGGGGCAGGCGGGTGCTGCGCACCGGTTGCCAGCGCGGGTTGGCGGGCGCGCCGTCGGTTCGCGCGATCACGAACTGGAAAGGGTGGGCACCGGGCACGCCGAGACGGATGTCGGTGGCCACCAGCCGCCCTTCGTCCACCCGATAATCGAGAAAACCACCGGTGAACCATTCCAGGCGGCGGCCGTCGTCCAATTGCTTGGCCGACGCCACCAGATTGTCGTTACGGGGAAAACGTTCGATATGCAGCGGCCCGTTGCCGTCGAGCAGGCCGGTGACGATCTCCAGCCGCTCTTCGCGGTGCAGCACGGTGGCCCGCCACAGCAAGGTGGAGAACGGCATCGGCTGCACCAGGCGTTGCGCCTTCTGGTAGCCGGTGCCCGCCAGCGCCTCCTGCACTCTGTGGTCCACCCACTGCTGCGCCGCCAGGCTCCACGCCAGATAGGTGCTCGATAACACCAGGCCCACCGCCAGGGCGCGGGGGGCCGGTGGCCGGATCAGAGCGATAAGCACCGCCACCAGCAGCGGCAGGGTATAAAGCGGGTCGATAATGAAGATGCTGCTCCAGGCCACCGGCGGGCCCAGCGGCCACAGCAGCTGGGTGCCGTAGGTGGTGAAGGCGTCCAGCAGCGGGTGGGTGACCAGAATGGCGCCGGTGAAGACCAGCCAGCGGCGGAACGACACATCGCGCCGCCAGCGGCTGAGCATCGCCGCCAGCAGCACCGCCAGCGGCACCAGCACCAACAGCGAATGGCTGAAACCGCGATGCTGGGAGAAGTTGGCCACCGCGTCGCCGTAGTCGATCAGCACATCCATGTCCGGCAGGGTGCCGAGCAGCGCGCCGCCGGCCACCGCCGCCCTTCCGAAACGGCGCCCCAGCACGGCCCCGCCGAGGGCGCCGCCCAGGGCCGCCTGCGTGATCGAATCCATACTTCCTGTCCCCGGCCGCTGGGATAGCGGCGCCAAATCACATTAATAGAACGCTTTCATAGAGGCGCCCGAGGGTGCACAAGTCACTGAATAATATTGTAAAAACCCGGCGTACGGCATCCTTTGCGCGACGTTTCCGCGACTTTGACGCTTGCGTCCGTGCGTCAGGCGTCAAAGAATGAACCTTATTGTCGGGGCAGCGGCGTTGTAGCCCGTGACAACCATGCAGTCTTCCATGTGCGGACAAGGAGTCTCTGTATGCTTGGTTCACGAAGTCGAGACAGCCGGGACGACCGGGCGGAAAGCACCGGATCGCGCTCTATCGATGCCCTGATCAGCCGGGTGCTCGCCGACGCCGACATCCAGATCAACGGCCGGCGCCCCTGGGACCTGCAGATTCACCACCCCGACACCCTTTCCCGAATCGCCGCGCAACGCTCCCTGGGCCTGGGCGAGTCCTACATGGACGGCTGGTGGGACTGCGCCGCCCTGGATGAGTTCGCTTTCCGCATGCTGCGCGCCGGCGGTGACAATCTGGGCAAGAACCGCTGGATGCTCGCGCTCCAGGTGCTCACCCACACCCTGCGCAACCGGCAGAGTCTGCGCCGCTCCCGCCAGGTGGCGGAACAGCATTATGACCTGGGCAACGACCTGTTCGAGCTGATGCTCGACGATACCATGGCCTACAGCTGCGGCTACTGGAAGGACGCGGAGACGCTGCACGAAGCGCAGCTCGCCAAGCTGGACCTGATTTGCCGCAAGCTGGAGCTGGAGCCGGGCATGACCCTGCTGGATATCGGCTGTGGCTGGGGCAGCCTGCTGGAATACGCCACCCGCCACTACGGGGTGCGCGCGGAGGGCGTCACCGTGTCCAGCGAGCAGGCGCAGCTGGCCCGGGAGCGCTGCGAGGGCCTGCCCGTGGAGGTCCTGCTGAAGGATTATCGGGCGGTGTCCGGCCGCTACGACCGGGTGGTCTCGGTGGGGATGTTCGAGCATGTCGGCCGCCGCAATTACCGCACCTTCATGGATACCGCGCTGGGCCTGCTCAAGGACCGCGGCCTGATGTTGCTGCACACCATCGGCACCAACGAAAGCAGCAACAGCCATGACCCCTGGATCGACAAGTACATCTTCCCCAACGGCGAGCTGCCGTCGGTCAAGCAGATCGCCCGCGCCGCCGAACCCGGCTTCGTGGTGGAGGACCTGCACAATTTCGGCCCGGACTACGCCCGCACCCTGAAAGCCTGGGACGCCAACTTCCAGGCCGGTTGGCCGAAACTCAAGCACCGCTACGACGAGCGCTTCTACCGCATGTGGCGCTACTATCTGAATGTGTGCGCCGGCGCCTTCCGCGCCCGCAACATCCAGCTCTGGCAATGGGTGTTCAGCAAGCCCGGCCACCGCAGCCGCGCCTACCGGGCGCCCCGCTAGCACCGCCCGCCCGGATGGTGGCATAATCGCCCGCATCGCAATCACGAATCATTATCAGTCACGTTTGCCAGCGGGCGACCAGAATGCGCGCCGACCACCTGTTTCAACAATACGTCCCGGAATTAAACGGTTATTTCAGCCGCCGCGTGGGCTCCCCGGAGCTGGCCGCCGACCTCTGTCAGGAGGTCTACCTGCGGCTGCGACGCCTGGAGCGCGGCGGCGCGGACAACGGCGCCCCGCTTAACAATCCACGGGCCTTTCTGTTCCGCATCGCCCGCAACCTGCTGATCGACCACCTGCGCCAGCAACGTGCCCGCCCGGCCACCGTGGCGCTTCACGACCCGGCCCTGCGCCTGGAAAGCGAAGCGCCCACGCCGGAAGCCGCCGCCAGCAGCGCCCAGGCTCTCGCCGGCGTGCAGGCCGCGCTTACCGAGCTGCCCGAGCATGTCCGCCAGGCGCTGCTGTGGAACCGCCTGGAGGGCCTGACCCAACGGGAAATCGGCACCCGTCTGGGGGTCTCCGAACGCATGGCGGGCAAGTACATCACCCGCGCCCTGAGCCATTGCCGGGCCTGGCTGGCGGCGGCGGTGCTGGTGTTGATGGTGGTGGCGGCGGCGCAATTGCCCTGGCGGGTGTGGGGCGCGGACCAACGCACCGCCGCCGGCGAACAGCGCGTGCTGACCCTGGCCGACGGCAGCCGCGTCACCCTGGCCGGCGACAGCGCCATCAACCTGGACCTGAGCGGCGAGCGGCGCCGGGTCAGCCTGCTGCGCGGCCGCGCCTACTTCCAGGTGGCCCCGGACCCGGCGCGGCCCTTCCTGGTGGACGCCGGCGACGCGCGCGTGCGCGTCACCGGCACGCGCTTCGAAGTGCGCCGCGACAGCGGCGACCGGGTGCGCCTGACCGTGGCCGAAGGCCAGGTGATCGCCACCGGCGAGCACCGCCGGCTGACACTGAAGGCCGGCGAACAAGTGCACTGGACGCGGGGCCGGCTGGGCGACAGCCAGCGGGTGGACGTGGGCCGGGTGCTCGCCTGGCTGGAAGGCCGGCTGGTGTTCCGCGATCAGCCACTGGAACAGATCCTCCAGGAGCTGGCGCCGCATCATCCGGACCGGTTGATCCTCCTCAACCGCGCGCTGGGCGAGCGGCGCTTCAGCGGCACCTTCGACACCGCCAAGCCGGACGCCGCCCTCAGCGCCTTGAGCCAGACACTGCCGCTGACCACGCGGCGCCTGCCCGGCGTGGTGATTCTCTATTAGGGCATTTTTTCAGAAGCGCCCTGGTTCAGAAACCGGCGGCCGCTTCGTCTTCCCTGTCACCAGATCGCAAATGGTTTGTATTTGCATCCGACAGAGAGGACCACGCCCCATGATGAAAGACACTCTGCGCGCCACCGCGCTGTTCGCCGGCCTCGCCCTGCTGGCCGGCGCCCGGGCGGCGAGCCTGGATATCGCCGCGCAACCGCTGGACAGCGCCCTGGCCGAACTGGCCGAAGACACCGGCGTCCAACTGATCTATAACGCCGACATGACACGCGGCAAGCGGAGCCCGGCGCTGGCCGGCGACTACACCACCGACCAGGCGCTTACCCGTCTGCTGGCCGGCAGCGGGTTACGCCATCGCCGCAACGCGGACGGCAGCGTCACCCTGGAGCCGGCGCCCGACACCAGCCATGCGCTGGCGCCGGTGGCGGTTTCCGCCCGGGTGGCCACCAAAGTGGATACGCCGACCCTGGAAACACCGCAGACAATCAACGTGGTGCGCCACGAGCAGATCGAGGAACAGGGCTCGGAGACCGTGCAGCAGGCGCTGCGCTACACCCCGGGCGTGTTCACCGAACAGATCGGCGCGTCCCAGCGCTACGACTATGTGGTGCTGCGCGGCTTCTCCGACGACAGCATCGATAACGTCTATCTCGACGGTCTCAAAACCATGGGCGACGGCGGCACCTTCAGCTCCATGCAGATCGACCCCTACTTCCTGGAACGGGTGGAGATCGTCAAGGGCCCGACCTCGGTGCTGTACGGCCGCGCCTCGCCGGGCGGCCTGGTCAACCTGACCAGCAAGAAACCGCTGTTCGAAACCCGCCAGGAAGTGACCTTCAGCGCCGGCAGCAACCACTACCGGGGCGCCGCCTTCGATTTCGCCGGACCGCTCGGCGACGGCGCCGCCTACCGGGTGGTGGGGCTGACCGATCAGGGCGACACCCAGTTCGACCACCTGGAACACAAGCGCCGGGCGATCATGCCGTCGCTGACGCTGGACCTGGGCGACAATACCACCCTCGATCTGATGGCCTACTTCCAGGACGACCCGGAAGGCGGCAGCCACAGCGGCGTGCCCGCCGAAGGCACGCTTTACCCGCGCAACGGCCGCTATATTTCCAACCATTTTTTTGAAGGCGAGCCCGCCTATGAGCGGTTTTCCCGCACCGAAAAGATGGTCGGCTACCAGCTTCGCCATTTCTTCAACGACGACTGGAGCCTGCAGCAGAACGCCCGCTACCTGACCAGTGACGTGGACTTGCAGCAGGTGTACAGCTTCGCCTGGGTGGGCAACACGGACCAACTGAGCCGCTACTACTCCGGCGCCGACGAACAACTGGACGCCTACAGCGTGGATAACCAGTTGCAGGGCCTGTTCGCCACCGGTGCGCTGCGCCACACCCTGCTGGTGGGCGTGGACTATCAGCACCGCGACGTGGACGCCGCCTGGGCCTCCGGCAGCTTCCCGGCCATCGACGCCTTCGACCCGCAATACGGCGCGGCGCCGGTGTCGATCAGCAACCCGGTGCTGCACGAGCGCAAGCTGATCCAGACCGGTGTCTATGTCCAGGATCAGATCGCGCTGAACAACTGGCGCTTCTCCCTGGGCGGCCGCCACGACTGGGTGCGCACCGCCAACGTCAACACCGACACCCACACCCGCTCCAGCCAGGACCCCGAGCAGTTCAGCGGCCGCGCCGGCGCGCTCTACCGCATGGATAACGGCCTTTCGCCCTATGTGAGCTATTCGGAATCGTTCAACCCCAGCGTCTACACCGACGCCGACGGCGACCCTCTGGAGCCCACCGAAGGCACCCAGTATGAAACCGGCCTGAAGTACCAGCCGCGCCAGGGCCGGGGGCTGTACACGCTGTCCCTGTTCCACATTGATCAGGAGAACCTGGCGATCCGCGAGCCCCAGGCGGCGGTCTACGTACCGGTAGGCGAAATCCGCTCCCGGGGCGTGGAGCTGGACGCCCAGACCCAGGTCACCGACCGGCTGCGGCTGCAAGCCAGCTACACCTACACGGACATCGAATACGTGGAAGCGGAAGAGGACATCGAAGGCAACCGCGTCAACCAGGCCCCCCGCAACCAGGCCACCGCCTGGGGCCACTACCACTTCGCCGGCGGCGCGCTGAGCGGCCTGGATCTGGGCCTGGGCGTGCGTTATTTGTCGGGCATCGAAGTGGATCGCGCCAACACCTTGAACCTGCCGTCCTACACGCTGATGGACGCCAGCCTGGGATATGACTTCGGGCAGTTGGGCGTGCGCGGCCTGAGCGCGCGCATCAATGCCAACAACCTGCTGGATAAGGAATACGTGGCGTCCTGCTATTCACTGAACTACTGCTATTTCGGCGCCGAGCGCAGCATCACGGCCTCACTCACCTATCGACTGCGCTGATAAAACGTCGCGGAAAAACAAATCCGTTCCGCAGAAACGGGCAAGAAACCGCCAGTTTTGACCTACCGCCGATAACGGGCGCGCGCTTAGCGTAGCGCCCCCAATATCGGCGATATGTCTGTGGAACGGAGAACGATGGACAATGCATCTGAATACGCCGCCCCACGGCGGGGCGTTCACCCCAACGGCGGCCTGCTGCTGACGGTCGTTTTTTTAATCGGCCTGGGCGCGGCCCCGGCCCTTTTAGCGCAAACCCGCCCGGCGCCGGCCTTCGACCCGGCCGCCTGGTCCACCGACGGGGTGCAACTGGCGTTGCTGGAACGGGAGGAGCGCGCGCCGCGCCGGCCCCGACCCGAGCCGCTTCGCGAGCCGGACAAGGAAAGCTGGTCGTTCGCCTTCGACAACGACGCCCTGGTGCCCTCCAATCGGGACCAGGATTACACCTATGGCCTGAGCTTTTCCTACACCGGCCGGGACGCCCGCGATGCCGGGTACTCATTGGATCCCCTGCTCGGCGCCCTGGACGGGCTGATCGGCGTCGACGGCCACGGGTCGGAGAACGTCGACGGCCACAGCATCGAGTTCGGGTTGTTCGGTTTCACGCCGGAGAACAAAGACGTGTCGACGCCGATTCATGACGACCGTCCCTACGCCAGCCTGATCTACCTGTCGCAATCCCGGGTACGGATCGACCCGCGCGAAAACCTGGCCTGGCACAGCAGCCTGACCGTGGGCGCGCTCGGCCTCGCCATTGTCGGTAACGGCCAGAACGCGGTGCACAAAGTGATCGGCAGCGAACACGCCGAAGGCTGGGACCATCAGATCAGCGAAGGCGGCGAACCCACCGCCCGCTACACGGTGGCGCGGCAGAAATACCTGGATGGGTCGTCACCGAACCTGGAGCTGAAAAGCACCGTGCAGGCGTCCGCCGGCTATCTCACCGAAGCGCGCTGGAGCCTGAGCTTTCGCGGCGGGCGCATCGCCGAACCCTGGTGGCGGTTCAATCCGGAGCTGGCCAGCTACGGCGAGGGCTCGGCACGGGGCAACGGCGGCCCGGCGCGCACCGAGAGCTATGCGTGGGGTGGCGCCGCCGTGGTGGCTCGGGGCTACAACGCCTTCCTTCAGGGCCAGTTCCGTGACAGCGAGGTGACCTACGATTCCGACGAACTGAACCACCTGATTCTGGAAACCTGGCTCGGCTATACCCAATCCTTCGCCGGCGGCTGGCGGCTCAGCTATGTGCTGCGCGGGCACACTTCGGAGGTCCGCGAAGGCCCCGCCGACAGGAATGTGCTGTGGGGCGGGCTGATCGTCGCCCGGACGTTCTGAACGTGGCGCCCGCTAGCTCTGGGCATCGATGTGATCGCGCACCAGGGCCACCAGGCCGCCGGCGTTGCCAAAGTATTCCAGCAGCTCAATGCGCAGGTGCGGGTGGCGCTGGCGGGCTTCTTCGATCTGTTCGGGAATGTCCCGGGACACATGCTTGCCGCTGTTAAAAAACAACGGATAAACCTGCACCGTCTCCACCGGCTGATGCTCGATTTGCTGCAGGGCTTCCAGCAGTGAGGGCCGCGCCAACTCCAGAAAACAGGGCAGCACCGCCACGTAGTCGTGGCTGTGTTCCGCCACCTGTTCCACCAGCAGCCGGAATTCGTCGTTGGCGATTTCCGCGCGGCTGCCATGGGCCATGATCAACAGGGCTTTGCTCATTACCACCTCCATAATTGGTGGGCCGCTTCCACGACCAGGGCGTGGCGCCGGGCCAGCGAGGGCCGGTCGTCGTCGTAGCCGCCGCCGATCACGGTGGCCACCGGCACGTCCCGCTCGCGACACAGGGTCAGCACCCGGCGTTCGCGCTCGGCCAGGCCGGTCAGGCTGACGGCAAGCCGCCCCAGGGGGTCACCGGCGTACACGTCCACCCCCGCATCGTACAGCACCAGGTCGGGTTGGAGCTGGCGCAGCAAATCCGAGAGCGTTTCCTCGACCACCGCCAGGTAGCCCTCATCCTCCAGGCCCACGGGCAAGCCGACGTCAAGATCGCTGCGCGTCTTGCGGGTGGGGAAGTTCTTCTCGCAATGGATCGAGCAGGTGAACAGGTCCGCATCGTCGGTGAGGATGGCGGCGGTGCCATCGCCCTGGTGCACGTCGCAGTCAAAAATCAGCACCCGTTTCACCAGCCCCGCGACGCGCAGCGCCCGGGCGGTGATCGCCAGGTCGTTGAGAATGCAGAAGCCGGAACCGAAGTCGTAGTGGGCGTGGTGGGTGGCACCGGCCAGATGACAGGCGACGCCGTGTTTCAACGCCAACTGAGCGGCGAGCAGCGTGCCCATCGGCGCGATGCAGGTGCGCCGGGCCAGGTCTTCGCTCCAGGGCAGGCCCATGCGTTTGGCTTCCCGCTCGCCGAGCCGGTTGCCGAGAAAGCGATCGAGATACTCCGGGCAGTGTGCCAGCGACAGCAGCGCCGGGCGCGCCCGGCCGGGGCGATGCAGGTTGGCCGGGGCGGCGATGCCAGCGTCGCGCAGCCGTTCGTGCAGCAGCCGGAACTTTTCCATGGGAAAGCGGTGCCGGCCGGGGAACGGAAAGCTGTAAGACGGGTGGTAAACCAGCGCTACGGACATGGCGGAATTATAGCGGAACGGCGACCGCTCGCGGGCGCCCTTCAGGGCGCCTCGGAGAAGCCGGCCAGGCCCTGCCCCAGCACCCGGTACAGGGTCACCCGCGCCACCAGTTCGTTGTAACGCTGGTCGATCGTATTCTGGCGCGCGCTGTTGAGGCTGGTCTGGGCGTCCAGCACCGAGGTCAGTTCAATCTCGCCCTCGCGATAGCGCACCTCGGCGATTTCAAAACCGCGGCGCGCCTGAGCCAGGGCCTCGCGCCGGTATTGCGCCTGTTGTTCCAGGGCGTCGATGCTGCCCAGGCTCTGGTCCACCTCGGAGAGCGCGGTGAGCAGCACGCCCCGATAATTGGCCACCTGCTCCAGCCAGGCGGCGCGGGCGGTGGTGTTCTCGCCGCGCACCTGGCCGCCGTCGAACAACAGCTGGCTGAGCGAGGCCGCCAGACTGTAGACCGCGTCGCCGTCGAACAGATCGCTCAGGGAGCTGCTGGCGTAGCCGGCGCCGCCGGTGAGGCTGAGCGACGGCCAGTAGGCGCTGCGCGCCACCGCCACGCCGTAGTCGGCGGCCATCAGATTGGCCAGGGCACGGCCCACGTCCGGGCGTTGCGCCAGCACTTCGGCGGGCAGGCCCGGCTCGATCTCGGGCACGGTCAGTTCGTCGAGCCCGCCGCCGGTCAACATAAAACCCTGGGGCGTGTCGCCCACCAGCACCGCCAGCGCGTAGCGGGTTTCCCGGGCCTGCTGGCGCAGGTCCGGCAGGGCGGCGCGCTGATTGGCCACCAGGGTGCGCTGCTGGGCCAGGTCCTGGGGCGACACCGCGCCGTAGCGCACCTTGGCCTCGACCAGCTCCAGCACCCGCTCCGCCAGCGCCAGACTGTCCTCGGCCAGGGCCAGCCGGTCTTCCAGATAACGCCATTGCAGCCAGGTGTTGGCGACGCTGGCCAGCACCGTCAGGCGCACGCTGTCGCGGTCGAAGCGACTGGCGTCCAGGTTGGCCTCGGCGATCGCCTTGTTGTTGCGCAGCCGGCCCCACAGGTCCAGCTCGTAGCTGGCGTTGGCGCGCAGTTGAAAGCTGTCGCTGCTGGTGCCGCCGAAGGCGCCGGAGGTGGACGCGCCGCCGTCCAGGGACAGGCTCGGGAACAGCGACGCGCCGGCCTGCTGCAAACGGCCCTCGGCCTGCAGCACCCGGGCGGCGGCGGCGCGCAGATCGGTATTGTCGGTGAGCGACCGGGCCACCAGCTGGTTCAACTCGTCGCTGCCGAAGCCCTGCCACCAGGCCGGGTTGGCCACCGCCGCGCGGCTGTCGGCGAGCTGGTTCTCCCACTGCGCCGGCGCGTCCGGCTCCGGTGTTTCCAGGCCCGACCGCATCGCGCACCCGGCCAATAACACCACGCCAAGGGCGACCGCCAAAAGTGTTCGCGGGCGCATTGATGTGGGGGCCAAGGTCGGTTCATTCATTGGAAAGCGCCTCCACCGGGTTGAGCCGCGCCGCCTTGAGCGCCGGCGCGAAGCCGAACACCAGGCCGATCACCGCCGCGCACAGGAAGGCGGCCGCCGCCACGGTGGCGGAAAACAGGATCGGCAGCCCGAACACTTTCAGCAGCACGCCCACGGCCACGCCACCCAGCACCCCGATGATGCCGCCCAGGGCGGAGACCACCACCGCTTCGGTGAGAAACTGCTGGAGGATATTGCGCTGCCGGGCGCCGGTGGCCATGCGGATACCGATTTCATGGATGCGCTCGGTGACGCTCACCAGCATGATGTTCATCACGCCGATGCCGCCCACCAGCAGCGAGATCGCCGCGATCGAGCCGAGCAGCATGGTGAGGGTGTTCTGGGTGTCGGAGATCATGTCCAGCAACGAGGCCATGTTGAACACCCGCACGTCCTTGGTGCCGTGACGCTCCACCAGCAGGTCCACCGCCGCCTGCTCGGTGGCGTCGATGGCGGCGATGTCCTCCACCGCCAGGGTGATCGAGCGCAGATAGTTCTGCCCGAACAGGCGCAGGGTGCCGGTGGAGAGCGGCACGAACACCACATCGTCCTGGTCGTCGCCCCAGTTGGTGGCGCCCTGCTCGCTCATCACGCCGATCACCTGGAAGGGAATGCTGTTGAGCAACACGAATTGCCCCAGCGGGTCGCTGTCCGGGAACAGATTCTCGCGCACGGTTTCGCCGATCACCGCCACCGGCGCGTAGCGCGCTTCGTCGTCGGCGTTGAAAAAGATGCCGGCGGAGCGCTCCCAGTCGCGCAGGGAGGGGTAGGCGGCGGACACCGCTTTCACCGAGGTGCTGACGTCACGGCCCAGGGCGCGGGCGGTGGCGGACCCGGAAATCTCCGGCACCGCCACCCGCACATTGGGCAGGCTTTCCAGCGCCTCGGCGTCGGCGGGCACCAGGGTCGCCACCACGCCGTCGGCGCTGCGTTGCTGTCCCCGGTCGGGGCGGATCACCAACAGGTTGGTGCCCATATCACCGATGCGCGCCACCACGTCCTGTTTGGCGCCCTGGCCGATCGCCAGCATCACCACCACGGCGCCCACGCCGATCACGATGCCGAGCAGCGTCAGCAGGGTGCGCAGCCAGTTGGCGCGCAATGAGCGCAGCGCCATGGTCACCGCTTCCGGGATCTCGCCGGGCTCCGGAAGGCCGGATTCCGCCGGCGGCGCCCGCGACGTGGGCGTCTCGGCCGCGGCGCGTCGGGGACGGTTGCGGGTCTCGGCGATAATGTCACCGTCGTGCAGCTCGATGATGCGGTCCGCGTGGGCGGCCACTTCCGGATCATGGGTGATCAAAATCACCGTGTGCCCGCGATCCGCCAGCCCGGTGAGATGGGCCATCACCGCCTCGCCGCTGTGGCTGTCGAGGGCGCCGGTGGGTTCGTCGGCGAGGATCACCCGGCCGCCGTTCATCAACGCCCGGGCGATGGACACCCGCTGCTGCTGACCGCCGGACAACTGGTTGGGGCGGTGGTCCAGGCGCTCGCCCAGGCCCAGCTCGGTGAGCAGCGCCCGGGCGCGGGCCCGGCGTTCGTCGCGGTGCATGCCCGCGTAGATCGCCGGCAGCGCCACGTTTTCCCAGGCGCTGGCGGTGCCGATCAGGTGATAGCTCTGGAACACGAAACCGAACATTTCCCGGCGCAGCCAGGCCAGTTCCTGGTGATCCATGGCGTTGACGTCCTGGCCGGCGAAGCGGTACTCGCCGTCGCTGGCCCGGTCCAGGCAACCGAGCAGGTGCATTAGCGTGGATTTGCCGGAACCGGAGCTGCCCATGATCGCCACGCACTCGCCGGCTTCGATGGTCAGCGAAATGCCGTGCAGCACCTCCACGTCCTGGTCGCCGCCGGGAAAGCGTTTGCGGATGTCGCGCAGTTCAATCAGGGGCGCCATCAGAACAGACCCCGGCGGCGCGGTTCGTCCTGGCTTTGCGATTGGACCTTGCCGATCACCACGGTGTCGCCTTCGGCGAGCCCGTCGGTGATCTGCACGCGCACGCGGTCGGTGACGCCGGTTTTCACCGGCTGTTTTTCCAGCCGGCCCTTGCCGGCGGGCACTTCCACGTAAGGGCCGTCGGCGCCGCTTTTCACCGCCGACGCGGGCACGCTGAGGGCGCCCTCGGCGGCCTCCACCACGAAAAAGACCTGCGCGGTCATGCCGGACATCAGGACGTTGTCCGGGTTGGCCACGTCGAACTCGGCCGTGTAGAGCACCACATTATTGACCACTTCCGGGGTGGGCAGCACCTGGCGCAGGGTGCTGTCATAGCGCACGCCGCTGTTGCCCAGGGTGGAAAAGTACACCGGCATGCCGATTTCAAGCCGGTCCACATCCGCTTCGGAGACTTCCGTGGACACCGTCATGGTGGACAGGTC
>CAZKWA010000016.1:0-53986 GCA_964556345.1 uncultured Alcanivorax sp.
AAAAGCCCGGCCAGTGCCGGGCTTTTTTGTGTATGGCGGAGAGGGAGGCCTTGGTGAGAACCCTCCGGTTCGACAAGCCGGCCCTCAGGGCCGGCGCAGGACGTCGCCGCGACGCGGCGACGCCCCGAAGGGGTGAGCAGGCTGCGCCTGCGAATCAATCCCTCCCTCTAGGCGCGCCCCAGCGCGCCCAAACCTCTCAACTCACCCCCTCCCGTTTCTCCAACCACCCCCCAATCTCCCCCTCCGGCATGGGCCGCGCAATAAAATACCCCTGCACGAAGTCACACCCGACCTGGCCGAGAAACGCCAGCGATTCGGCGGTCTCCACGCCTTCGCCGATCACCTTCAGATCCAGCTGATGGCCCAGCGCCACCGCCGACTCAACGATGGTGCGGGCTTCCCGGGAGTGTTCGGCGGCATTGACGAAGGAACGGTCCAGCTTGAGCTCGGAAAACGGCAGCTTGGCCAGTTGCACCATGGACGAATAGCCCACCCCGAAATCGTCGATGGCCAGTTGAAAGCCTTTCATCCGCAAGCGGGTGAGCAGGTCCAGGGCCAGCACGCCGTCCTCCATGGCGGCGGTTTCGGTGAGTTCCAGGGTCAGGTTGTGAGGCCGCAGGTTATGTTGCTGGCAGAGATCGACCAGCCGGTCCGCCATATCGAACTGGTTCAGGCAGCGCGCGGACAGATTCACCGCCATGCTCCAGTCGGCGGCGCCGGGCCCCTGGCGTTTCATAATGGCGGCCATGGCGGTGCACGCTTTGACCAGCACCTGCCGGGTCAGGACCTGAATCAGTCCCTCGCGCTCCGCCAGGGGGATAAAGCGGTCCGGAGGGATGGCGCCGATCTCCGGGTGGTGCCAGCGGGCCAGCGCCTCGAAGCCGGTGGTGGGATTGCCGTCGGTGCAACGCACCTTGGGCTGGTAGGCCAGGTCGATCTGGTTGTCGCGGATGGCCTGGTCGAGCATGGCGGCCGTGATGTCCGGCTGCGGCGCCCGCCCGCCCCGGCGCGGCGCCGGCCCCGCCTGACGGGCCTGCCCCAGTAGCTGGCGGAGATCGCGCAGTGAAAAAGGTTTGGCGAGCACGCCGGCCATCTCCAGCAGGTGCTGGCTGGCGGCACGGCTGGCCGCGTCGATGACCCGGTTGCCCAGGCCGCTGGAAATGATCAGCGCGGCGTCGCAGCGACGGTTGGCCAGATGGCGGATCACCTCCACGCCGTCCATGCGGGGCATCACCAGATCAAGCAGGATATGCGTCGGGCGCCAGGCCTCCAGCAGCTCGAAGAATTCCTCCGGATCGACGGTGACGCGGCACCGGCAACCGAGGCGCTCGGCCATGCTCTGCACCGTCTGGCCAATATCGGGGTCGTCGTCCAGTACCAGCAGCCGGGACACCGGCATTGTTTGTTCTACTGTGGTCATCGTGGAACCTCGTCGAGTACATCGCGGATCTTCCGGTCCAGATCCGTCTTCTGGTAAGGCTTCTCAAGCAGGTGGACGCCGGGGGCCAGGCGGCCATGCCGGACGATGGCGTTCTCCGTGTAGCCGGAGGTGTACAGCACGCGCAGTCCGGGGTGCGCGCGCAGCGCGCGGCGGGCCAGTTCGGGGCCGTCCGGGCCGCCCGGCATGATCACGTCGGTGAACAGCAGGTCGACAGGGTGTTCTTCCAGTATCGCCAGCGCCTGGGTGCCGTCGGCGGCGGACAGGACCCGGTACCCCAGGTCACGCAGCTGGCGCTCCGCCTGTTCGCGCACGCCGTTGTCGTCCTCGGCGATCAGCACGGTCTCTTTATGGTTGCCGTAGCGTACCGGGCTGACCGGCGGCGACGGTTCCGGGCGCGCGTCCCGGGCCCGTGGCAGATAGAGTTTCACGGTGGTGCCTTCGCCCGGCTCGGAGTAGATCTTGATGTGGCCCCGGGACTGTTTGACGAAGCCGTACACCATGCTGAGCCCCAGACCGGTGCCTTTGCCCTTGGGCTTGGTGGTGAAGAAGGGGTCGAAAACCCGCTCCTGGACGCCGGCGGGAATGCCATGGCCGGTGTCCGAGACCACCACCTGCACGTAATCCCCGGGCGCCACCTCGGAGTGCTGCCGGGCGTAGTGCTGATCGAGCGTCACATTGGCGGTTTCCAGCACGATGCAGCCGTTGTCGTCCATGGCGTCGCGGGCATTGATGCAGAGGTTGAGAATCGCGGATTCCAACTGCCCGGGGTCGATGAACGCCGGCCAGGGGGCGGGGCAGGGCAGGATGCTGATATCCAGATGTTCATGCAGGGTGGGGCGCAGCAGCGGCGCCAGACCGCTGATCAATTCGTTGACGTCGACGATGCCCGGGTCCAGGGGCTGACGGCGGGCGAACGCCAGCAGCCGGCGGGTCAGTTCGGCGGCACGCTCGGCAGCGCCCCGTATCAGGCGCGCGGAGTGGAGCAGGGTACAGGCCGGGTCGAGCTGGTCTTCGAGCAGTTCGGCGTTGCCGAGAATCACGGTCAGTAGATTATTAAAATCATGGGCCACGCCGCCGGTCAGTTGACCGATGGCTTCCAGACGCTGGGACTGCTGCAACTGTTCTTCCAGTGCCAGCCGCTGGGTGATATCGGTGTTGATCGCCAGGATCGCCCTGGGTTCGCCGTGGTCGCCCCCCACCAGGCTCCAGTGTGCTTCGGAGATGACCGCCTCGCCGTCCACCACCCGGCCGGTCAGACGCCCGCTCCACTTGCCGTTGCTGAGCAGCGCCTGAGTGGCCAGATCGAGGATGGCGCGCTCCTCGCCAAGCACGTCATCGATGCGCCGGCCCAGGGCCTGATCCTGGCGCCAGCCGTAGATGTCCTCGGCGGCCTGGTTCCAGTAGGTGATCCGGCGCTCCAGGTCGAGCACCATGATGGCGTCCCGCGACTTGTCCAGCAGTGCCGCCTGGCGTGTCAGATTGGTCAGGAACTGGCGGCGTTCGGTGACGTCGCTCATGCCGCCGACCATCCGCACGGCGTCCCCGTTCTCATCGCGGATCACGTAACCCCGGTCCGACACATAGGCGATATCACCGTCCTTGCGCAGGAAGCGATACTCCGCCTGCCATTTTTGCTGCTGACTTTGGATAACCTTGTGAATGCCGGTGAGCACGCGCTTTTTGTCGTCCGGGTGGATGCGGGTGGTCCAGGAGCGGCTGTCCGGCTCCAGGTCCGCCACGCGATAGCCGAACAGGGTTTCCATGCCCTCGCTCCACCACAACCGGTCGGTGGCGCAGTTCCAGTCCCAGATCGCATCGGCGGTGGCGCGGGCCGCCGCTTCGAAGCGGGTCTTCTCCTCGCCCAGGGCAATCACGGCGCGCCGTTGCTCGCTGATGTCCTGGAAGGCGCCGTCGATACGGACCACCCGGCGGTCGTCGTTGAACACCGGTTCCGCCAGCCCGCGTACCCAGAACGGCTGGCCGCTGGCATCCATGACCTGCAGCTCTTCGTCGAAGGCTTTGCCCTCGACAATGCACGCCCTGAACAGCGCGCGTATCCGCGGCTGTTCTTCCGGCGGGTAGAAGTTCAGCGATTCCTCCAGGCTCATGCGGGCACTGGGCCCCAGATTGTGCAGCGCGAGAATTTCCGGGGACAGGCTGACCTGCCGGGTGGCCACGTCCACGCTCCAGGCACCGACCCGGGCCAGCCGCCCGGCGATGCCGGTGAGTCGCTGGAAGCGGTTATTCTGACGCCGCAATTCCAAATGCATCATCACCTGATCGGCGAGCAAACGCAGGTAGTGCTGCTCGGCCCGGTCCAGTGTTCTGGGCCGGTGGTCCATCACGCACAGGGCGCCGAGCGCCTGGCCCTCCGCCGAGTGCAGGGGCGCCCCGGCGTAGAAACGGACGCCACCGGGCTGGGAGACCACCGGGTAGTCGGCGAAACGGGCGTCGAGGAGGGTGTCGGGGACCACCAGCAGGTCGTGGCCACGGATGGTGTGGTCGCACAGGGCGGTGCCCCGTTCGGTTTCACGCATTGGCAGGCCCACCGACGCCTTGAACCATTGGCGGTCCCGGCCGACCAGCGTGATCGCGGCAAGGGGGCAGTGGCACAGGGTCGCGGCGCGGCGGACGATATCGTCGTACTCGCGCTCCCTGGCGCTATCCAGAATGTCGTAGCCGTCCAGGCTGGCGAGCCTGGCGCGCTCGGTTTCGGACACCGGCTTTCCCCGCATCAGTATCCCCTTTCCAGTGAAGCTGCCCGCGTCGGGCTCCATCAGGGGCCGTTCTGCCTATTTTCGGCGGTCGCGGGGGAAACTTGAGTGCCGGGCCCGTTCACCAAGCGTTCACAATAAAGCCACAGCCCTTCACGGCAATTAATTGTACAAACGTACCAATAGAATCCGCGCTCTCATCCGGCGTGCTAATAACAAGAAACAGGAAGGTACTATGATCGTGACAGGTCTGCGTTCCGCCTTGGCGCTCCTGGCGGTGTTGTTGGTGGTGACCGCTTGCGGTGGCGACTCTTCGTCATCCGAAGACCGGGCGGCGAATAACCCGCCGACGCCGTCCCAGCCGGAACCCGAACCGGAGCCTGAACCGGAGCCCGAGCCGGAACCGCAGGCGCTGAATCGCTTTCAGTTCGCCAACGGCTGCTACCACCTGTACGCCGGCGGGCACTACCTCAGCGGTCTGGACGGTCGCTACGGTTTGACGGTGGACCCGGGCCGGGCGGCCGCGTTCTATATGAAGCCCACGGCCCTGGGGTCCTATTTGTTGCTCTCCGATTACCGGCGCGAGCCGGGGGAAAGCGGCGCTAAAGAGCTGTTGGGCATTTCCGATCCGGCCGGGGAACTGCTCGATGGCGGCGGCCGCCTGATCGCGGAAGTCAGCTATCTGGTCGCCGGCCTGGGCGACACCCTGAATCTGGTACTGGACCCGGTAGCGCCCTTGGGGGGTGTACTGCGGGAACTGGGCGAGAGCCTGGAAGTGGCCGGCGGCCGGCTGGGGGAGAACACCCTCCGGCCGACCCTGGGCAAAGTCGATCGGGCCAGCGATCTGGCGGTCTGGAATCTGAATCGCAGTGACGGCGAAACCTTCACGCTGGCCTCCGACGCCACCGGCCTGCTGCTGACGGTGGGCGAGGACGGCCTCACCCTGGCATCGCCGTCGCTGGAGAGCGACGCAAACCGGTTTCATCTGGTGCCGGCCCAGGGATGCGACGCCTACCCGGAAGCGGAACTCAATGCCACCGTGGCCGAGGAAGGCCCGGCCAACTACCTGCGTGAAGTGCCCCGTTTCCAGAACGTGGAAGGGCTGGACGACGACGATGTGTTCGGTTTCGTCGACACCCACAGCCACATTTCCGCCTATGAGTTCATCGGCGGGCGGGTTAATTACGGCGACCCTTTCCACCCCTTCGGCGTCGACCATGCCCTGGACGACTGCGCCGTCAATCATGGCCCACAGGGACTGACCGGCCTGGTGGAACAGGTCACCAGCAACCCGGGGCCGCACACCACCGAAGGCTGGCCCGGCTACGAGTTCTGGCCGCGCCATGATTCCCTGCAACACCACCAGAGCTACTACCGCTGGATTGAGCGGGCCCATCTCGCCGGCCTGAAAATCCTCGTCAACCATCTGGTGCATAACCAGGTGCTGTGCCAGATCAACCCGCAAAAGCAGAACGACTGCGACCCCATGGCGGCGATCGAAATGCAGGCGACGCAGATGCACGCCATGCAGGACTATATCGACGCCCAGCACGGCGGCCCCGGCGAGGGCTGGTTCCGCATCGTCACCGATCCGGCCCAGGCGCGGGAGGTGATCGGCGACGGCAAGATGGCGGTGATCCTCGGTGTGGAAGCGTCCAAGGTGCTCAACTGCGGTGAGTTCCTGGGCGCCCCGGAGTGCACCCGCGAGCAGATCGTGGCGCGGCTCGACCGCCTCTACGCGATGGATGTGCGCAGCCTGTTCCCGGTGCACAAATTCGATAACGCCTTCGGCGGCCACCTGCCGGATCTTTCCTCCGGCATTGGCATTGGCCCGGTGCTCTATGCCGGCAACATTCTCGAGACCGGCCACACCGTCGAGTTCGAAACCTGCGCCCATGATCACGGCGCCGACGCGCCGCCGGTGTCGTCGTTGCCGGACCCGCTGGCGCCGCTGGGTATCCTCGACCAGTTGCTGTTCCAACTGGATTACGTGGGCGACCGTTTTCCCGCCACGCCTGAGCAACTGGCGGAGTACGACCCGCGCCGTGGCACCGAGCATCTCTGCAATACCCGCGGGCTGTCCGACCTGGGCTTCTTCCTGATCGAGGAACTGATGAAGCGCCGCATGATGATCGAGACCGATCACATCAGCCGCAAGGCGGCGGACCAGATTCTGGCGCTCACGGCCCGGCGCGGTTACCCGGTGATTAACAGCCACGGTGCCTGGGGCGGCAGCGAAGCCCTGCGCGACCGCGTGGCCGCCCAGGGCGGCGTGGCGGCGTCGTTCGGCAGCGTGCGCGGCCACTGGGTGGATGAGCTTACCCGCGACGGCCACAGGCCCCGCGACGAGGCGCTCAAGGTGGGGCCCTTCGGTGGCGCCGGCTTCGCCTCCGACGTCAACGGCATCGCCCAGCTGGCGGGCAATCCGGGAACTCCGGAACAACAGGACGACCTCTACCCGTTTCTGTCCGTGGACGGGCGCGTGCGTTTCGACGCGCAGCGCACCGGCGACCATGAATTCAGCCTTTACGAGGGCCGGGGCGTGGCCCACTACGGCCTCTACGCGGACCAGATCGCCGACATGATGGCGAACAGTGACCGCCCCCGGGAGCGGATCGATGACGCGGTGAACCAGCTGTTCACCTCCGCCGAAGCGTATCTGCGTATGTGGGAAAGACTGGAGCAGGCCCCGCGATGAACGGGGCGGCCAATACCAACAGGGGAACGACCATGAACGGCAAAAGATCCTGGTTATCACTGATCACGTTACTGCTGGGCCTGACACTCAGTGGCTGCGGCGGTGACTCCGGCAGCGATGGCGGCGCCACCTCGACACCGACGCCCAATCAGCCCGAGGAAGAGGAACCGGACCGGTTCACCGAGGGCCGCACCTTTCTGATCGAGCCCGGCGAGGACGCCACCGAGGACATGGTCAACGCCATGATCCAGTTGCGTCCCCGGGACACGCTGGAATTCGCCTGCGGCTATTTCAATCTGGACCAGGGCTTGTTGATCCAGGCCACCGAGAACGTGGTGATCAAGGGCTGCGGGAAAGACAAAACGGTGCTGTCGTTCCGCGACAGCGCCAACGTCACGGGTCTTGAGGCGCTCAATGTTCGCGGTATCACCGTGCGCGATCTGACCATCCTCGATTCGCCCGGCGACGCCTTTAAGCTCAAGGGCGTCAAATGGGGCACGCTGAGTAACGTGCGCGCGATCTGGTCCGGCGGTGGCGGCCTGATCACCGAGCAAAACTATCCGCAGCGCCTGAACGTGGCCTGTACCGCGCCGCCGTTCAATGAGGGCGACCCGGCACCGGATTACGTGCCCAGCTCTGACAGCGGTCGCTATGGCATCTACCCGGTGGAGTCGGAAAACATTCTGGTCGAGGGCTCGGAGTCCGTGGGCGCCTCCGACGCCGGCATCTACGTGGGCCAGACCAACACCGCCATCATTCGTGACAGCCGCGCGGTGTACAACGTCATGGGTTTTGAGATCGAAAACGTGCAGGGCGGCGAATACGATTCCAATGTGGCGGAGTGCAACACCGGCGGTTTCCTGATCTACGATCTGGAAAACATCACCCAGTATGGCGATACCTCGGTGATGCTCAACAACACCGCCCGCAACAACAACACCTATAATTTCGCGCACAGCGGCTTGGTGTCGGTGGTGCCCCGCGGCGTCGGTTTCATCACCCTGGGGTACGACAACATCGAAGTGGTCGACAATGTGTTCGAAGATCACAGCACCGCCGCGGTGCTCTATATCAGCTATGAACTGATCGACGGCCCCGGCGGCACCGCCGATAAAAAGCTCGATCCCTACACCGAAGGCCTGCACATTCACGATAACGTGATGCGCAAATCCGGGTACGACTTGCCGCCGCCGGATCTGGAGAAAACCCTCAACGGCGAAATTGAAAGCGTACTGCCAACGCTGATCGGCCTGAAGAACCTGCCCACCATCAACGACCCGGCGGAGCTGCTGTCGAGCCTGCAAAACCTGGCCAACCTGGGCAAGGGCGCGCACATCATCTGGGACGGCCTGCGTGACGACCTGGACGAGGACTGCCCCTATCCGGTGGACGCCGAGGGCAAGCCGGTGCCCAAGGACGAGCACGGCAAACCGCTGCACACCAACCAGCATCCCAACCCGGCCTGTCATTACAACGCCTACAAATTCGATGACCAGGGCAACCGGAAGCTGCCGCGCTGGGGGTCCTGTATCCACGACAACGACCTGTCCGACGACAGCGCGCCCTATCTGAATTTCCACGGCACCGATGGCCTGGAGTTGGTGATCGGCCTGCTCGATCAGGATCTGTCGCTTCTCACCCCGGGCGGCTTGCTGGATATTGTCGGCGGCCTGCTTAATTTCCCGTCCGACACCAAGCTGTCCGACCACGACTGCCAGGCGCGTTTCGGTAGCGTGCTGCCGTCGTTGCCGAGGGTGGAAATCCCGCCGTTCGAGCCCAGCGGTGATTTCGATCCGGCCGCGTCGGAGGAGTACATCGCGCACCTCTGCGAGGCGGAAGTGGAAGAGGGCGAAATCAATCGCGCGGCCCTGGAAGTGGATTGCCCGTTGCTGTCGCAGTACAACCTGTTCGCCGACGCGGACGATCCGCGCAGCCTGCCCCACGAAGGGGGGGTGCCGTTCGTGCTGAACAGCAAGCTGTTCTCCGACCACGCCACCAAGTACCGGGTCGCTTTTATTCCGCCCGGCGAACAGGCGATCTACCGCGACGGTCAGGACGGCAACAACGTCAACGGCACCATCGACTTCCCGGTCGGCACCGTGATCGCCAAGACC
Source organism: uncultured Alcanivorax sp. (assembly GCA_964556345.1). Lineage (GTDB taxonomy): Bacteria > Pseudomonadota > Gammaproteobacteria > Pseudomonadales > Alcanivoracaceae > Alloalcanivorax. The sequence goes on from CAZKWA010000016.1 coordinate 8,968, forward strand.
TTCGCGTTCACCGACGAAGCCAACAGCAGCGAAGAGCTGGTGGAAACCCGGCTGCTGATCAAAAGGGTCAGCCAGAGCGGCAAGGCGTTCTGGGCCGGGCTGCCCTACATCTGGCAACAGGACGATCAGGGCGCGCCGGTGGCGGTGCTGACCCCCGGCGGTGGCAGCCGCGCGGTGAACTGGCACTTCCGCGACGCCGATACCGGCACCCTGATCAGCGGCGCCACCGACAGCTACTCGGTGCCCAACGCCAACCAGTGCATCACCTGCCACGGTAACGACGACCAACCCGCCGGCAGCGCGCCGATCGGGCCCAAGCCGCGCAATCTCAACCGCGCCTACCAGCCGGAAAGCAGCTTCATGGGCACCGCCGGCCAGGCCGGCTTCCCGCGCGTCAACCAGCTGCAGTACTGGATCGACCAGGGCCTGCTGGCGGGCGCGCCGGAACTGGAACTGGACGGGCAGGGCGTGGCCACCAATATCGAACGGCTGCCGCGCTGGAACGTGCCCGGCGACGGCGGCGACACCGCCCATTCACCGGCGGACATCGAGCACCGCCTGCGCGCCTATCTGGAAGTGAACTGCCAGCACTGCCATAACGATAAGGGCGCGGCGTCCAACACCGGCTACTACCTGGATCATTTCCGCGCCGTGGACGCGGGCTACGGCATCTGCAAGAAACCCACCGCCACCGGCGGCGGCTCCTGCGGGCGCCAGCATGTGGTGGTGCCGGGCAGCAGCGACGATTCGATCGTCACCTGCCGCATGGAAGCGGCGAACGATCCGCAGCGCATGATGCCGCCGATCGCGCGCAGCGTGGCCCACGATGGCGCCACCGCGCTGATGCGGCAGTGGATCAATACCGTGGTCGATGGCGACTATGAAAACGCCGGGGGCTGTAACTAAGTGTGGGAGCTTGCCTGCAAGCGAAAGGGTGGCGCTAGCCACCCGGCAGGCTCCCAGAGACCCGTGGTGCTCCGGTGTTCGTAGCTCCGTATCCGGGACGCGGGGCAATGGGTAGCGGAACCGCCACGGGTCCAAATAACCGCCCGGACCCTCTACGAAGCTCGGTTTGTGGGGCTTGGCTTGTGGGAGCGGGCCCTGCCCGCGAAAGGGAGCGAAGCTCCCGGCAGGATCCCAGAGAGCTCTGAAAGGAACACTAGCAAGGGCTCTGGGATCCTGCCGGCCGGCTTTGCCGGCCTTTCGCTTGCAAGGCAAGCTCCCACAAACCCAACTCTTCGTAGAAAGGTTCGGCGCCAGCGATAACCCCGGCTGGAGGGAACCTCCCAAATAAAGCCTGATGTTTTTTCTTTTTGCCCTAAAGAAACACGCACGCCAGCCGATAAATTTTTCAGTATTCCATCGTTTTTCGAAGCTTGTTTTTTTATCTATAAAGTATTGATTTAAAACAATAAAGCGTCAGGTTGTCGTTTTTCCTTCATGGTCCTGGGCTAGCCTCTTCAGCCATTGTTCATGACCTGGGGGGAAGCCAATGATTCGGCTCGACAACATGACCGTGAAAACGAGCTGGAGCCTGGTGCTGCTGGCGTTCAGCCTGATTATTCTGCTGATCGGCGGGTTGAGCATTTATACCAGCCACCAGAGCCGGCAATCGTTTGAAACCCTGAACCGGGCCCATGTGGAGCAGGCCGGCACCCTGCAGCGCACCTACATCAATCTGCTGCAGGCGCAGGTGGCGATGGACCGCGCCGCTGAATTGATCAGGGTGCCGTCCTTCGACGAGCCCGAACCGGTATTGGCGCAGGCGTCGCGATTCATGGAAGCGGCGGAGCGTCGTTACGACGAGTTCCTGGCGATGACCCCCGAGGGCGAAGCGGACGAGACACTCGCGCCGTTGTCCGACGCCATGGACCGGCTGATGAACGTCGGTTTGCGACTGCAGTTGGTGCTGCTCCGCGAGGGCGATTTCGCCGGCTACCGTTCCGGGCGCTCCCGGCTCAACGAGATGAGCCAGGCGTTCATCACCGCCGCGGATGGGTTTCTGGCCGATTCGCGCGCCGCCGCGGGCGCTCTGGTGTCCGGATTCGATGCGATGGCGCAGCGTCTGGACGGCGCCATGGCGGCCGCCGTGGTCGTGGCACTGGTGATGGTCGGCGCGGTGCTGTGGGGCATCACCGTGAATGTGATCCGGCCGCTGCGGGCCGTGGTCGAGCACGTGGATCGCATCGCCGACGGCGACCTGTCCGCCGATATTCCGCCGCGCGGCGGCAACGAAATCGGCCGCCTCTACGCGGGTATGGCGCGCATGCAGCGCAGCCTGGCGTCCATCGTCGGGCAGGTCAGAACCAGCAGTGAACGCATCCAGGACGCGGCGGCGGAGACCACCCGGAGTAACACGGATCTGTCCACCCGCTTTGAACAGCTGTCGGCGTCGCTGGTGGAGACCTCCGCCAGCATGGAACAGCTCACCGCCACCGTGAAAGACAATGACGACCACGCTCGGCAGGCCAACCGGCTGGCCGGCGATGCCGGCGGCGTGGCGGCGCGGGGTGGGGAAGTGGTGGCGCAAGTGGCGGCCACCATGGGCCAGATTGAAACCCGCTCCCGGCGTATCGAACAGATCGTCGGGTCCATCGAGGGCATCGCCTTTCAGACCAACATTCTGGCGCTCAACGCCTCGGTGGAGGCGGCGCGGGCCGGGGAGCACGGCAGTGGCTTCGCGGTGGTGGCCGATGAAGTGCGGCAGCTGGCGCAGAACAGCGACCGGCTGGCCAAGGAGATCCGGGCCCTGATCGCCGCCTCCAGCGCCGAGGTGGCGCGCGGTTCCGAGCAGGCCACCCAGGCCGGCGCTACCATGGACGAGATCGTCGCCGCCGTGGAGCGGGTGTCGGCGATCATGGCGCGCATCAGCGGCGCCTCCGCCGAGCAGACCCGGGGCATCGAACAGATCGGTTTGGCGGTGTCGCAGATGGACCGGGTGACCCAGCAGAACGTCACCCTGGTGGCGGCCGCCGCCCATCGCGCCGGTACTCTGGAAGATCACGCGGGCCTGCTGAGGCGCGAGGTGAGCGAATTCACCCTGCACGGCGACCGGAGCGACGCGCTCTCGCCGGCGGCGCCGGAAGCGCCCGACTATGAGGGCGACCCGGTACCGGCGGTTTAACGGTCAGCCTTCGGCCAGCTCGTGGATCAACGCCTCGGTGTGCGTCCAGCCCAGGCAGGCGTCGGTGATGGACACGCCGTAGCGCAGCGGCTGGGTCAGCGGCTGGTTGCCGTCGTGCAGGTGGCTTTCCAGCATCACGCCGGCGATGGCGCGCTCACCGTCCCGGCGTTGCTGGATCAGATCCCGCGCGACCAGGGGCTGGCGGCGCGGGTCCTTGCCACTGTTGGCGTGGCTGCAGTCCACCACCAGCCGGGGGTTGAGCCCGGCCCGCGCCAATTGCTCGCCGGCGGCGCGGATCTGTTCGGCGTGGTAGTTGGGGCCGCCGCGTCCACCGCGTAGCACCAGGTGGGTGTCCGGGTTGCCGGCGGTTTCCCGTAGCGCGGGGTGGCCCTCGTCGTCCACGCCCAGGTGGGCGTGCGGGTGGGCGGCGGCCTGGATGGCGTCCCGGGCCACCGCGATGCCACCGTCCGTGCCGTTCTTGAAGCCCACCGGCAAGGCCAGGCCACTGACCAGCTCCCGGTGAATCTGGGATTCCGTGGTGCGCGCGCCGATCGCCGCCCAGCTCAGCAGATCCTCAAGGTAGCTCGCCGCCAGCGGGCTGAGCAGCTCACTGGCCAGGGGCAGGCCCAGGCCGGCCAGATCGCGGAGCAGTTGCCGGCAAAGACGCAGACCTTCCCCCAGATCCTGGCGGCCGTCCAGGTGCGGATCGTAGAGCAGGCCTTTCCAGCCCACCGTGGTGCGCGGCTTTTCCACGTAGGCGCGCATCACCAGCAGGGCGCGGTCGCCGACCCGGTCGGCGAGGGCGGCGAGCCGCTCGCCGTACTCAAGCGCCGCGTCCGGGTCGTGCAGGGAACAGGGGCCGGTGACGATCAGCAGGCGCTCGTCGTCGCCGTTGAGAATATCGCGCACCGCCTGGCGCTGGGCGGTGATCCGCGCCCCGAGGGCATCGCCCACCGGCAGTGTCTCGCGCAGCTGCCTGGCGGTGGGCAGCCGGCGACTGACAGGCCCCCGCGAGGGGGCGGGACTCGAGTCGTCGGTGACGGCGGCAAGACTGGCATTCATGGCAATTCCTTAAATTCATCCATCCTGAAACGAAAAAACCCCGGCGGGGACGACCAGCCGGGGTTTCAGGATTCTACGGCAGGCGTCCCGAGGCGGGCGCCTGACCGGATAAAGGTCAGACGCGCGCGCGGCTAAACCAATATCCGTAGAAATAGACGGCGACGGCGGACACAACAGCGCCGTTCCGGACCAGGGTCCGGAGGGAACGGGCGGTTTGTGCGGCGGTCGCGATCATCAATATTCTCCAAAACGTAGACGCAAGCCTACTGTACCGGCCCCCTGGACGCAATCCCCGGCGCCAGGGGGCGTGACAGGCCGTGGCGGCATGTTCAGAATGCGCTCAGCAACGGATCGGAGGTAAGGCTATGGCTTTCAAGGTGTACGTGGACGGTCAGGAGGGCACCACCGGTCTGCGGCTGTTCGACTATCTTTCCCGTCGCGACGATGTGTCCTTGCTGCGCATCGACGGCGACAAACGCAAGGACCCGGCGGAACGGGCGCGCCTGCTCAATGCCGCCGACGTGGCCTTCCTGTGCCTGCCCGATGCCGCCTCCCGGGAAGCGGCCGCCATGGTGGACAACCCGGACACCTGCCTGATCGACGCCAGCACCGCCTTCCGGGTGGCCGACGACTGGACCTATGGCCTGCCGGAACTGGTCCCGGAACAACGCCAACGGATTCGCGCCAGCAAGCGCATCGCCAACGTCGGCTGCCACGCCAGCGCCTTCATCCTGGCGGTGCGCCCGCTGGTGGACGAAGGCATCCTGCCGGCGGACTACCCCCTGGCCGCGTTCTCGCAGACCGGCTACAGCGGTGGCGGCAAACAGATGATCGCCGCCTACGAGGCGGACGTGGAAGGTCGCCTCAAGGTGCCGCGCTCCTACGCCCTGGGCCTGGAACACAAACACCTGCCGGAAATGCAGCGCTACGCGCGCCTGGCCCGGCCGCCGGTGTTCGTGCCCACGGTGGGGCCCTTCCTCAAGGGGCTGGCGGTCTCCGTGCCGCTGCAGAGCGATCATCTGGCGCCGGGCACCACCGCCCGCCGCCTGCACGCTGTGCTCCGCGAGCGCTACCAGGACGAGCCCTTCGTGCGGGTGCGCGACCTGGACGACCTGTCCAATCTGGAAAACGGCTTCTTCGACGTCCAGGGATCCAACGACACCAACTGCGTGGAGCTGTTCGTGTTCGGCAACGACGAGCGCCAGTGCCTGGTGGCGCGGCTGGATAACCTCGGCAAGGGCGCCGCCGGCGCCGCCGTGCAGAACATGAACGTGCATCTGGGCATCGACGAAACCACCGGGCTGACGCCCTGCCCGTGATTCAGTCTCCGCTGTCGAGAATCAGCCGGGCCGGCAGGCGCTCGGCCTGACGCCGGTCGTGGGTGACCATCACCAGTACCCGGTCGCTGAGGTTTGCCTGCAAGGTCTCGAACAGGGCAACGGCGGTGGCCGGCTCCAGGCCGGTGAAGGGCTCGTCCAGCAGCACCACCGGGCTGTCACGCAGCAGCACCCGCGCCAGTGACAGGCGCCGGCCCTGGCCGCCGGACAGGTGCAGCCCGCCGGGGCCGATCCACAGGTCCAGGCCGCCCCGCTGGCGCACCAGGTCCGCCAGCCGCGCCTGTTCCAGCACCCGCCACAGGGTGGCGTCGTCGGCGTCCGCGCGCGCCAGGCGCAGGTTGTCGCGCAGGGTGCCGGTGAACAGTTGCTGCTGTTGCAGCAGCAGCGCGAAGCATCGGCGCCAGGCGTCGCTGTCGGCGTCCGCCTGGGCCACGCCGCCGAAGCGGATGGTGCCGCCGGTGGGCCGTTGCAGGCCCATCAGGCAATGCAGCAGGGTGGATTTGCCGGCGCCGCTGGGGCCGACAATGGCCAGGGGCGAGCCGGCGTCCACCTGAAAATCCAGTGCCTCGAACAGCGCCGGTTGCCCGGGCCAGGCAAAGCGCAGCCCGCTCACCGTCAGGCTGCCGTCCGGCCGTGGCACCCGCTCGCCCTCCGCGGCGGGGCGGGGCAGGGGTGTGTCGGTGAGGGTCGCCAGCCGCGTCACCGCCGCCCGGGTGTCCGGCCAGCCCTGCCAGGCCGCCGCCAGCGGCAGGCTCACCTCGGCGGCGGCCAGCACCATCAGGGTCAGGGCCAGCGCCAGGGGCGCGCTTACCGCGCCGTCGCGGACCGGGCCGATCAGCAACAGCAGCACCCCCACCGCCAGGACCTGCATCAGGCTCTGGAGCAACGTCTGGGTCAGCGCCTGGCGCCAGGCGAGCCGGTGTTCCAGGGTCGCCAGATCCGCCAGCCGCCGGCGCCAGGACGCCAGCAGGGCGGGACGCAGGCCGTAGGCCAGCACGTCCGGCAGGCCGTTAAGGGCCTGCACCAGGTCGCCGCGCAGCTGTTCGCGCTGGCGGGCGCGGCGCGCCAGGGGCTCGGCGGACACCGCCGCCAGCCGCCGCAGCAATCCGGCCATCACCAGGAAGCCGGCGAGCAACAACCCCGCCGCCGCCGGTCCGGCGATCCACCCGGCGGCCACCAGCAGCACCAGCGCGCCGAAGGCAGCCACCAGGGTCGGCTGCCCCTGGCCGAGCCAGGCGTTTTCCAGCCGCTCCACGTCGCCGAGCAGCCGTTCCAGCAGATGTCCGCCGCTGAGGTTGGAGAGCGGGCCCGGGACGCGCGGCAGGATCGCCGCGAACAGGCGGGTGCGCAGCCGCTGCATCACATGGAAGGTGGCGTCGTGGCTGACCAGCCGCTCGAAATAGCGCGACACCGTGCGGCTCACCGCCAGGGCACGGATGCCGGCGCTGGGCGTGAGCAGATTGAAGGCCACCGCCGGGCCGCCGGCGGCCAGCCCCGCCAGGGCGGCGGCGCTGATGAACCAGCCGGACAGCCCGAGCAGCGCCATCGCCGTCAGCGCGGTGACCAGCGCCAGCAGGGTCGCATTGAGCAGGCGCTGGCCCTGGCCCCGGAACTGCTCGCGCAGCCAGCGCACGATACGGGGATCAGTCATGGGCGATCTCCTCCCGGTTGGATGCCGGTTCCGCCGGTGGCGGCGCGCCCAGCCACAGGCTGTGATCGGCGAGCGCGGCCAGGGCCGGGGAGTGGGTGGCGATCACCAGGGTGCGGCCGCCTTTGCGTCTCGCCAGGGCGGCGACGATGCGCGCCTCCAGCGCTTCATCCAGTTCCGCGGTGGGTTCGTCGAGCAGCAGCAGCGGCGCCGGGCTGAGCAGTGCCCGGGCCAGCGCCAGGCGCCGGCCCTGGCCGCCGGACAGGCCGCCGCCGTTTTCGTCCAGGGCGGTGTCCAGCCCGGCGGGCAGCGCCGTCAGGCCGCAATCGGCGAGCACCGCGTTCAGGGCCTGGTCGTCCGCCTCCGGCGCCACCAGGCGCAGGTTGTCCGCCACCGTGCCGTGCACGAACCAGGGGTGCTGGCCGGCCCAGGCCAGCCGCCCGGTGGCGCGGGTCAGTATCGGCGCCGGCGAGTGATCGTGGCGTACCGTGCCGCTGTCCGGTGCCAGCAGGCCGGCGATCACTTTCAGCAACGTGCTTTTGCCGGTGCCGCTGTCGCCGCGCAGTACCAGGCACTGGCCCGCCGGTACTGTCACCGAGCAGTCGGCGAACAGCGGCGTTTCGGCCCCGGGGTAGCGGAACGACACCCTTTCCAGGGTCAGGCGTGGCGCCGCCGTCACCGGCGGTGGGGCCGTGTCCGGCGGGCCGCTTGCCGCCGCCTCGTTGAGCAGCGGCGCCAGCACGTCGGCGGCGGCCAGGGCGGCGGCGCGGTCGTGGTAACCGGCGGCCAGCTGCCGCAGGGGCTGGTAGAACTCCGGCGCCAGCACCAGCAGCCACAGGCCGGTGCCGAAGGTCAGCGCCGGCCCCGGACCGAAGGCCACCAGATTGAGCAGATGCAGGCCCACGTAGAGCGCCACCAGCGCCACCGACAGGGCGGCGAACAGCTCCAGCACCGCGGAGGTCAGGAAGGCGATGCGCAGGACCTTCATGGTGTGGCGGCGGTATTCGCGGTTGACGGTGTCCACCGCGCGCCGCTCGGCTTCTTCGCGGGCGAAGGCGCGCAGCGTCAGCACGCCGCGCACACGGTCGAGGAAATAGCCGCCCAGAAACCGCAGGCTGTCCAGTTGCCGGTCGGCGGCCCGTTGCGCGCCGGTGCCCACCAGCATCATGAACAGGGGAATCAGCGGCGCGGTGCACAGGAAGATCAGGCCCACCACCCAGTCGACGCTGAACGCGGCCACCAGGAACAGCACGGTGGCCAGGCTCGCCACCCGCCGCTGTACGGCGAAGCCGGCATGGTAGCGGCCCACCGCCTGGGCCTGTTCGAGCAGGGCGGTGCTGGCTTCGCCGGCGGGCAGGGCGCCGCCGGCGCCGCGCAGCAGAGCGTCAGCGACCCGCTCGCGCACCGCCCGGGCGATGTCCGCGCCGGCGCCGGCGCTGAAGCGGGCCCGCGCGGCGCCGGTCAGGGCGCGCGCCATCAGCACCAGCATCAGTAGCGTGGCCGGTAGCCAGAGACCGCCCGCCCCGGCCAGCAGGCGCGCCGCCAGCCAGGCCAGCGCCGCCGCCTGGGCGATCGCCAGCGGTGTGTCGGCCAGCGCGCACAGCGTCAGGCGGCGCACCATGGGGGCCGCCGGGTGCCGTTGTTCGGCCAGCCAGGCGGTGTTTTCTTGATGTGGGTCAAGGGGCATGCTGATAGTCCAATGTACTCGGGGCCGCCGGTGTAAAGGGGCAAGAGGGCGGTGCTATGCTGGCATCAGCCCACCGGGACGGACAACGACGGGGATCAATGGTAGGCGTGATCGTCCGTCCTTTCACCCGCACGGTGGCACCAGCCAGTCAGTATTCAGGGAGAAACGCGGATGATCGATGCCACGCTGGTGGAGCTGTCACGGGCCCAATTCGCCCTGACCGCGATGTACCATTTCCTGTTTATTCCTTTGACCCTCGGGCTGTCCTTGATCCTTGCCATCATGGAGAGCGTCTATGTCATGACCGGGCGCACGATCTGGCGTGACATGACCAAGTTCTGGGGCCTGTTGTTCGGGATCAACTTCGCCATGGGCGTGGCCACCGGCATCGTCATGGAGTTCCAGTTCGGCACCAACTGGGCCTATTACAGCCACTATGTGGGCGACGTGTTCGGCGCGCCGCTGGCCATCGAGGGGCTGATGGCGTTCTTCCTGGAAGCCACCCTGGTGGGGTTGTTCTTCTTCGGCTGGGACAAGCTCGGCAAGGTGCAGCATCTGGCGGTGACCTGGCTGGTGGCGCTGGGTTCCAATTTGTCGGCGTTGTGGATTCTGATCGCCAACGGCTGGATGCAGAACCCGGTGGGTTCGATGTTCAACCCGGACACCATGCGCATGGAAGTCACCGATTTCGTGGCGGTGATCTTCAATCCGGTGGCCCAGGCCAAGTTCGTGCACACGGTGGCCGCCGGTTACGTCACCGGCGCCGTGTTCGTGCTGTCGATCAGTGCCTTCTATTTGCTGCGCCGCCGTCACGAGGCGCTGGCCAAGCGCTCGTTCACGGTGGCCGCGTCGTTCGGTCTGGCGGCGGCGCTGTCGGTGGTGGTGCTGGGCGATGAGTCCGGCTACGCGATCACCGACAACCAGAAAATGAAGCTGGCGATGATCGAGGGCATGTGGCACACCGAGGACGCCCCGGCGCCATTCACTCTGTTCGGTATTCCCGACCGCCAGGCCCAGGAAACCCACTACGAGCTGAAGATTCCCTGGGTCATGGGGCTGATCGCCACGCGCAGTTTCAGTAAGGAGATCCCTGGCATCCAGGAGCTGATCGCGCTGTCCGAGATGCATATCCGTGACGGCCTGGTCGCCTATGACGCGCTGGAAACCCTCAAGACCGACAGCGCCAACCCGCGGGCGCGCGAGACCTTCCTGGAGAATCAGCAATATCTCGGCTACGCGCTGCTGCTCAAGAAATACGTGGAGGACCCGCGTGACGCCAGCGACCGGCAGATCGCCATGGCGGTGCGCGACGCGCTGCCCAATGTGGCGGCGCTGTTCTGGTCGTTCCGCATCATGGTGCTGATCGGCTTCTACATGATCGCCCTGTTCGGTCTGGCCTTTTATTTCACGTCGCTGCGCCGTCAGGTGCCGCGCTGGTTCCTGCGCGTGGCGTTCTACACCCTGCCGCTGCCCTGGGTGGCCGCGGAACTCGGCTGGCTGGTGGCGGAGTACGGCCGCCAGCCCTGGGTGATCGAAGGGGCGCTGCCCACCTTCCTGGGGGTCAGCTCCATCGGCGTGAGCGACATTCTCATCACCCTGGGCGGCTTCATGGTGGTCTACACCATTCTGGCGATCATCGAGGTTCGTCTGATGCTGAAATACATTCGCAGGGGCCCGGAGGAAGACGAGAGCGGGGACCAGCCGGACCGGCTCGACGAGCGCTTCTCACCGGCCTTTTCCAAACCCGACGAGGAGGGCGCGTCATAATGTTTGATTACGAAGTTCTGCGTCTGATCTGGTGGGCCCTGCTCGGGGTGTTGCTGGTGGCGTTCGCGGTCACCGACGGTTTCGACATGGGGGTGGCCGCGCTGCTGCCGGCGGTGGCCCGCAACGACGGCCAGCGCCGCCAGGTGATCAACACCGTGGGACCGGTGTGGGAAGGCAACCAGGTCTGGTTCATCCTCGGTGGTGGGGCTATTTTCGCCGCCTGGCCGGCGCTTTACGCGGTCAGTTTCTCCGGCTTTTACCTGGCCATGTTTCTGATTCTGGTGGCGCTGATTATTCGCCCGGTGGCTTTCAAATTCCGCTCCAAGCGTGATGAACCGGCCTGGCGCGCCCGCTGGGACGCGGCCCTGTGCTTCAGCGGCGTGGTGCCGGCGCTGCTGTTCGGCGTGGCGGTGGGCAATGTGCTGCAGGGGGTGCCGTTCCACTTCGACAGCAACCTGCGGCCGTTCTACACCGGTTCCTTCTTTGCCCTGCTCAATCCGTTCGCGCTGCTGTGCGGCCTGGTGTCACTGGCGATGCTGGTGCTGCACGGCGCCACCTGGCTGCAGATCAAGGCGGATGGCGAGCCGGCGGCGCGGGCGCGCCGCTACGGCATGGTCGCCGCCCTGGTGGTGATCGTGCTGTTCGCCATCGGTGGCGTCTGGGTCGCCAACCTGGAAGGCTACCGTATCGTCACCGCTCTCGACCCCAACGGCCCGAGTAACCCGCTGCGCAAGGAGGTGGTGCTGGAGGCCGGCCTGTGGCTGGACAACTTCCGCCAGTGGCCGCTGCTGTGGCTGGTGCCGCTGGCCGGTTTCGCCGGCGCCGGCATGGCGCTGCTCGGCCTGGTCTGGCGCGTCGGCGCGCTCAGCTTTCTGGGTTCCAAGCTGTCGGTGGCCGCCATCATCACCACGGTGGGCGCCGCCATGTTCCCGATGATCCTGCCCAGCAGCACCGAGCCCGGCCACAGCCTGACGGTCTGGGACGGTTCCTCCAGCCACTACACTCTGGGGGTGATGCTGTTTGCCACCGCGGTGTTGTTGCCGATCGTGCTGCTCTATACCGCCTGGGTCTATAAGGTGTTGTGGGGCAAGGTGAGCGAAAGCGACGTCAACAAGGACATGTACTGAGGAGAGTGCGCGATGTGGTATTTCAGCTGGATTCTCGGCCTGGGCCTGGCCTGCACCTTCGCTATTCTCAACGCCATGTGGTTTGAACTGAACGAGGTCAACGAACAGGCGCAACGTGACGACCAGACCGATTAACGAGCGGTTTCGCGGGCGGCAAAGGTGGTATCCGCCGCCCGGTGGTCTAAAATGGCCACCTTTCGCTGAATCGTTTGGAGAATCGTCATGCAAGACGTGGTCATTGTCGCCGCCACCCGTACCGCCATCGGCCGCTTTCAGGGCGGGCTCGCGGACGTCCCCGCCACCAAGCTGGGCGAAGCGGTGATCCGCCGCCTGCTGGCGGACACCGGCGTGGAGCCGGGGGCGATCAGCGAAGTGATCCTCGGCCAGGTGCTCACCGCCGGCGCCGGCCAGAACACCGCCCGGCAGACCTCGATCTTCGCCGGCCTGCCCGACGAAGTGCCGGCCATGACCATCAATAAAGTGTGCGGCTCCGGCCTCAAAGCGGTGCACCTGGGCAGTCAGGCGATTCGCTGCGGCGAAGCGGATGTGATCATCGCCGGCGGCCAGGAAAGCATGAGCCTGGCTCCCTATGTGCTGCCGAAGGCGCGCACCGGCCTGCGCATGGGCCACGCCACCCTGGTGGATTCGATGATCCAGGACGGCCTGTGGGACGCCTTCAACGATTTCCATATGGGCATCACCGCCGAGAACCTGGCGGCGAAATACAGCCTCAGCCGGGAAGACCAGGACGCCTTCGCGGCGGCGTCGCACCAAAAAGCCGCCGCCGCCATCAATGAAGGCCGCTTCAAGGACGAGATCACCCCGGTGGAAGTGCCGCAGCGCAAGGGCGATCCGAACATCGTCGACACCGACGAGCAGCCGCGCGGCGACACCACCGCCGAGTCCCTGGGCGGCTTGCGCGCCGCGTTCAAGAAAGACGGTACCGTCACCGCCGGCAACGCCTCGGCCCTCAACGACGGCGCCGCCGCGGTGATGCTGATGAGTGAAGCCCGCGCCAACCAGCTGGGCCTGCCGATCCTGGCGCGTCTGGCCGGCCAGGCCAGCGCCGGCGTGGACCCGGCGATCATGGGCATCGGCCCGGTGTCCGCCACCCGCCGCTGCCTGGAGCGCGCCGGCTGGTCGCTGGACCAGGTGGACCTGATCGAAGCCAACGAAGCCTTCGCCGCCCAGTCGCTGGCGGTGGGCAAGGACCTGGAGTGGGACCAGGACAAGGTCAACGTCAACGGCGGCGCCATCGCCCTGGGCCACCCGATCGGGGCCTCCGGCTGCCGGGTCCTGGTGACGCTGCTCCACGAGATGCGCCGCCGCGATGTGAAGAAGGGGCTGGCGACCCTGTGCATCGGTGGCGGTCAGGGCGTGGCCCTGGCGGTGGAACGCTGAGGGCGCGCTGATGACTGACACCCTGACCCTGACCCGCCCGGACGACTGGCACCTGCATTTCCGCGATGGCGCCATGCTGGATGAAACCGTGCCCGCCACGGCGCGGGTGTTCCGCCGCGCCATCGTGATGCCCAATCTGACGCCGCCGGTGACCACCGTGGCGCTGGCGCAAGCCTACCGGGAGCGCATCCTGGCGGCGATTCCGGCGGGCGTGGATTTCGAGCCGCTGATGGTGCTCTACCTCACCGACGAGACGCCGGTGGAGGAGATCGAGCGGGCGGCGCGAAGCCCTTTCGTGCACGCCTTCAAGCTGTATCCGGCCGGCGCCACCACCAATTCCGACAGCGGCGTCACCAACCCGGCGCGCATCCATCACCTTTACGAGGCGCTGGAAAAGCACGACCTGCCTTTTCTGGTCCACGGCGAGGTGACGGAGCCGGAGATCGACATCTTCGACCGTGAACGGGTCTTCATCGACCGCTACCTCAACGACATCCGCGAGCGCTTCCCGGCGCTGCGCATTGTGTTCGAGCACGTCACCACCTCCGAGGGCGTGGATTTCGTGCGCGAGGGCGGCGATCTGACCGCCGCCACCGTCACCCCCCAGCATTTGCTGATGAACCGCAACGACCTCTTGGTCGGCGGTGTGCGCCCGCACAACTACTGTCTGCCGGTGCTCAAGCGCCGCAGCCACCAGCAGGCCATTCAGCAGGCGGTGCTGGAAGGGCACCCGCGCTTTTTCCTGGGCACGGACTCCGCGCCCCACGCCCGTGACAAGAAAGAGGCGGCCTGCGGTTGCGCGGGCTGCTATTCCGCCCGGGCGGCGCTGCCGCTTTACGCGTCCTTTCTGGAGCGCTATGGCGCCCTGGATAAGCTGGAAGGCTTCGCCAGCCATTTCGGCGCCGACTTCTACCGGCTGCCGCGCAACAGCGACACGGTCACGCTGGAACGCCGTGAATGGTCGGTGCCGGAGACGGTCACCGCCGCCGGCGAAGCGATGGTGCCGTTCATGGCCGGCCAGGCGCTGCCCTGGGCGATCCGCGAGGGTTGATGACGGCGCCGATTCCCCTGGTGGTGCTGACCGGTTTCCTGGGCAGCGGCAAGACCACCTTGCTCAACCGCTGGCTGGACCAGCGCGGCGACCTGGCGGTGATCATCAACGAGCTGGGCGACATCGGCATTGATAAGGACCTGGCCCGCCAGGTGGGCGCGCCGGTGAGCCTGCTCGCCGGCGGCTGCGTCTGCTGCGCCGTGCAGGGCACCCTGCGGACCACCCTGCGCAATCTCTACATGGCCCGCGCCGGCGGCGACCTGCCGCCGTTCTCGGCGGTGCTGCTGGAAACCACCGGGGCCGCTGACCCGTTCGGTGTTACCGCCGTTCTGGAGCAGGACAGCTGGCTGCGCAAGCGCTTTACGCTGCGCTCCATCCTCACCACCGTGGACACGGTGGCGGGCGAAGCGGCCCTGCGCCGGCATCCGGAAGCCCTGGAGCAGGTCACCGCCGCCGACCGGCTGTTGTTGACCAAGACCGACCGGGCGACGGCGGCGCAGCGGGACGCCCTGGCCGGCGTTCTGGCGCGTCTCAACCCCCGTGCCGGGGTGGACCACGCGGACCGCGCCGACGCCGCGCTGCTGGATCGGGATTTCCCGCGCCAATGCCGCATTACCGGCGTTCTGGCGCCGGTTAGCGCCGCCGGGCCCCTGGCGCCGCCGGCCCGTGGCGGCCATCACCTGCATCCGGCGGGCCTACGCTGGCGCGGACGGATCCCCTATGATCGACTGCAGACGGCGCTGGCGGCACTGCGCGCCGAGGCCGGCGACGAGTTGATACGCCTCAAGGGGCTGGTGGCCATCGAGAAGCTGGATGGCCCCTTGTTGGTTCAGGCGGTGGCCGGTCAGCCCGTGGAGATGGTGCCGCTGCCGGCCTGGCCCGGCGGCGACGACGACAGCCGCCTGGTGGTGATCGCTGCCGGCGAGGACGCCGAAGCGCCGGAGCGCTGGCTGACGGCCTGGCGTCGTCGGCTGGCCGACTGATTCGACCGCACTAAGGAGCCTTTATGGGCTACTGGTATCTGGTGGTGGCAATCATCAGCGAGGTGGTCGCCACCACCGCCCTGAACGCCTCCCACGGTTTCACCCGCCTGTGGCCGTCGTTGATAACGGTGGTGGGGTACTGTCTGGCGTTTTATTTTCTTTCGCTGACGCTGCGCACCGTGCCGATGGGCATCGCCTATGCGGTGTGGGCCGGCGCCGGGATTGTTTTGATCGCGCTTTCCGGGGCGATTTTTTTCAAACAGTTACCCGACGCGCCGGCGGTGTTGGGTATGCTGTTGATCATCGTCGGCGTGGTGCTGGTCAGCGCTGTGTCGCGCACCGCCGGCCATTAGAAATACGTCAATAAGGAGAACGCCGTGCCCGAGCAAATGGATGATGCCCTGAAGGCGACCGATAAGATCATCGAACTGACCGGTGGTGAAATACGGCTGGGCCTGCCGTTGGGGCTGGGCAAGCCGAACCGCCTGGTCAATGCGCTCTACCAGCGGGCCACGGAGAACCCGGACGTTCGCCTGGACATTTATACCGCCCTGTCGCTGGGCCGCCCGGGCGCCGGCAGTGATCTCGAAAAACGCTTTCTGGAGCCGTTCGCGGAGCGCGTGTTCGGCGATTATGAAGAGCTGGATTACCTCAAGCCCGCCAAGAAAGACCAGCTGCCGGACAATATCCGCGTGTTCGAGTTTTTCTTTCAGCCGGGCAGCATGCTGGGCAGCAACAGCGCCCAACGTCATTACATCAGCGTCAACTACACCCACGCGGCGCGGGACCTGAACGCCCGCGGCGTGAACGTGGTGGCGCAACTGCTGGCACGGCGCCCCGGCGCGCAGGGCGAGCACGGCGACGACTACAGCTTTTCCTGCAACCCGGAAGTGACGCTGGAACTGTTGCCGCTGCTCAAGGCGCGCCGCGACGCCGGTGAAACCATCGTCACCGTGGGGCAGGTGCATCGGGACCTGCCGTTCATGGGCAACGACGCCCTGGTGGGCGACTGGCTGGCGGACATGGACATTCTGCTGGACGATCCGCAAGGCCATACCCGGTTGTTCAGCACGCCCAATATGCCGGTTAATCTGCAGGACCATTTCGTCGGCCTGCACGCCAGTTCCCTGGTGCGTGACGGCGGCACGCTGCAAATCGGCATTGGTGCCCTGGGCGACGCCCTGGTGCACCACACCCTGCGCCGTCAGCAGAACAATGATAACTACCGCGCGCTGTTGAAAGCGCTGGACCTGCCCGACGAACATCAGGCGCTGATCGAACGCGAAGGCGGCACCGGCCGCTTCGACCAGGGGCTCTACGGTTGCAGCGAGATGATGACCCACGGCCTGTTGCGGCTGATCGACGAGAGCATTATCCGTCGTCCGGTGTACGACTGGGCGGCGCTGCAGCGCTATGTGCTGGCGCACCCGCAGGCGCGGCCGGGCTGGTCGCTGCTGGACGCCCTGCGCCGTGAGGGTGGCGTGTCCTCGCCGATGACCCCGGAACAGCTGGATCGCCTGACGCGCTTCGGGGTGCTGCGCGCCGGCCTTGCCGTGGAAGCCAACCACCTGAGGATCCCCCAGGACGACCGGGTGCCCAATGACCTGGACCATCCGGATACCCGTGAGGCGCTGGGCGGCCTGTTCGGCGACCGGCTGACCGGCGGTATCGTCATGCACGGCGGTTTCTTTCTCGGGCCGAGCACTTTCTACCAGCGCCTGCGGGAGCTTGACGACGACACCCGCTCGGCGATCAACATGACCCGGGTCAACATCATTAATGATCTCTACGGCGGTGAGGATTTGCGCCTTCTTCAGCGCCGCGACGCCCGTTTCATCAACACCGCCTTCACCGCCACCCTGCTGGGCGCGGCGGTCTCCGACCAGCTCGAAGACGGCCGGGTGCTTAGCGGTGTGGGCGGCCAGTACAACTTCGTCAGCCAGGCCCACGAACTGCCCGGCGGACGCTCCATTCTGATGAGTCGGGCCTGGCGCGAGCGCGGCGGCGAGGCGGCGTCCAACGTGCTGTTTTCCTACGCGCACAACACCATTCCCCGTCATCTGCGCGACATGGTGATCACCGAATACGGGGTCGCCGACCTGCGCGGCAAAACCGACGAGGAAGTGGTCATGGCCATGCTCAACGTGGCCGACAGCCGCTTCCAGGTGGAGCTGATGGAACAGGCCCAGGCGGCGGGTAAACTGCGCCAGGACTACAGCATCCCGGAGCGCTTCCGGCACAACAATCCGGAATTTCTGCGTCGGGTGGCGGAGACCGGCGGCGAAGGGACCTTCGCCACCTTTCCGCTGGGCACTGACTTCGACGAGCGCGAGCAGCGCCTGATGCGGGCGCTGACCTGGCTCAAGGAAAAAGTCAGCCAGAAGGATTTCCTGTCGCTGGGACGCCGGGCCCTGCTCGGCGATCACGACGTGGAACGCTATCAGGCCGAGCTGGCGCGCATGGGGCTGGCGGACACCGACGGCTTGCGTGAGCGTTTATATCAGCGTTTGCTGCTCACCGCGCTGGACGCCACCGAAGCCTGACGGTCACTCCGGCAGCGGAATCCAGTCCGTTTCCCCGGGAACATCGGGGAAACGCTGGTGGCGCCAGTCGTCCCGGGCTTTCTCGATGCGTGCTTCGTGGGACGACACGAAATTCCAATTGATGTAGCGCCGGCCGGGCAGGGGCGCGCCGCCGAACAACATCAGCCGGGCGGGCTCCTGCAACGCTTCCAGCAGCCAGCTGCGTCCCGCCTCCAGTGTCATCACATGGTGGCGGGGCAGCGGCTGGTCGCCGGCCGTGGGGCTGCCGGTGACCACATAGACGGCGCGCTCCTCGTCGCTGGGCGGCAGCGGCAGGGAGGCGCCGGTCTCCAATTGGATGTCCACGTAAAGCGTCGGTGACGCCGTGGGCACCGGCGACTGCAAGCCAAAGGCGTTGCCGATCAGCACGCGGGCGCGGACGCCGGTCTCGCGGTGAACGGGCAGGGCGTCTTGCGGGTGGTGGCTGAAGTCCGGTGCCTGGTCTTCCTTGTCTTCCGGCAACGCCAGCCAGGTCTGAATCCCTTCCACTTCGGCGCCGTCCCGGCGCACGTCCTCGGGAATACGCTCGGAGTGCACGATACCGTGGCCGGCGGTCATCAGATTGATCGCCCCGGGCTCGATCCGTTGCACCGTGCCGAGACTGTCGCGGTGGTCCATGGCGCCGGAGAACAGATAGGTCACCGTGGCCAGCCCGATGTGCGGGTGCGGGCGCACGTCCCCTTTGTGGCTGCCGGCCTCGAACGCCGACGGGCCCATGTGATCAAAAAAGATAAAGGGACCGATGCGTTGCCGGCCGGCGGCGGGCAGCAGCCGGCGCACCGGAAAGCCGATGTCGCGGGCATGGGGTTTGAGCAGTTCCATGGCGGTGGCCTCGTTCGGCGTTGAGGTTTTCAGTATACGCTGGACGGCGCGGTCCCGCCCCCGGCGGTTACTCGTCGCCAGGGCCCGGCGGCGGTTTGCCGCCGCGCCGCGCTTCGCCCCGGCGCGGGCTCGCCAGCACCCGCCAGAATGGAATCCGCCGGGTCACCGAGACCATTTCGTCCACCGAATCACCGATGCCGGACAGCCGGTCCACGGTATCCCGCAGCCCGACCAGCTGGTCCACATGCTCGGAAATCTTGAACACCACCATGTAGAACTCCAGCAACGCGCGCAGCAGCGTGGCCATGAACAGAAACAGCAGCGGCCCGCCCACGAACAGGAAAAACAGACCGCGCCAGGTGGAGGCCATGAACGCCTCCGCGCACAGATACACCAGGCCCAGGCCGATGGCGGTCAACGCCACGCCATACACCCCCGGGATCACCTGAATGATCATGTATTTGTCGAAACGAAAATTGAACAGCTCCCGCCAGTACTGCAGCGCCCAGAACAGGCCGCGTCGCAGACGCTCATTGACGGCGTCGCCCTGGGGCGGCTCAGGCTGATGGGGTGCGCCGGCGTCGGCCGGCCCGGTGTCGTTGCTATCGCGATGGTCGTCTACCATTTGGCGTACTGCTCCTCGACGAAGCCGTGCAACCCATGCACGGCCAGGGGCGACTCGCCGGCGACGCGTATCTCGCCGTCGAAGCGCCCGAAAATTTGTTGGAAATTACTCGCGAACAGACCCAGATTGAGCCGCTCCCGGTGGCTGCCCAACGGCGTGAACCGCAGCGCCACCTGGCCGCACTGGCTGTCCACCCGCCAGGGTTGTGTCAGATCGTCGCGATCATACGCGAACGCGGTGCCGTCCACCTTGATCCGCCGGCCATCCACCCACACGCAGTTCTCATTGACACTGGTCTCGTTCACCCCGCAGGACAGGTTCAGCCCCAGCCGGCGCCCCTTTACCCGTCCGGACAAACAGGCCCAGTTCCAGAACGTCTCCCGGCGCATATAACCGGCGGAAAAATCATGGTGGCCGCCGGCCCCGGTCAGCGTACCCAGATCCAGCGTGTCGCCGTCACGACGCAGTTCCCCGGACACATCCACACCGGCCACCTTGTTGGCGTAGGTCCAGCCGTTGATGCCGGTACGCGTGCACAGCGACATCGGTTGATAGCCCACCGGCTCATGCAGAGCCGCTTGCAGATTCAACCCGGGCATCGCCACCGTCAGCGATTTGCGGCGCGTGCTGTCCGGCGCCTGGTGGTAGCCCATGGCGATATCCACCTTGCCCTGCCGGAAGCGGCTCTCGCCGTCCACCGGCGAATCGCTCAAGGTCAGCGCCCGCCCCAGCGGCGAACGCCAGGTGTGTTCGCGCAGCGCCCCGGTCCGGGTGTCGAACACATAGAAAAACACCATGCCCAGATAGGCCGTATCCGCGAACGCGCAGCCGATCAGCAGTTCCTCACTGACCACGCCGAAATACTGGAACTGCTTGTAATGAAAGTGCCGCGCCCGACGGGACGCCGGCTTGCCGAGCGGCGTGCGGTAGTCGTAGTCGCGACCGTTGATGGTGGAAACGGTGTCTTCGAACAATCCGGTGTGAATCCGGCCCTGGTCGTCCACCAGTGACGGGTTCGGAGGGGCTTGGGTCATAGGCGACGAGGGCTCTTGCGGGCGGTATTCGGATTGAACATAAAGCCGCACGATCCCTTCGGCAAGAAACTTGGGACCCTTGTCCGACAAAAGGTCGATTTGGTTGCACTACGTCTAGAATTCGGTTGGCGGCTCTGGCGTCCGGTGTCACAGCTCGGATAGGGTAATGCGAAATGAGGAATAGCTTCTTAAAAGCTCTCGTCGCGTCATGAATTTAATAAATCGCTATTGCAGGTTTGTATTTCGAACGTCGTTAGCAGAGCTGTTTGGAAGACGGTCGGATCCTTTAAAACAGGCTGATAGGTGAGTCAGAGGTATGGATATCTGGAAACCCATTGATAAGATCTGTGCTCCGGTGCTTGTGCGTGCCTTAAGAGACGATGATGAGGGGTTCAGGGTTTTGGTAGAGGAGGGGGCTCCTGGGGGGAAACTGTATAAGTTTCTCTTCGATTCTGTCGTTTCTTACCGAAGTATCCCCGAAAGTTTTTCGACGAACAGCACGCCTCAAATAACCACTGGAGAATGGCCTTTTTTTGTGTCGAGGCAGACCGATTACATAGATTGGTTCGTCAACAAAAATAATGGAGTGATGGATGTGGACGGAGTGATCCATTACGCGATATGGGCTTATGATGATTGTGTTGATGTCTTGGCATTTTCGGAGCCAACTGTTGAGTGTTTGATTGATAACTTAGGATTCTAGTCCTGGGTGGCAGGCTAAAAGAGTCATCTTGCGGGGCATGCCCCGAAAAAGCGCCAATGTTTGGGGAGCTATACGTTTTGCAAAAGTTTTAGGGGATGGATCGTGACGGTAACTTCAGTCTTGCTTAATTTTAGAGACTCACTGCTTGCACTTCTGCCGATGGTTCAGAGGGTGGATATCCCCTGGAGGCGAGGGGATGCCTATGATGAGTGGGATGCCATAACGAGCGTACTCTTCAATAAACTGGTCCAGGAAGTGCTGCGTTGGCACCTGCCTGAAGATAATCAGCCTGATTTCGACCTCCCTGAGTATGATCTTCTTCTGTCCACCTATGCGGGGCTGGCCACGCTGGAAGTGGTTCATCCGTCTCTTCAGCCGGGTAGGTGGGTGTTCCATGCTTTCGGTACCGACAACGAGCCCTTCGACGTGATAGAGGTGCGCTCTCTCTCGGCGGGTGGTTGGCCAGCTTCTGAGAAGCCGCAAACATGCCCTGTCGACGGCGCGGCATTCCTCCTTAGAAGGCACCCAGAGAAGGCGCCCGCAGAAGAGCTCAAGGACCTTTATTAATGCCGCTACAGTATCTGTCTTGCCGAAACTGCTTGCAGGGGAATGTCGCGTTAGCGGGAATCCGAATTTCCGAGTAGCGTGAGGAATTTATGGTCGCGGGCTTTGATGTGAAGCACGTTATCTCAAAAATCGGTATCACCGTCAGGAACTTGTTGCGCGTGAGTAAACGTCGGGTGCGATCGAACTCTTTTGGTCTTGTATGCGGGGGGGTAATGAACGGTGGATAAAGATGGTTTCTTGCTGGCTGTGTTTTCTTTTTTATCTCCTGCTGATGTTCGTTAATATTATAAGAGGAAAACATACGCCGCCGTTGAGCTTCTGGTTTTCCCAGACGTCTGAAGTGGACGCGACATATACGATTTGGTGGGTAGTGTATGGGCTTGGATTTCTGACTTATCCTGGCCTTTTTTCGCTGGGGATTTACTATCTTCTATAAAGCAGCGTCGTTCCGCGAGTCCCGCGATTCGGACAGGGTGTTGGATGCGTTTTTTTATACTGGTACTGTTCTCTTTATACTTGGTATTGATGCTTAGGAATATAATTAAGGGTGAGCACACTCCGCCCTTGGAGTACTGGTTTCTAGAGCGCCCGGAGGTGGATAATAATTATACGATTTGGTGGGTGGTCTACGGCATAGGGTTTCTCTTTTACTTGGCGGTTTTTGCTCTCTTGGTTTCTTCTTTCTTTTAATTTTTTGGGCTTTCGGGATTGAGCAAACCTAAGGCAGCTGCCAAGCTATATATAGCGTCTTCTAGCGCGTTCGTTAACCTATCGGAGGTAAGGGGTTAACGCTTTTAGGTGCGCTGGATTGTCAGGTGAATACCATCACTACACATACGTTGTTTCACTAAAAAAGAATACCGGCTTGCCAGTCGCGTCCAGAACCATTGAGGCTCTTCCATTAGCGTGGCTGTGCGTTTGCCCGGCCTCCGCGCGGTAGCTGGTAGCGTAGTGCCAAAATCCGTGCGGTATCACTGCGGCTTGATCGGGCGCCGGGCCGTATCGCCATGTACCCCATTCATGCTCATCCGTGACTTCCGCGGGCGGTGTCGCTGATCCGTCGGCGGGGTAGAAAAGCCGTCCGCGCGTCAGTAACAGCCGCCGATCCACGTGTAGCCCTTGTTCGGCCAGCAGAGCCGCCACCGCCGGGTCGGCGCTGCGCGGTATTTGCTGATGGTATAGATGATCGATTTTCCTAGTGAGCTGGTCGTTGGGGTTGTTGGGCCCCGGCCAGGCGCGCTCTTCGGGCTCGCCGGGCAGGCCCAGGTAGAACTTCAGCGCCAGTTCCCAGTGCATCAGTTTGCCGGTGTCGCGATCCTCGACCAGCATGTCCAGTTCGCCGAGGGTTTTGCCGGCGACGCGCAGGGGCAGGTTGCGGGCCACCAGACGGTAGCGTTCGCTGTGCTGGATGAGAGCGGCGACCAGATTTTCGAAGTGCTGGCCGAGCCGGCGCGGGCGGGGGTGTTCGGCGAGGGCGTCGGCGGCCCGGCGGAGCACGCCGGGTTCGCCGGCGCAGTACCGGAGTAGGGCGTCGCCGCTCTCACAGCCGGACGGTGGCGTGATGAGCGGCGGGGCCTGAGTCAGCCAGTCCAGCTCCCCGGCGAGGGTCGCCGGGTCGGTCACGAGGTGGGCAGGTCCGCCGAGGCGTGTTCCAGGGCCTGGCGTACTTCCTCGGCCCATTGCAGCCAGGCGCGCTGGTCGAGGATGCCCCGGCGTACCGTCAGGTAGCTGTACAGGTTGTCTTCACGGCCTTGTTCGTCCAGGCGCTGGGCCAGGGCTTCAAAGGTGGCGAGGCGTTCCCGTCGTTGTTTGGACAGTTGTTCGAGTTCCCCCAGTAGCGCGTCCGGGTCCGCCAGTTGTCCACCCGCGACCTTGACCATGAAGGCGTCGCGGATACGGGCGGGCCCGGCGGGCTTCTTTAGCCAGCGGATCAGTTCCTGGCGGCCGTCTTCGGTGATGCTGTAGAGTTTTTTGTCCGGCTTCCCCTCCTGCGGCACATGGCGAAAGCTGACCATGTGTTGCTCGTTAAGCTTCCCCAGTTCCAGGTAAATCTGCTGGTGGGTGGCATTCCACACCAGGCCAATGCTATTGGCGAATTCCCTGGCGAGGTCATAGCCGCTGGCTTCCTGGTCTTGCAGTAGGACAAGAATAGCGTGGCGCAGTGACACGGCTGACTCCTCGGTTCGTTATTCGTGGTACTAAAGGGATAGTAGAGAGCCGCTTGCGCGCTGCGCAATCCGTTGTATAAGCAGTTTTGTAAAAACTTAGTGACGTTCCTTCCGCTCCCGGTACGAGCGTAAGTGTTTGTTATCAAATCGTTTTGTTTCGGAAGCGGAATGAAACCCGGCCGCCGCCGGGCGGCGCCGGGGCGGCCGGCGGCCTAGCGGGTGACTTGCATGGAACGGTAGTACACGGCGGACTGCAGGAATTGCTCGTCGTCGAGATTGGGGATCACCTTGTTGATCACGCCGTAGCTGGCCCGGCGGGTGGTGTCCACGCCCACATCGGCGACTCTGCGCAGAATCGGGCCGAAGCGGAGCAGGGCGATGGGCTTGTTGAAGTACCATTTGAGGGCTTCGTCGGTCACCCCGCGCAGGTAGGCGACCATCTCGTCGCGGGCGGCGGCGTTGGTGGTGCCGTCCTCGGCCATATCGGCCAGCCCGCGCCCCTGGGCGGCGAGCGAGTCGGCGATCGGGAAGGCCACGTACCAGTAGGCGCGCTCCGGGCCCGGGAAGCGGATTTCGTCCATGTACTCGGCGGCGGCCTTGTTTTGTTCCAGATCCATCTTGCGGGCGCTGCGCCCGATCACCAGCCGGGTGGCCTTGGAGATGGTGTCCGAGGCGACCTGCACCAGGCGTTTCTGGGTGCCGCTGAGGCCGGCCAGGGCGGCGGGTTGCAGGAAAAAGGCGTCCAGGGCCTCATCGATGAAGGTGGTCATGATCTTTTCCACCACCTGGGGCTCCGGCTTGCTGGCGCCGTCGCGCATGCGCTGGATAAAGCCGTCCGTGGTCTGGTGCAAATCGTCGCTGGAGCGGAAGGCCACATAGGTTGTTGTCATTGTCTCTCCCTGTGCCAAAGGTTTCCTGAATCATAACCACCTCCGGTGCCGGGAGCGCAAGGGGGCCGATTTTCCGATGCGGCCTCTTTCCTTTAGGTGGCGAATGCCGGATGATGCGCCCCCTGAACAGAGGAGTAAGCCGATGCTGACGGTGGTCACGCCGGATGCGGAGCAAGTCACGCGCTGGCTGGAACAGGCCAACATCCAACACTACATCTGCGACCAGTGCCATGGCCTGCATCTTTCCGAGCTGCAGGGCCGGGAAGGGGTGGTGGACGCGCGTCTGTTCGTGGAGGAAGACGGGGTGCTGTTCTCCACCGAGCTGGAAGTGCGGCCGGCGGCGTTGTTTACCGTGCAGGCGGATCTCACCCGGCTGAACATGGATTACCCCTCGCTGAAGCTGTTCCTGGACGTCAACGACGACTCCATGCCGCGCCTGGTCGCCTGCGACCTGCTGCTGGGCCGCCGGGGCGTCACTTTCGATCAGTTTCTCTATTTCGTGCAGGCGACGCTGGACGCCACCGTGCAACTGCTGGAAGATTCCCAGCAGGCCGACTGGTTGTTCTGGCCCGACGACGATGCCCCGCCCGCCGAGCCGGGCTCGTTGCACTAGTACGGCACCCGCCTCCCGAGGAACCCGCCCTGGAAAATCGCGCTGATCTGTTCGACGGCGGCAGCCCCCGCTGCCAGCGTTTGATCGATGATCTGGTGGCCCGGCAGTACGCCGTGGCGCCCAATTATTTCCCCGCCCATCTGATTCGTGCCCTGCGCCGCGAGGCGCTGCTGCGTGACCGGCGCGGTGACTTTCAGAGCGCCGGTATCGGCCGGCGGGGGGAGCATCAGCACAACGCCCGCGTGCGTCGCGACCGCACCCTGTGGCTGGACGGCTCCACGCTGGCCCAGTGCCGTCTGCTGGGCGAGTTCGAGCAGCTGCGGCTGGCGGTCAACCGGCAGCTGTTCATGGGGCTGTTTGATCTGGAAGCCCACTTCGCCGTGTACGACCCCGGGGCGTTTTACCGCCGTCATCTGGATGCCTTCAACGGCAGCAACGGCCGCGTCCTCTCCGTGGTGATCTACCTGAATGATCAGTGGCGCAGTGAAGAGGGCGGTCGCCTGCGTATCTGGGCCGATCCGGACGCCATCCACCCGGCTACCGAGGTGGAGCCCCGCGCCGGTACCCTGGTTTGCTTCCTCAGCGACCGGATTCCCCACGAGGTGCTGGAAGCCCGCCGCCAGCGGGTGTCCGTGGCCGGCTGGTTCCGTTGTAATAACAGCACCGCGGACCGTCCCGACCCGCCCCGTTAAGGCGCTCTCGAAAGCCTTGAAATCCGTTTCGGTGACCCTATTTATTTCACCGTGACGAACAGCCGGCTGAAGTTGTCACACCTGCTTGAAGATTGTTTGCGCGGTCGCCTTCGGGGACCGCTTACGATGCTATGGAGGTACTGTGATGAATACTTTGGCGCCCCTTTTCCGACACAGCGTGGGGTTCGACCGTTTCGATGACTGGCTGGAAACCGCCCTGCGTTCGGATCAGTCCAACGGGTACCCGCCCTACGACATTATCCGCGAAAGCGATGGCACCTACCGGGTGGTGATGGCGGTGGCCGGCTTCAGCCGCGCCGACCTGGACATCACCGTGCAGGAAAACCTGCTGCGTATCAGCGGCAAGCCGCCGGAGGAAGACACCGAGCAGCGCACCTGGTTGCACCGGGGCATCGCCCGCCGTGGCTTCGAGCGCAGCTTCCGCCTCGCCGACCACGTTCAGGTGGAAGGCGCGTCCATGGAAGACGGCCTGCTGGTGGTGCAGCTGTCCCGGGTGGTCCCGGAGTCGCACAAGCCGCGTCAGATCCCCATCGACGGGCAAAACTGAAGGCACCGCCAAGCGGCGCCCGACACCGAAGGGCCGGCACTCGCCGGCCCGTTTTCGTTTATCCCGTTTCGCTATTAGCGTTCCTTCCATATAGCAAAGCGGTCTAGCTTCTTCACTGCGTCCACGGGCGCGCCGGTAGCACAATCGGAAGTAACGGTCCGGAGGCGGCGGTACCGGGCCGGCCCAAGGTGACAGGGAGAAGCATCATGAAACGGTTCTACTATCTGACCGCGTCGATCGACAGTGTTCAGAATATTTCCCGGGATCTGGATCGTGCCGGCATCAGCGCCGGGCGCCTGCATGTGCTGGGGCGCGACCCGGGCCCGCTGGAGGCCGCCAAGGTCCACGGCACCACCGTCTGGGAAGACACCGAGATCATGCACACCGGCTTCCTGGGCGCGTTGATCGGCTCCATCGCCGGCATCGTGCTGGGCTTCATGCTGGCCGGCATGGACCCCTGGGGCTGGCAGCTGTCGGTGAGCGTGGTGCCGGTGACCACCTTATTCGGGCTCTGCTTCGGCGCCTGGCTGGGCGGCATCTTCGGCATCTCGTCGCGCAATCATCATCTACGCCCCTATTGGCGCGAAGTGGAAAAAGGGCAGTACCTGGTGATGGTGGACGCGGACGACGAGGTCCAGGCCGGGCGCATCGCGCGGGTCATGAAGGACAGCCATGGCGAAGCCCGCGAAGTGGGCCGCGAGGAGTCTTTCAGCCCGTTCGACTGAGCCGCGCTTGCAAAGAATCCGGCCTTTGGCCACAATGCGCGCTCGCTGAAAAGCGCGTTATGGCCGACCCGCTGGTCCCCCCGCAACGACAAACTGTGAACCCCGCCAGGCCCGGAAGGGAGCAACGGTAGCAGTGGACTCGTGTGCCGGGGTGCGGCTGGCGGGAAGGCCTCCAATTTCTTCCCCCTTCGCGCCCCTCCCGCTGTCTTAAACCGGTCAGATTCGCTAGCATACGGCTTTCCCCCGAAGCCCCGGATAGCCCTTTGGCTGGAGAGCGATGAGTTACCAGGTTCTCGCCCGCAAATACCGACCGCGCACCTTTGACGAGCTGGTGGGCCAGGAGCATGTGTCCCGGGCGCTCACCCACGCGCTGGATCAGGACCGCCTGCACCACGCCTATCTGTTCACCGGCACCCGCGGGGTCGGCAAGACCACCATCGCGCGCATCCTGTCACGCTGCCTGAACTGCGAAGAGGGCGTCAGCAGCCGGCCCTGCGGGGTGTGCCCGACCTGCGAGGAGATCGGCGAAGGCCGCTTCGTGGATCTGATCGAGGTGGACGCCGCCAGCCGCACCAAGGTGGAAGATACCCGCGAGCTGCTCGAGAACGTGCAGTACGCGCCCACCCGGGGCCGCTACAAGGTGTACCTGATCGATGAGGTGCACATGCTCTCGGCGCACTCCTTCAATGCGCTGCTCAAGACGCTGGAGGAGCCGCCCCCGCACGTTAAGTTCCTGCTCGCCACCACCGATCCGCAGCGCCTGCCGGTGACGGTGCTGTCCCGTTGCCTGCAGTTCAGCCTCAAGGCGCTGCCCGCCGAGCAGATCGCCGGCCACCTGAAAGCCCTGCTCGAGCGGGAAATGATCCGCTTCGAGGAGCCGGCGCTGCTGGCCCTGGGCCGGGCGGCCCAGGGCTCCATGCGTGACGCCCTAAGTCTCACCGACCAGGCGATTTCGTTCGGCGGCGAGCAGCTCAGCGCGCAGTCGGTGAGCGCCATGCTCGGCACCGTGGACCGGGGCCATGTGCATACCCTGCTGGAAGCGTTGGCCGGTGGCGAAGCCGCCGGTGTGCTGCAGGGGCTGGCGGCGATCGCCGAGCATGCGCCGGATGAGTTGGCGCTGCTCGATGAGTTGGTGTCGGCCCTGCACGAACTGGCGGTGATTCAGGCGCTGGGCGGGGAGGGCGCCGACGAGGCCATGACGGCCCTGGCGGCGCGCTTCCAGGCGGAGCAGATCCAGCTCTACTACGACGTGGCGCTGCGCGGCCGGCGCGATATCCAGGACGCCCCGGACGCCCGGGCCGCGCTGGAAATGATTCTGCTGCGCATGGTGCTGTTTTCTCCGCGTGGCGTGCTGCCGGGCGGGGAGGCCCAGGCCCCGGCAAAAAAGCCTGACGCCCCGGCGCCGTCGCCCCAGGGCGGCGGGCCGGGGGATTTGCGCGCCTTGCTCGGCGATGACACGCCCCGGCGTGCCGCGCCACGGGAGCCGGTGGCGCCGGAGCCCCGGGCCGGGGCAGCGCCGCCGGCCGAGGAGGCACGCGCTGAAACCCCGGTTCCCCGCGCTGAGCCGTCATCGGCCTCGCAACCCGCTCCCGCCCCGACGCCGGAGCCGGTGTCCGAACCCGAGCCGTCGCCCGAGCCTGAACCGAAGGCCGCGCCCACGCCGATGCCGCTGGCGGAGCCGGAATCCGACCAGGACGTGGGCTCCTGGTGGGCCGCCCTGGTGGAGCGCCTGCCGCTGGACGGCGCGGCGCGCAATCTGGCCCGCAACACGGTGCTGGCGGCGCGTCACGAGGACCAGTGGACCTTGCGTCTGAGTACCGGCCACCAGGTGCTGGTGAACCCGGAGCGGACCCAGGAACTGGCCGGTGCCCTGAGCGATTATTTTCAGCGCCGCATCCGGCTCAACCTGGAATACGACACCGAGGCCGGGGACACGCCGGAGGCCATTGATCAGGAGCGCCGGCGGGTGCGGCTCGAGGAAGCGCGCGGTGCCTTGCTGGAAGACCGGACCGTGCAGACCCTGATCCAGCAGTTCAACGCCCGGTTGGATGAAAGCAGCATCCAGCCCCGGGACCACGACCAATCCACCGAGAGATAAGGTGCGTCATGGATTTCGATATGAATAACCTTCTCCAGCAGGCACAGCAGATGCAGGAGAAGATGAAGAAAGCACAGGAAGAGGCCGCCAACGCGGAAGTCACCGGTGAAGCCGGCGCCGGCCTGGTGAAAGTGGTGATGAACGGTCGCCACGACGTGAAAAGCGTGTCCCTGGACCCGAGCCTGATGAGCGAGGACAAGGAAATGCTGGAAGACCTGCTGGCGGCGGCGGTGAACGACGCGGTGCGCCGGGTGGAGAGCAGCCAGAAAGACATGATGAAAGGCATGACCGAGGGCTTTCCCTTCCCGCCGGGGTTCAAGCCGTGAAGCACACTCCCCTGGTGGAGAAGCTGATCCAGGCGTTCACCTGTTTGCCCGGGGTGGGGCCGCGCTCCGCCCAGCGCATGGCCTACGCGCTGCTGGAGCGCGGCCGCGATGACGGCCGGGCCCTGGCGACGGCGCTGAACGCGGCCATGGACGGCGTCAAGCAGTGTCGCCGCTGCCGCAACTACGCCGAACAGGACTTGTGCCCGGTCTGCCAGGACCCGCGTCGCGATCCCGGCCTGGTCTGCATTGTCGCCTCGCCGGCGGACGTGCTGGCGGTGGAACAGTCGGCGGAATACCGGGGCCACTATTTCGTGCTGATGGGCGAGCTGTCGCCGCTGGACGGCGTGGGCCCCCGCGAGCTGGGCCTGGACGTGCTGGAAGCGCGCCTTAACGAAGGCCAGATCCAGGAGCTGATCCTGGCCACCGGCACTACCGTGGAAGGCGAAGCCACCGCCCACTATGTGCTCGACCTGGCCCGCGAGGCCGGCGTCAGCGTCACCCGCATCGCCCAGGGCGTGCCCATGGGCGGCGATCTGGAGTTCGTGGACGGGGCCACCCTGGCCCAGGCCCTGCGCGGCCGCCGGCCTTTCTCCTCCTGACGGACGCGGGCGCCGCCCGCGTTCCTTCCGCTACCTTGCTGCTTTTCCTCCACGGGGCTACCATGCGAACCAAGCAAGCGCTTGGTTTATGACGCTCTATCCAATAAGGAGATCCCGTGCCTGAACTGTCCTATTTCGACGATACCCACCGCATGGTCCGCGACACCGTGCGCCGCTTCGTTCAGCGTGAAATTCTGCCCTGTGTAAACGATTGGGAAGAAGCCGGCGAATTCCCCCGCGAGCTTTATAAGAAGGCGGCGGAGGCCGGTATTCTCGGCATCGGCGCGCCGGAGAAATGGGGCGGCAGCGGCGAGGATGTGTTCATGAAAGTGGCCGCCTGCGAAGAGATGGTGCGCTGCACCTCCGGCGGCGTGGGCGCCAGCCTGGGGTCGCTGGATATCGGTCTGCCACCGGTCTGGAAATGGGGCTCGGAAGCGCTTCAGGAAAGGGTGGTGCCGCCGGTGCTGGCCGGCGACAAGATCTCGGCCCTGGCGGTCACCGAGCCGGGCGGCGGCTCCGACGTGGCCAACCTGCGCACCCGCGCGGTGCGCGACGGCGATCACTATGTGGTGAACGGCGCCAAGACCTTTATCACCAGTGGCGTGCGCGCCGACTACTACACCGTGGCGGTGCGCACCGGCGACCCCGGTTTTGGCGGCATCTCCCTGCTGCTGGTGGAGAAGGACACCCCGGGGTTCACCGTCGGTCGCAAGCTCAAGAAGATGGGCTGGTGGGCGTCCGATACCGCCGAGCTGTTCTTCGAGGATTGCCGGGTGCCGGCGGAAAATCTGATCGGCGCGGAAAACGGCGGCTTCTTCTGCATCATGAGCAACTTCCAGATGGAGCGCCTGATTCTGGCGGTGACCGCCAACATGACCGCGCAGGTGGCCCTGGACGAAGCCATGGCCTACGCCCGCGAGCGCGAGGCCTTCGGCCGGCCCATCGCCGGCTTCCAGGTGACCCGCCACAAGCTGGCGGAGATGGCCACCCAGGTGGCGGTGAGCCGGGAGTTCACCTACCGGGTGGCGGCGCGGCTGGCTAACGGCGAGGACTGCGTGCTGGACGTGTCCATGGCCAAGAATCAGGCTACCCAGTGCGCCGACCGGGTGACCTGGGACGCGGTGCAGATTTTCGGCGGCGCGGGCTACATGCGCGGCACCGTGGTGGAGCGGCTGTTCCGTGACAACCGTATTCTCTCCATCGGCGGCGGCACCTACGAGATCATGAACGAGGTGATCGCCAAGCGCCTGGGGCTGTAAGCCGGCGCCGGTTACGGCGCCGTACCTCCCCCGGGGTGGTGCCGGTCCAGGCCCGGTACGCCTTGCTGAAACTGGCCTGATCACTGTAGCCCAGTGACTCCGCGATGGTGTCCAGCGGCAGGCAGGATTCGGTGAGGTAACGGGTGGCGACGCTCTGGCGTACCTCGCTGCGAATATCACTGAAGGAATAGCCCGCCAGCGCCAGGTGCCGGCGCACGCTGCGCGTGCTCATGCCCAGGCGTGACGCGACGCGCTCCAGGGTGCTGTCGCGGCCGGGATGGTCGATCACCTGACAGCGCACCCGCATGACCATCTCCATCGCATCGCCCAGGCCGCCGTCCTCCGGCGCGGCGTGCGCCACCGGCGCCGTTGCCGCCGGCGCATCGCCCAGCAACGGTATGGCCGCCTCGTTGTGTTCGCCCTGGAAGCGCACCGGCGCCCCGCGCGTAATCAGATTCCAGCCCGGTGTCCCCAGCTCGCTGTGAAAGTCGAATTCAATGAAGCAGGTCCGGGAGACCAGCGTGGCCAGCGCGTGGATGCCGCCCATGTAGATCTTGATCACGAAGTGACGAAGATCCCCCAGATCCCAGGCGTCGACCAGGCGGACGCGCACCCCGGCGCGGTCGTAGTGGATTTCCAGATCCATGATCGGCACGCACACCCGCAGGTAGTGCACGATCATCGCCACCAGGTTGCGGTGATCCTTCTGGCCAAGCTGCGCGAAACCCCTCAAACCGTGGCAACTCAGGTCCAGGGCCTGACCGAATTGAAAGGGCGCCCGTTCATCGTCAAGCAGCGTGCGTGCCCGGTCCAGCAGGTGGCACACCTGATTCATGGACAGGTGCCCCTCCGGGTAATCGGACATGGCGTCCTGCAGGCCCGACCCCTCTAGAAACCGATCCGCGGTGACGCCGCGTCGCTCCAGAAAGTGTATGAGTCGCCGCGCGTAGCGCACGGGAATAAGTGGCAATTGATAATCTGATACCGTCGTTCCATCCATGTTTTTTTACCCATAAAGAGTGTTTGTAATCCATTTCCTACACGTACTGTGATGGGCGTCCCATTAAATAAAGGTTCAAGAGCGTCTGCCGAAAGTGTTGCCTCTTTTAACAAAAAGGTGGCCGCTTTTGCTATTAAAAACTGCCAATTCTGACGACAAGATGTCGATCGCCTGAAGTTAGTGGGAAAACATGGAGTCGCTCATGGCAAGGAAAGGAAAGACGCTTCTTAAAGCGCGCTACGTGCCTATTTATAGGGTTTCCGTGGATCTGATGCACCGAATGTATGAGGTGTACCGGCGCTATTACGAAAATATTAGTCTCGAGGTTTTCTCCCGTGACATGGTGGAGAAGAACGGGGTTTTCGTCATCGAAGAGCGTGTCAGCGGTCGCACGGTTGGCTTTTCCACACTGAAAGTAATGGATATGGAGGTCGCCGGGCAGAAAGTCACCGGCGTGTTCAGTGGCGACACGATTATTGAAAAAGAATTCTGGGGAAACAAAGTACTACAGTTCCAATTTTTCCTGAGATTGATAAGAGAAAAATTGAAACGCCCCGGTCGGCCGCTGTTCTGGCTTTTGATTTCCAAGGGCTACAAAACCTACCTGTTGCTGGCGAATAACTTCTACACCTATTACCCCCACCCGGAAGGTCGGCACGATTATCTTGCCGAGCACGTCGGCGCCTATTGTCGGGAATTATTCCCCGGGCACTACTGTGAGCGCCGGCGCCTGCTCGACTTCGGCAATGGCTACACCCATCTCAAGGAAGATGTGGCCGGCATCACCGAGGACATGCGACGCAACAACGCCAAGATCCGTTTCTTCGAAGAGTGCAACCCGTCCTGGCACCGGGGCACCGAGTTGCCTTGCATCGGCCTGGTGGACAGCCATCTGCTGATGCGCTACCCGCTGGACGTCTGGCGCAAGCGTCGTCGCAAGGCGGCGCCGACCGCGCGTCCTGTCGCTTACGAATAGGGGGTGGCCGTGTTGGGACATCGTTTGCTAAGCATGGCGGCGACGCCGGGACACCGCCGTTTCGTCAACGGGCTCAAGGACGTGGAAAGCGCGCAGCGTCGACAGCTGGCGATTCTGGTCGCGGCGGTGGCCGCTTGCGAGAACGGCCGGCGGCTGGGTGTCCGCGCCGACTGGTCCTGGGAGCAATTTCGGGATCGTCTGCCGGTGACCGGCTATGACCATTGGCGCGACACCATTGAACAGGCCCGCGCCGGTGACGGCGGTCCCTTGATCGATTCGCCGCTGGTCCGTTATCAGCCCACCAGCGGCTCCACTTCGGCGATCAAGTGGATTCCCTACAGCAAGCGCTTCCTCGCCGAGCTGGACGCCGCCATCAGTCCTTGGATCGCGGACCTCTACCGCCAACATCCGGGCCTGCACCGGGGCGGGCACTATTGGTCCATGTCCTGGATGCCCACGGAATTGCGCGATTCCATGCGCGAGGACGTCAACGACGATCTGCAGCTGATGTCGCTGGGCAAGCGTCTGCTGGCGGGCGCCACCCAGAGTGTGCCGCAGTCGGTGTCGCTGGCGCGCAGCTCGGATGATTCCCTGTTCGCGACGCTGGCGTATCTGGCCGCCGACCGGAGTCTGAGCTTGTTATCGGTGTGGAGCCCGACATTTGGTCTGGGCTTGCTGGACGCCCTCGGCACCTGGAGAGAGGAATTGGCGGAGGTCCTCGACAGAGGGGACTGGGGCGACCGCCGCGACGCCATGGCCGGTCAGGCCTGCCCGCGTTCGCGCCGCGCCGCCCGCCTGCTGCGCGACTGGAACGGCGAGAATGACACCGCCTTCTTCGCGGCCCTGTGGCCCGGGCTGGCGCTGGTGAGCGCCTGGGACACCTCCGCCTCGGCGCCCTGGGCGCGCCGGTTGCAACAGCGGCTGCCAGGGGCGGCGTTCCAGGGCAAGGGGCTGTGGGCCACGGAAGGTGTCGTGACCTTTCCCTTTCAGGGCGGCAATCCGCTCGCCTATCGCAGCCACGTCTACGAGTTTCAGGACCCGGAGGACGACCGAATCTACGCGCCCTGGGAATTGCGCCGGGGCCAGCGGGTGGTGCCCCTGATGAGTACCGGCACCGGCCTGCTGCGTTACCAGCTTAATGATCTGGTGGAAGTGGACGGTCATCTGGGCACGGTGCCGTCGCTGCGCTTCCTGGGCCGGCGGGGCAGCACCGATCTGGTCGGTGAAAAGCTCACCGGTGAGTCAGTGAGCCAGGCACTGGGCAAGGTGAACGTGCCGCCCGGTCTGGCACCGGTGGGCGTGGTCGCGGTGGACGACAATCACACCGGCAGCCCGGGCTATGTGTTGCTGCTGGACGGTGAGCCGGAGCAGGTACCGGCCACCTTGTCCCGCCAGCTGGACGACGCCCTGCAGGCCCATTTCCATTATCAGCTGGCGCGCAATCTGAAGCAGCTGGCGCCGGCCTGCTGCATGGCGCGGCCGGGTATGCGCGATCTCTATCTGGACCAGTGCCGGCGGCGCGGCATGATCGAAGGCAATATAAAGATGGAAACCCTGCAGCACTGGCGTGGCCGCTTGCCGGACGCGCTGTGCCCGGCGGCGGAGGCGGTGCCATGAGTCACCGCATTCGCCGCGCCGAACCGGGGGATAACCCTGGCATTCTGGCGTTGCTGGAGAGCACGCCGCAGCAGGGCGCCGTGTCGCTGAACTTCGAGAGGCGCCCGGACTATTTCCGCGGTGCGCGGGTCATCTGCGAGGAGCCGGACGTCTGGGTGGCGGAACCACGAGGCGCGCCACGGCGCATCGAGGCGGTGTACAACGTTGGCCGCCGGCGCCTCTGGGTGAACGGCGAGCTGCGCTGGGTGCGCTACGCCCATGACCTGCGCATCGCGCCGGATTGCCGCAACGGCATGCTGCTGCACCGCCTGTTCCGGCAATTGCGCGCCATGCTCGAACCCGGGGAATGGATGCAGACGGTGATACTGCGTGACAATCTCGCTTCCCTGGGGACCGTGGCCAGCGGGCGTGCCGGTCTGCCCGGCTATTACCCCTGCGGCACCATCGAAACCAGCCTGATCTACACCCGTGCCCACCGACGGCGGCCGCCCGCCGGGATCACCGTGCGCCGGACCCGGGCGTCGGATCTGCCCGCCATGGCCGCGTTGCTGCGTGAAGAAGGGGCGCGCAGGCAGTTTTTCCCGCACTGGGAGCCGGCCCGCCTGAGCGGCGAGGGTTATTACCTCGGCCTGGATGCGAGCAGCTTTCTCGGTGTCTGGGAGGGGCCCCGGCTGCGCGGGCTGCTGGGTTTCTGGGACCAGAAGAGCATCAAGCAGACGCGGGTGCTGGGTTACCGGGGCGGGCTGCAATGGTTGCGCCCTTTCTACAACCTGCATAGCCGGGTGCGGGGCGGCTTTCAGCTTCCCAGGCCCGGCGGCTACCTCTCCTATCTCACCCTGCACGCGGCGCTGGTGGCGGATAACGACCCGCGATGGCTGCGCTGGTTGCTGGACCACGCCGTGCACCGTTTTCACGGCCAGTACGACGCGCTGGTGTGCGGCTTCTTCGCGGCGGACCCGCTGTCCCGGGTGCCGGCGCGCTACCGCCGCCAGCGGTTGCACAGCGACCATTTCCTGGTCAGCTACGATGGCGACCCGCGCAGGGAGTTGGACGACGACCTGGTCCCCTATGTGGATGTGGCGCGGTTATGAGCGATACCGATTATCTGGGGATGTGGTACCGGGCGCGGGCCCGCTATGGCGTGGACGACACCATCCACTTCGCGGTGATCGAGCCGGAGAGCGGCGGACGTTTCGACTTTCCCCTGCGGCACCGGGAGCACGATGGTATCGGCGGGCTGTTCCGCCTGCTGCGTCAGTGGCGGGTACCTCCGCCGCCCATGCCGCGCAGCCGTCAGCACCGGGCGCCGCCGTTCTGGCGCTGGCTGCGCCGGGCCGCCGGTGAACCGGTGCCGGCGCCGCGCTGGCGTGATCTTGGCGGCGCCGGCGATGGCGGGGTGCAAAGCGGCTGGCTGGACGCCGAACAAACCGCCGCCCTGCAACAGCGGGCACGGCGCGCCGGGGTGTCACTGAATACCCTGTTGCTGCTGGCGTTGAACCGGGCGGTGGCGGCGACCCTGTTGCAGGCGCCGGCGCCGGGCCGCTGGCTGTACCCGGTGAACATGCGCGGTGCGGTCACCCGCGCCCGGGACGATATGAATCTGTCCAGCGGCTTTTATCTGACCGTCCTGCCCGACGACACGCCGTCCCGGCTGGACGAGCGGGTGCGCAAGGCGCTGGCCGATAATCGCCACTGGTTGTACTGGTACGGCGCCCAGGCCGGGCGCCTGGTGGGCCAGCGCGGCGTGGACTGGCTGTGCGGCCGATTCTTACGGGGCACGCCCCATCTCGGTTCCTTCAGCAGCCTGGGCGAGTGGCGTCTGGACCTGGCCCGGGCGGGCTTTTCGCCGCGCGCTCTGATCGTTCTGTGCGGCCCGGGCAGCCCCAACCATCCGGTGTCCAACGGTGCCATCATCGTCAACGGCTGCCTCACCTTGTCGCTGAAGCTGGACCCGGTACTCGGCGCCGGGGTCGCCACCACCCGTGCCTGCCTGGAACACTGGCGCGCCGTCCTGGAAGCGGAATTCTGACTATGGCTTCTGGCGTGGGGCGCTGGCTGGCGGCGCTGATAACCCTGTTCCTGGTGGCGTGCGCGGTGGGCGTGCTCTACGCGGTGCCGCCGAAGGCGCCGGCGCCGGCCGACGCGCCGCCGCCGCTGGCCCTGGAAACCCGTTCGGTCACACCGGGCGAGGTGGTGATTCCCGTCCACAGTCAGGGCCGGGTGCGCGCCGCCCGGCGCATTCCCCTGAGCCTGGAGGTTTCCGGGAAAGTGGTCGAGACCGCCGCCGACTTCGCCGACGGCGGCCGGGTCGCTGAAGGCGATGTGCTGCTGCGGCTGGATCCGGAGCCCTTCGATCTGGAGGTGACCCGGCGTCGCAACGAGGTCGGCGCCGCCGAGCTGCATTTGGCGCGCACCCGGGCCCAGGCCCGGGTCGCGCGCGGCCGGAGCAGCAACGCGACGCCGCTGGCCCGCCACGAGCCGCAACTGGAAGAGGCCACGAGCCGGCTGGCGGCGGCCCGGGCGGGGCTGCGCGAGGCGCGCCGGCGACGCGAACAGGCGACCCTGGAGGCGCCGTTCGCGGGTGTCCTGGCGGAGGTACAAGTAGAGACCGGCCAGCACCTGCCGGCCGGGCAAGTACTGGCGCGCCTGTCCGGACTGGAACGCATGGAGGTGCGCCTGCCGGTACGCGACGACTGGCTGGCGCTACTGGGCATCAAGCCCGGCAGCGCCGACAGCCTGGCGCGGGTGAGCGTGAATCTCACCGGCCGGTTCGCCGGTCTTGACGGGCACTGGCGTGGCCGGGTGGTGCGCCGTGAGGGCGGACTCAACCGCAACCAGATGGCCTATCTGGTGGTGGTCGTGGAAAACGGCGATCAGGCGCTGCCGCTGGAGCCCGGGGTGTTCGTGCGCGCCGAACTGCGCGGGCCGGCGCGCGACGGCGTGGCGGTGCTGCCCCGGGAAGCGCTGGCCGACGACGACGCGGTGTGGGTGCTGGATGATCAGCAACGGGTGCGGCGGCGCACGGTGACCCTTCTGCACCGGGATTCGCGCCACCTGTATATCGAGGAATCCTTGAAGCGGCCGGTGGTGCTCGTCGACGGGCGGCACCTGCTGGATGGCATGCGCATTACGCCGGTGCCGGGCGCGGCGGAAGGGGTCGCCCGGGCGGAAGGGGCGGCACCGTGAAGGGCAGCATTGACTGGTTCGCCGCCAACCCGGCGGTGGCCAATCTGCTGATGGTGTGCCTGCTGCTGGGCGGTCTGCTGGCGATCCCGAACACCCGCCAGGAGACCCTGCCCAATGTGCCCCTGGATCGCATCGGGATCTATGTGAGCTATCCGCAGGCAACGCCGGAAACAGTGGAGTCGCTGGTCTGCACCCCGCTGGAGAACGCCGTCGACGATGTGGAAGGCGGCACCGAATTGATCAGCGAGGCCCGGGAAGGGCTGTGCACCGTGCAGCTGGATGTGCTGGACGGGTACGACACCGCCCAGGTTCTGGAACAGATCCGCACGCGCATGGATGCGCTGGACAGCCTGCCCGACGGCGCCGGCCGGCCCCGGGTGCAGGAGTTGATCGTGCGCAACCGGGTGGCCCGGCTGCTGCTCAGCGGCGCGGTGCCGCGCGCCGACCTCTATCGTCTCGCCCACCAGGTGCGCCGTGATCTGCTTGCCGATCCGGCCGTTTCCAGCGTCGATGTGGAGAACCTGCCGGAGCGGGAGATGACGGCCTCGGTGCGCCGCGCGGATCTGTACCGCTACGACCTGACCCTGGAGGACATAGCCGCCGCGGCCGGGCAGGGCGCCAAGCGCATGGCCGGTGGTCTGTTGCGCGGTGATCACGGCGAATGGATGCTGGAAACCGGCCGCCAGCCCCGCGACGAAGCCGCTTACCGTGATTTGGTGATCCGCCAGGCCGGGGAGGGCGATCTGCTGCGGCTGGGGGACGTGGCGCGGGTCGAGGATGGCTTTTCCCGCGACACCCTGGCGGCCTGGCTGGACGAGCGCCCCGCGGTGGCGCTGGACGTGTACCGGATGGGGCGCCAGAACGTCCTGGAGGTGGCGGGCGCGGTGAACGCCTATCTGGCCGGCGCGGATCTGCCCGAGGGCGTGGCCCTGTCGCTGTGGCGCGACGACGCGCGCCAGTTCCGCGATCGCTCATCGCTGCTGTGGCGTAACGCCCTGCAGGGCCTGGTGCTGCTTACGCTGCTGCTGGGCGTGTTTCTGACTTTGCGTCTGGCGGGCTGGGTGGCGCTGGGCATCCCGGTGTGCATGGTGGGGGCCTGCGCGGTTTTGCCGTTGCTGGGAGAGTCCTTCAATACCATCTCCCTGTTCGCCTTCATCCTGGTGCTCGGCATCGTGGTGGACGACGCCGTGATTGTCGGCGAAAGCGTGGACCAGTGCCGGCGCCAGGGGCTCGGCGGCCGCGCGGCGGCGGTGGCCGGGGCGCACCGGGTGGCGCGGCCGCTGCTGTTCGCGGTGCTGACCACGCTGGTGGCCTTCGCGCCCTTGCTGTTTCTGCCCGGGCCGGAGGGCGCCCTGATGCGGGTGATCCCGATTGTCTCCATCGCGATTTTGTTGTTGTCGCTGGTGGAATCCCTGTGGATCCTGCCCGCCCATCTCGCGCACCAGCGGCCGGCGCGGGGCTGGCTGGGCCGCTCCGAAACGCTGGCCGCGCGCGTTAACGACGGCCTCGAGGCCTGGCTGGCGCGACGTGCCAAGCCGGTGCTGCGCGCCTGTCTGCGCTGGCGCTATGTGCTGATCCTGACGTTCTTCGGCGTGTTCGTGTTCTGTGTGGCGCTGGTGCACAGCGGCTGGCTGACGATGCTGTTGTTCTCCCGCGTCCAGGGCGATCAGGTGGTGGCCGAGGCGGTGTTCCCCCAGGGCACCGGCGAACAGCGGTTGCGCGACGCGGTGAATGCCCTGGAGGCCTCGGGCCGGCGTCTGGCCGGGGAATTGACGGACGCCGACGCCAGCGTGGGCGTGAGCAGGGTGTTCGCCGAGCAGGGCGTGCGTCGCAAAGTGTCCAACGCCCGCGACCCGGGCGCCCGTTATCGGGTGCGGGTGAGCCTGGCCCTGGCGACGCGCGACGGCGCCGGGCCACGCTTCACGCCCCGGCGTCTGGCCACGCGCTGGCGCGATCTGCATGGCACGGTGCCGGATGCGCTGTCGCTCAAGTTCCACGCCAATCTGATGACGGTGAAGCCGGATATCCATATCAACCTGTTTCATCCGGACCTGGCCGAACTGCAGACGCTCAGCGAGCGACTGGCGCTGCGATTGGAACGCATGGAAGGGGTGCACGAAGTGGCGAACAGTGCCCGGGCCCGGCGCACCATCGTCGACATCAATCTGCTCGAGCAGGGCCGCCTGGCCGGCTTGAGCACCGAGCAACTGGGCGCCCAGGTGCGGAACGCCTTTCACGGCATCGAGCTTGACCGCTGGTTCGAGCGGGATCAGGAGGTCCCGGTGATGCTGCGGCTGGCGTCCCCGGACAGCCGGCGGCTGGACGATCTGGCGCGGCTGCCGGTGCGTTTGCCCGACGGCGGTATCACGCTGCTGAGCGCGGTGGCGGATGTTTCGCGGCGACTGTCGCCGGCGGTTATCAACCACTACGACACCCGCCGCAATGCCACGGTCAGTGCCTACGTGGATGAGCAGGTCACCTCGCCGGCGCGCGTCATGGCGGCGTTGCGCGCCTCGGTGCTGGATCCGATCACGGCGCGGGACCCGGCCGCGGACTGGGCGGTGGCCGGCAAGCCGGCGGCCATCGAGCGTTTCCTGGACCGCTTATCGGTGGGCTATCTGGTGGCGCTGGGGTTGATGTTCTTTCTGCTGACGGTGCTGTTCGGGGGCTACGGCCAGCCGCTGCTGGTGATGGTGGCCATCCCCTTCGGCATGGTGGGCGCCTTCCTCGGCCACTTCCTGCTCGGCTACAGTCTGACGTTGTGGTCCCTGGTGGGGGTGATCGCGGTGAGCGGCGTGGTGGTGAACGACAATCTGGTGCTGATCGATGGCGTCAATCGCCTCAGACGCGAGGGCATGGCGTTCACCGAAGCGATCGTGGAAGGGGCCGGCGACCGGCTGCGGCCCATCCTGCTCACCTCCTTGACGACCTTCGCGGGGGTGGCGCCGCTGATGCTGGAGACCAGCGCGCAGGCCCGCTTTCTGATTCCGATGGCCATTTCGCTGGCGTTCGGCGTGCTGTTCGCCACCCTGGTCAGCCTGCTGCTGGTGCCCTGCCTGATGGCCGCCGGGCACGATCTGCGCCGGCCGTGGCGGGTGGGCGTATCGCCCGCCACGGCCGGCACCTGACGATCAGGCGCCGGTGCATTCGGCCCGGGAGCTGTTCAGTTTGCAGCGCACCTTGCGCAGCAGGTCGAGCATGTCCGGGTCGTAGTGGCCTTCGTTACGCATCTGGTCGCGGGCGTCCTGCATCATCACCTCATATTCCTGCTTGTCCTTGTCAGGAATGTCCACCCACCATTTTTCGTCCACCGCCGAGGCTTCCCGTTCCACCTGCTCCAGCACCTGGTCCAGGCTGTTGTAGAAGTACTCACGGGATTTCTGCGCCATCTCCTCGGGGAAGCGGTCGCCTTTGGCGATCAGCTGGATGGACAGCTGAACCAGGGGGTAGTCGATGATGCCGCCGTCCGGTTCCAGGCCCTTGTACAGTTCCAGCACGTTGTAGGCCACCAGCGGGGCGGCGATCACGTCGACCACGCCGTTGTTGAACTTGCCGGCGAAATTGGTGATGTCCGACGGTACCGGCGTGGCCCCGGCGGCGGCCACCAGCTTGGCCTGGGTGGGGTCGTAGTCGAGGACCGCCACTTTCTTGCCGGCGGCCTTGGCCAGGGTGTTCACGCGCCGATCGTTGACGAAGATGTAGGCGGCGCCGATGGGCGCGATACCCATCACCTCGTAGGAGTTGGCGGTGAGTTTGTCGGCGCTGCTCGGGTGGGCCAGCACCTGCAACGCGATCTTCATGTGGTCCATGCTGGGAATCGCGCCGATGGAATCCAGCGTACCGGCGTATTTGTTGAACTGGCGGGCGCGGATACCGGTAATCAGCGCGGCATCGCAAACACCGGCTTTCAGATCCTCGGCGGCCACCGATTCATTGGTGTACACCTTCAGGTTGGCGTTCAGTCCCCAGTTCAGGGCTTCGGTACGCCAGTCCTGCATGGCGCCCATGGTGGGGCCCACCTTGCCGGCGATGTCGAAGACGCAAATATCGCGTTCGATGGTCTCCGCCGAGACGAGCGAGGAGGCCAGCAAAAGGCTGGATGCAAGAAGCGCTTTCAGGGTTGTTGTCATGATTATGGTCCTTCATAAAAAAAGCTGCTGAGTAGCCGATGTTAGAGGGGCGGGGCAAGGACACAAAACCATGGCGCCGGGTGCGCTGAGCGTTTCGGTCACCCGGCTGGGGAACTGTCGCCCGCCGGTGTCGGCGGGCGATTGTCGTGGGCGGGGCCGGCGGCCTCTAGAAGCTGTAGTTCTTGAGCCGGTTGGCCTGCTGGCGATACAGGGTCACCGGGTCGGTGCTCCAGATATCGTGCAGGCCCAGCACCTGGTTGACCTCGTCCAGGTGGTTCATGCGGTAGTCGTCACGAATCACCATGCCCAGGTGGCTGGAGCAACTGCTCACCAGGCCATCGTTTTTCTCGCCGAGGAAAACAATGGAGGTGGCACCCAGCAGCACGTCGGACGGGTCGATGCCGTTGGTCAACGGCTTGGCGCCGCTCCAGGAGAAGTAGGACACGCCGTTGTCGGCCTGCCGCTGGCCTTCGCCGCAGTATTCGCCGGGCACGCCTTCCGGGTAGCGCTGATTGAACGCCAGCGTCTCCTCGGTGGTCAGGGCCTTGAGCGCGGCCATGATGTCCTGCTGGTTGCCGCCGCCGGAGAACAGATCGATCAGCCCGGCCAGGGCGTTGCCCAGATAGGCGATCAGATCGCCGGAGAAAGGCACGTTGTCGGCCACGCCCTGCAGCACGTCCGCCATGCGGGCGCCCCAGTTGACGCCACCGACGCTGCTCACCGAGGCCACCATCTGCGGGTAGACCGAGGCCACGTAGCGGGCCGTGGGGCCGCCATGGCTGTGGCCGATCAGGTTGACCTTGCCAGCGCCGGTGGTGGCGAGGATGTCTTCCACCTGGCGGGCGAGCTGCTCGCCGCGAACTTCGGTGTCCTCGGCGGCGGTGACCTGGGTCACGTAGACCTCGGCGCCGCCCTGGCGCAGTTCCTCGGGAATGCGGTACCAGTAATCCACGCCGGCGGCGGTGTCGAAGCCGAACAGGCCGTGGACCAGAACGATGGGGTAGCGGGTTTCGGTGTAATCCGCGGTGGTCAGACCCGGCGCGGAAAGCAGCGCCAGTGCCATGACCCCTATGAGAGTCCGGGTTATGGTTTTCATAAGCGTCCCTGATTATTTTGTTGTCGAATGTATTGCCACCGGCCGTTCCCTGTTTTTTATCGACCGGTGGTTTGATGCTAGCCTTACTGACAGCGCGGGTTCACTAATAAAAAAGTACCAATCCGACTAGCGGTCAAAGGAGAACAACAATGAAAGGACCTCTGGCCATCGCGGCGACGCTGTCGTTGCTGGTGGTGACGCTGGCGCTGCTTGTCTGGTGGCGCGGGACACCGTCGCGGCCCGAGCGGGTGCCGCCCGACCCGCCGGCCGCCGCCGCGACGGACGCCGAATCCGAATTCCAGGAATACGTGGCCCGTGGCCGCAAGCTCGACGACGAGCCGGCGTCCTGGCGCGGCACCGTCCCGGACGGCGCCCTGCGCGAGGACGAGCGGGGCAATCTGATTGTCTCCGAGGAGGTGCGGCGGCGTTTCGACTATTTTCTTTCCGCCCTGGGCGAGGAAGAGCTGAATGTGCTGCGCGGCCGGGTGGCGGCCCATTTGCAGGCCGCGCTTTCGGACACCGCGGCCCGGCAGGCCTGGGATCTGTTCGAGCGCTACATCGGCTATCGTTCCGCCCTGCGTGACCTGGAAGAGCACGACGGCAGTGTCGCCGGCATGCGGCAAAGCCTTGAGGAGCGCCGGGCGCTGCGGAATCAATGGTTCAGCGCCATTACCCGCGAGGCGTTTTTCGGGTTCCGTGATCGCTACGCGGCGTTCGCCCTGGAACGGCGCGAACTGCTGGAGGACGAACAGCTCGACCCGGCCGAGAAAAAGGCCCGTCTGCAGGCGCTGGAAGCCGGGCTGCCGGAGGAGATGCGCGAGATGGTGCGCGCTTCACGGCGGCCGGCGGAGGTCGCCGGGGAAGTGCGGCGTCTGCGCGAAGAGGGCGCGTCGGAAGCGCGTATCTACCAGTATCGGGAGCAGCAGTTGGGCGCGGAGGCCGCCGAGCGTCTTGGCGAGCTGGACCGGCGCCGCGAGGCGTGGCGCCGGCGCTACCAGGCGTACCAGGA
Organism: uncultured Alcanivorax sp.; assembly: GCA_964556345.1. Taxonomy (GTDB): domain Bacteria; phylum Pseudomonadota; class Gammaproteobacteria; order Pseudomonadales; family Alcanivoracaceae; genus Alloalcanivorax. Next base: position 53,440 of record CAZKWA010000016.1, read on the forward strand.
ACAGCGCCGCGCCATCGAGGACAGCGGGCTGGCGGAGGAGGACCGGCGGGACGCCGTCCAGCGCCTGCGCGAGTCGCTGTTCGATGAGGCGGAACAGCGCCGCGTGCGGGCGCTCGATCGGGTCGGCGGCTAACCGCCGGGGCGTCAGCCCTTGGTCTGGTTGGCCACCGCCTCGGCGGCCTTGGCGGCGGCTTCCTGGTCGCCCAGATAGTAGTTCTTGATCGGCTTCAGGTCGTCGTCGAGCTCATAGACCATGGGGATGCCGGTGGGGATGTTGAGCTTGACGATTTCCTCGTCGGAGATGCCGCTGAGGTGTTTGACCAGGGCGCGCAGGCTGTTGCCGTGGGCGCAGATCAGCACCTGCTTGCCGGCGCGCACCTGGGGCTCGATTTCCTGCTGGTAGTAGGGCAGGAAGCGGGCAACGGTGTCCTTGAGGCTTTCCGACAGCGGAATGCGGTCCTCGGGCAGGTCCTTGTAGACGCGCAGACGACCGGCGTAACGCTCGTCGTCGCGGTCCATCTTCGGCGGCGGCGTGTCGTAGCTGCGG
>CAZKWA010000017.1:0-24070 GCA_964556345.1 uncultured Alcanivorax sp.
ACGGCAGACTGGTGGAAATGCCGTTGGGATACAGCTCGAAGGTGTCCAGGCCTTCCGGCTCGACGAAGATCTGGTGGCTGTTCTTGTCCGGGTAGCGGCTCACCTTGTCCTCGATGGACGGGCAGTAACGCGGCCCGGTGCCCTCGATCACCCCGGTGAACATGGGGCTGCGGTCGAATCCGGAGCGGATGATCTCGTGGGTGCGCTCATTGGTGTGGGTAATGAAGCAGCAGGTCTGGCGCGGGTGCTCTTCCACCTTGCCGAGATAGCTCATCACCGGCAGCGGGTCGTCGCCCCACTGTTCTTCCATCACCGAAAAGTCCACGGTCTTGCCGTCGATGCGCGGCGGCGTGCCGGTCTTCAGGCGGTCGACGCGGAACGGCAGCTCGCGCAGGCGGCGTGCCAGGGCATTGGAGGGCTGGTCCCCGGCGCGGCCGCCCTGGTGATGGTCCAGGCCGACGTGGATGACACCGCCCAGAAAGGTACCGGCGGTGAGCACCACGGCGTCGGCGTGGAAACGCAGGCCCATATTGGTGACGGCGCCCACGCAGCGGCCGTTTTCCACGATCAGATCATCCACCGCCTGCTGAAACAGGGTCAGGTGGGGCTGGCTTTCCAGGGTGGCGCGGATCGCCGCTTTGTAGCGCACCCGGTCGGCCTGGGCGCGGGTGGCGCGCACCGCCGGGCCTTTGCGGGCGTTGAGCACCCGGAACTGGATACCGCCTTTATCGGTGGCGCGGGCCATGGCGCCGCCGAGCGCGTCGATTTCGCGCACCAGGTGGCTCTTGCCGATGCCGCCGATGGCCGGGTTGCAGCTCATCTGGCCCAGCGTCTCGATGTTGTGCGTCAGCAACACCGTGTCCACGCCCATGCGGGCGGACGCCAGGGCCGCTTCGGTGCCGGCGTGACCGCCACCAATCACCAAAACGCCGAATCGCTGGGGGTAATCCATAGTCAAGCTCGCTCGCGGCACGCCCCGGAAGGCCACCGCTTAAAATATGATCAGATCGGGCGCGCTAGTATAGTCCGAACCCCAATAAAATAAAGGGGCGAACGCCGGTTTCCGGCGCCCGGCAGTGAGTCGACTCCGGCCTTTCTATATACTTGTTACTCTTTACGTTTCCGCCTGATATTCCCGGAGCGCATTTGGAATCACTGAACGTTTTCCTGCTGATCGGCACCGGCCTGATGTTCGTGGGGCTGCTGCTGGGCACCCTGAGCGCGCGCATCGGCGTCCCCTCCCTGCTGGTGTTCCTGGTGGTGGGCATGGTCGCCGGCGAAGACGGCATCGGCGGCATTCAGTTCGATGATTTCTCCCTGGCCTATGTGGTCAGCAATATTGCTCTGGCGATCATTCTGCTCGACGGCGGCCTGCGCACCCGTCTGGCGACCTTCCGCCTGGCGTTGAAACCGGCGCTGAGCCTGGCCACCGTCGGCGTGATGCTGTCCGCCGCCCTGGTGGGCGCCTTCGCCACCTGGCTGATGGACGTGGACTGGCGCCTGGGCCTGCTGCTGGGCGGCATCATCGGCTCCACCGACGCCGCCGCGGTGTTCAATGTGGTCAAGGGCGCCGGGGTCACCATCAACGAGCGGGTGGCCAGTACCCTGGAAATCGAATCCGGCCTCAACGACCCCATGGCGATCTTTATCACCCTGATGCTGGTCGGGGTGATGATGAACCCGGAGGTGAAGCTCGGCTGGGAGATGCTGTCCACCCTGGTGCAGCAGTTCGGGCTGGGCATGCTCATGGGTCTGGGTTTGGGGGCGCTGCTCAGCGAGATCCTGCTGCGCGCGCGCAGCAACGAGGGCCTGCACGCCCTGCTGCTGTGCAGCGGCGGCGCCATGGTGTTCGCCACCACCAACCTGGCCGGCGGCAGCGGCTTCCTGGCGGTCTACCTGACCGGGCTGGTGGCGGGCAACCGGCGCGGCGGCACCGGCGATAACGTGCTGCGCTCCATGGATTCACTGGCCTGGCTGGCTCAGTCCGGCATGTTCCTGATGCTGGGGCTGCTGGTAACGCCGTCCGAGTTGATCGGCGACGGCCTGATCAACGCCTTGCTGGTGGCGCTGTTTCTGATGGTGGTGGCGCGCCCCTTGTCGGTGTGGATCAGCCTGCTGCCGTTCCGCTTCAAATGGCGCGAGAAGCTGTTTATCTCCTGGACCGGCCTGCGCGGCGCGGTGCCGATTGTGCTGGCGGTCTTCCCGCTGCTCGCCGGCGTCGGCCAGACCCGACTGCTGTTCGACATCACCCTGGTGGTGGTGCTGATTTCCCTGCTCGCCCAGGGCGCCAGCCTGCGTTACATGGCGCGCTGGCTGAAGGTATCGGTGCCGGCCACCACGCCGCCCAGGCAGATGGTGCCCCTGGCCGCGACGGGGGACCGCTATGTCATGCAGTTCGAGGTGGACGCCGGCGCCAAGGCGGAGGGCCAGCAGCTGGGCGCCATCACCACCCCGCGCATTACGCCGTTGCTGATTATCCGCAATAAGGAGTTTCGTAATCTCGCCGAGGATCCGGTGATCGAGGCCGGCGACCTGGTCACCTGGCTGGCGCCGGTGGGCGAGCGCGACTATCTGTCGGACCTGTGTCACCGTCTGTCCAAGGACGAGAAGCGCTTTTACGGCGAGTTCTTCGTGCGTGGCAGCGTGCCGGTGGAGCAGCTGGTGGCGGTGTACGGGATCGAGCAGATTGATCCGCTGCTGCACGGCCTGACCGTGGAGGCGGTGTTCGAGCGCCAGTTCGGCCAGTTGGCCGTGGTCGGCGACACGGTACGGTTGGGGGGCCTGAAATTGCGCGCGCGCACCGTGGAGCAGGGGCGCGTGCTGCTCATAGGTATTAAGCTGCCTAAATAGCGATGTCTCTTACACCCTTCACTGGAGCGCCCATGACCCGATTCGATAACCACCGTGTTGTGATCACCGGCGCCGGCGCCGGCATTGGCCGCCTGATGGCGGAGAAGCTGGCCGCCCGGGGCGCGGAGGTGATCGTCACCGCCCGGCGCATCGCCGCCGCCCGCGAGGTGGTGGACTGCATCCGTAACGCCGGCGGCAACGCCCACGCCTACACCCTGGATGTCAGCAAGATCGCCACCATCGCCCGCTTCCGCGACAAACTGCACGAGGAGCGCGGCCCCATCAGCATGCTGATCAACAACGCCGGGGTGGTGTTCGGCGGCGAATTCGAGCAGGTGGACCTGGCGCGCCACCTGGACACCTTCAAGACCAACAGCGAAGGGCTGATGGCCTGCACCCACGCCTTCATGGACGATCTGATCGCCGCGCCGCGCGCCCACCTGGTCAATATCGCCAGCGCCTCGGCGTTCATCGGCCTGCCCTACGGCAGCACCTACGCGGCCAGCAAATGGGCGGTGGTGGGCTTCTCCGAATCGCTGCGGCTGGAAATGCGGGAGCGGGGCCTCAAGCAGGTGAAGGTGACCACGGTGTGCCCGAGTTACATCGCCACCGGCATGTTCAAGGGCGTCAAAACGCCATTGTTCTCGCCCATGCTGACGCCGGACCGGGTGGCCGACAGCATTCTCGCCGGGGTCGCCCGGGGTGACGCCTTCGTGATCGAGCCGCCCATGGCGCGGTCGGTGGAGCTGCTCAAGGGGGTGCTGCCGCGCAAACTCTGGGATCAGGTGGCCCGGCGCACCGGGGTGTCGACCTCCATGTACAGCTGGAAGGGCAAGGACAAGCGCTAGGCCCGCGCCCTGGCCCTTCAAATTGGTGTATACCCGTTCTCATCGCGCTTACAAAGCGCCGATTCACCCTGTAGCCGCGACACGCCGCTGCTCCGTCAATGTCAGTCAACGCTTGTTCGCTAAGAATGCCCGGCTATTGTCGAGCGAACCCCCCGGTTCGCGTCCGGAATTTCTGACGAGGGTGTGTTATGCCGACCTACAAGGCCCCCCTGGGCGATATGCGCTTTCTGATCAATGAAGTGTTCGACTTCGAGAGCCACTACAAGACGCTGCCCAACGGCGAGGAAGCCACGCCGGATATGGTGGAAGCGATTCTCGGCGAGCTGGCCAAGCTGTGCGAGAACACCATCGGCCCCCTCTACCACAGCGGCGATCACGAAAGCTGCAAGCTGGAAAACGGCCAGGTCACCACACCCAAGGGCTACAAAGAGGCCTACCAGGAGTACGTGGCCGGCGGCTGGCAGGGCCTGTCGCACCCGGCGGAGTACGGCGGCCAGGGGCTGCCCATGTCGCTGGGCCTGTTCAAACAGGAGATGATGGGCGCCGCCAACTGGTCGTTCGCCATGTATCCGGGCCTGTCGCTGGGCGCCATGAACACCATCCAGCTGCACGGCGACGACGACCAGAAAGCCACCTACCTGACGCCGCTCACCGAGGGCACCTGGGCGGGCACCATGTGCCTGACCGAGCCCCAGTGCGGCACCGACCTGGGCCAGGTGAAGACCAAGGCGGAACCCCAGGCGGACGGCTCCTACAAGATCACTGGCACCAAGATCTTCATCTCTTCCGGTGACCACGACCTGACCGAGAATATCGTCCACATCGTACTGGCCCGCCTGCCGGATGCGCCCAAGGGCACCCGGGGCATTTCGCTGTTCATCGTGCCCAAGTACCTGCCCGGCAAGATCGGCGAGAGCAACGGCGTGGTGTGCGGCTCCCTGGAAAAGAAGATGGGCATCAAGGCCTCCGCCACCTGCGTGATGAACTTCGACGAGGCCACCGGCTTTTTGATCGGCGAGAAGAACAAGGGCCTGGAGTGCATGTTCACCTTCATGAACTCGGCGCGCATCGGCACCGCCTGCCAGGGCATCGCCCACGCCGAGCTGGCCTACCAGGGTTCGCTGCCCTACGCCAAGGAGCGTCGTTCCATGCGCGCCCTGTCCGGCAAGAAGGACGAGGACGCGGTGGCCGACGCCCTGATTCACCACGGCGATGTGCGCCGTATGCTGCTCAAGCAGAAAGCGATCGCCGAGGGCGGCCGGGCAATGATCTACTTCGCCGCCCAGTACGCGGACAACATGATCTCCGGCATCCTGGAAGACGATCAGGAAAAGTACGACCGCTGGGACAGTGAGCTGGGCTTTTTGACGCCGATCCTGAAAGGCTTCCTTACCGAAAAGGGTCTGGAAGTGGCCAACGACGCCATGCAGATTTTCGGCGGCCACGGCTACATCAAGGAACACGGCATGGAGCAGATCGTGCGCGACGCGCGCATCGCCACGCTCTATGAAGGCACCACCGGCATTCAGGCCCTGGACCTGCTGGGCCGCAAGGTGCTGCTCTCCAGCCGTGGCAAATGCGTGCGTGATTTCTCCAGGAAGCTGGTGGATTTCGGCACCAAGAACCTGCGCGACGGCCAGCTGCGTCCCTACGCCTGGAAGCTGCTCAAGATCGCCGCCGAGTGGAACTACCTGACCACCCGCATCATGCTCAACGCCGCCAAGGACCGGGAGATGGTCGGCACCGCCAGCTACGACTACCTGATGTACTCAGGCTACGCGATGATGGCGTATTTCTGGGCGCTGCAGGCCAAGGTGGCGGCGGACAAACTGGAAAACGGCGGCGCCGAGCCGAAGGAGTTCTACCAGGCCAAGCTGGCCACCGCGGAGTTCTTCTTCGAGCGCATGCTGCCCACCGCCAAGGCCCATGCGGACGCCGCGCTGAAACCCACCAAGAGCACCATGCAGCTGGCGCCGGAGCACTTCTCGTTCGATTACGATTGATCGAGCCCGGCCAGCACCAGCAGTTCGTCGAGACGGTCGATCACCAGATCGGCCTGATCGGCGAACCGCCCGTTGTCGCCGCGCCGTAACAGGCAGGCGGTCATGCCCGCGTTGCGCGCGGCCTGCAGGTCGTAGACGAAATCCCCCACGTACACGCACGCCTCGGGCGGCACCCGCAATTGCCGGCTGAGCATCAACAGCCCCTCCGGATCCGGTTTCGGGGCACAGTCCTCCCGCGTCAGGATGCAGTCCACCGCCAGATCCAGGACCTCGCCGGTGCGCGCCACGGCGGCCCGGCTGTTGCGGGTCAGGATGCCGGTGGGCACCCCTGCCCGCGCCAGCCGCTGCAACAGGCTTTCGGCGCCGTCGATCCACTCGGCGAGCGCGGCGCCGCGCATCTCGAACTCATGCAGGCGTTGCCGGCCCCGCTCGGCGCGGGCGGCGTCCTCGAGCCGGTCCAGGTACTCCAGCACGCCGATACCCTCGGGCACGCCGACCTCGGCGCGGATGGTGGTGAAATCAAGCCGGGTGTCCGCCAGGGTGCCGTCCAGATCGAACAGCACGGCGGCGAAGCGGCGTGGGGTCGGTGCCCCGCAAGGCATCGTCAAGAAAAGACCCGGCGCTTCTCGAAGGTCTGCAGGGAGGCGTCCAGGAAAGCCTCGATCACCTTGAGCAGCTGCGGCGACATGGTGATGCGCCGCCGCCGGCGGTCCTGATCGTCCACGGTTTCGTCCAGCAGGCCTTTTTCGATGGCGGTCTGCACGTACTTCACCGCCGTGCGGTGGCTGACCTTGGGCATGAAACGGTAAAGCTCGGTTTTGGTGAAGGCCCGGTCCCGGGCCAACCACATGCGCGTGAAGAGATCGGAATAGTTCAGGTCGTAGAAGACGTCGTCGCCGAACAGGGCGCCCCAGTGGGCATCGGATTCCTGCAACGCGACCACGAAGGCGCGGCGACGGCGGTCGGCGTATTTTTTTGGCATCAGGGCCCTTCCCGTTCCCGTTGACCTGACGATGATAACGGAAAGCGGGAAGGGTCTCGACGCCGGATCAGGTCCGGCGGCGGCGCCACCCGGCCAACGCCAGCGCCGGCAACAGCCAGCCCAGGCCACCGCCGCCGCTGTCATCGTCCTCCGCCGGAGCGCCGCCATCTTCGTCGGAAGCGGTCAGGTTCAGGTCCACCCGCAGCGGGTCGTGGTCGGACGCCCGATAGGCGTCGGCGGCGTAGAAGCTCTCGATCTGCTGCTCGCTTTTGAACTCCTTGTTGTAATCCAGGGCCCGGGGCTCGTCGGCGTTGATGTGCCAGGCGCCGGCCGCCAGCACCTGCTCGTTTAACGACGGGCTCGCCAACGCATGGTCCAGATAACCGGTTTCCCCTTTGAAGACGTAGCTGTAAGCGTCCTCGCCCTGGAAGCGGGCCAGCAGGTCCACGTAGCCCGCGTCGCGGAAGGCGGTGATCGGGTCCTCCTGGGCGTAGGCGTTGAGGTCGCCCAGCACCACCACGTCGCTGTCGCCGGCGCCGGTGGGGTCGGTGGCCAGCCAGGCCAGCTGGTCGTTGGCGGCGTCGGTGCGTTCCGGGTTCCAGCAGCTCTGGCCGTCCCCTTGGGCGGCGTTGATACCGTCGTCCGGGCAGCTGCCCTTGGATTTGAAGTGGTTGACGACCACCGTGAGCACCTCATCGTTGTTCAGCAGCCGGAAGCTCTGCGCCAGGGGCTGGCGGTTGGTTTCGTTGCCGAAAGCGCCGCTGGTCAGAGTGGCGGCTTCGCCGGCTTCGGCCACCACGTCGTCGCGGTAAAGCAGGCCGACGGCAATGGCGTCGGTGCCCAGGCCGCCCTCGCTGTGCGCCACGAAACGCCATGCCGGGCCCAGCGCCTCCGCCAGCTCGGCGATGGCCGAGTCCGGCCCGTAGCCGTCGTTCTCGATTTCCATCAAACCGATGATGTCCGCGTTCAGCGCGGTGAGGGCCGCCACCAGTTTGGCTTTTTGCCGGGCCAGTTCCTCGGCGTCGTCCGCGCCGCGGGCGGTGGGAAAGCCGCCGCCCTGGCCGTCGCCGTTGAAGAAGTTGAGCACGTTGAAGGCGGCCACCCGCAGGTTGGTGCCGGCGGCGCGGGCCGGCGCCGGCGGGCGCGGATTATCGGCGCGGAACGAGATCGCGTCCACCGGCTGCAGACGCCAGGCTTCGAAGCCGTAGCTGACAATGGCGCGGAAGCCTGAATCAACGCTGTCGCCGACCCGCAGGGAATTGTCGGCGGACAGGCCGCCTTCCGGGTAGCGCACCGGTTCCGGATTCTGGGTATTCAGGCCGTCATCCAGAATGATGCGGTTGAGCGCGTTCTCCGCCATCACCGCCTGGGCGGGGGCGCCGGGCTCCGCCGCGTGGGTGGGAATCGACAGACGCCCGTCGGCAAGCATCACGCTGCCATAGCGAGCCAGGTCGTACACTTCGGTGACGGTGAGCCGCTGGCTCACGTTCACCAGCATGCCTTCCAGGGCCTCCGCCGCCGCCGCGTCGGCGAACGGCAGGCTGAACGCCGCCGGCTCCAGCGTCTGGTTGCCAGCGCACACCAGCGGGTCCCCTTGCAGGCTCAGTTGGGTTTGCTCGAAGTACTCGCCGGCGGTGCCCGCCAGCCGCACCCGATCACCGGACGAGACCACGGCGTCGGGGGCGTAGACGAACAGCCCTTCCGAGGTGGCCGGGTCGCTGTCCCGGTCACCGGTCGGTTCCATCAGGAAGAAGCCGTCCAGACCCGGGTAGACGGCGCTGACCACGGATTCCACGACCAGGCTTTCGCCGTCCAGCGGCGTGGTGTCGCCGCTGCCCTGGATGGCGGAGAGGGCGGTGTCCGGGTCGCCGCAGGCGCCCAGCGCGGGGGGCGGATCGCCGCCATCGCCACCACCGTCACCGGCGCCTTCGCCGTACACGCCCAGGCCGTCCAGGGTGTCCTGGGGAAACGCCCGCCACTGGTCCGCCGGGTCGAAGGCGTCATCGATGACGGTGTCGCCGCTGTCGACCGTTTCCAGCCGCCGCAGGGTCTGGTTGACGCTGGTAATGTCGTCGCTGCCCCAGGCGCTGCCCGGGTCCTCGCCGACGCGCCCGAAGCTGTCCACCACGCCGTCGCCGTTGCGCAGTACATAGGCGTCGTCGCCGTTGTGGCTGATCACCCCGCTGCTGAGATCGCCCAGGCCGGACAGCGGTGCCTCCGCCTGGCTGCTGACGATCACCAGCACCGCGCCCGCCGCCAGACTCTCGTCGGACAGATCCAGGGTCTCGGAGACCTGGGCGCTGCCGTTGGAATACCGTTCAAGACTGTAACCTTCCAGACTGACGGTATCGGCGCCGCCGTTGTAAAGCTCCAGGGCTTTGTTGTAGCCGCTGCCTTCCACGTATTCGCTGATCAGAATGTTCGCGTGAACGCCACCGGTCATCAGGATACCGGCGAGTACCCAGAAAAGGGCTTTCATGTCTGGCTCCGCCTTCGAATGTAAAGATCAGCGTGACGCAGAGGTATGACCGCCGGGTGGCACGACTATGGCAGATATCTTGCAACCCATGATTTCACATGCGACGGCGCGGGCGCGACGGAACTCCGCGGTGCCCTGTCTCGTCTTACACGGAAGGCACAGTCAGGTTGGAACGGCTCTGCTAGTATGGAGAAAAACGCCATGGAATCAGGCCGCCTCACACCCGATTCCATCACCATTTTCCATAATAAAAAGGGGATGGCATGAAAACGTTGAGTCCCGTGGATCAACTGTTTCTGTATCTGGAAAAGCGCCAGCAGCCGATGCACGTGGCGGGACTGCAGTTGTTTTCGTTTCCCGAGGGCGCCGGCCCCAAGTACGTCAGCGAGCTGGCCCGTTCGATCCGCGAGTATTCCTCGCCGGAACCGCCGTTTAACCAGCGTCTGACCCGCCGTTTCGGGCAGTTCCAGTGGATGGAAGACAAGCAGTTCGATATGGATCACCATTTTCGTCACGAGGCGCTGCCCAAGCCGGGCCGTATCCGTGAACTGTTGTCGCTGGTGTCCGCCGAGCACTCCAACCTGCTGGATCGCGAACGGCCCCTGTGGGAGGCCCATTTGATCGAGGGCATCCGGGGCCGCCAGTTCGCCCTTTATACCAAGGTGCACCATTCCGTGGTCGACGGTATCTCCGCCATGCGCATGGGCATGCGCGCGCTGTCCCCGGACCCGGAAGAGCGGGACCTGCCGCCGGTGTGGGCCTACAAACCGAAAAAACGCGGTCGCCCCCTGCCCAGCAATCCGGTGGACGCGGTGAGCAGCCTGGCCCGCCTGACCGCCGGCGCCAGCCGGCAGATCGCCACGGTGCCGGCGCTGGCCCGCGAGATTTACAGTGTCACCCAGAAAGCCAAGGACGACCCCAACTTCGTGTCGATCTTCCAGGCGCCGGATACCATTCTTAACCAGTGCATTACCGGGTCACGGCGGTTCGCCGCGCAAAGCTATTCGCTGGATCGGCTCAAGCGTTTGTCCAGCGCGTTCAACTGCACCCTGAACGATGTCGTGCTGAGCATGTGCGGCCATGCGCTGCGTGAGTATCTGATCAGCCAGAACGCGCTTCCGGACCGGCCCTTGATCGCCATGGTGCCCATGTCCCTGCGCCAGGACGACAGCGCCGGCGGCAATCAGATCGCCATGATTCTGGCCAACCTGGGCACGCACGTTTGTGACCCGGCCAACCGGCTTCGCGTGGTGCAGGCGTCGGTGCGCGAGGCGAAGAAACGTTTCGCGCAGATGAGCCCGGAAGAAATTCTTAATTTCACCGCGCTCAGCATGGCCCCCACCGGCCTCAATCTGCTCACCGGCCTGGCGCCGAAATGGCGCGCGTTCAACGTGATTATTTCCAATGTGCCGGGCCCCCGCGAACCACTGTACTGGAACGGCGCGCGGCTGGAGGGCATGTATCCGGTGTCGATCGTGCTCGACCGCATCGCCCTGAATATGACGCTCACCAGCTACCGAGGGCAGATCGAATTCGGGCTGATCGCCTGCCGCCGGACCCTGCCGTCCATGCAGCGTTTGCTGGACTATCTGGAGCAATCCATCCGCGATCTGGAAATCGCCGCCGGGTTTAAATAAGCCCGGCGCGCGACCACTTTCCGGTAACAAAAAAAGGGTTGGAAGGGCGCAAAAAAGGGTAGTAAAGTCAAATTGCTGCAGATTTGGCAGTGGTTGGTTTTGGTAGTTGCCTTCCGTCTCGTGAAGCCCAAGAAGTCTCCGAACACCCCCCCTCCTGGTTTGCAAGCAACACCCTATGTTCAGTTTTTCGAGGTATAGATTCACATGGCTACTGGTACCGTGAAATGGTTCAACGAATCCAAGGGTTTTGGCTTTATCTCCCAGGATGACGGTGGCGCGGATGTGTTCGTGCATTTCAGCGCAATCAACGGCTCGGGCTTCCGTACTCTGGCGGAAGGTCAGAAAGTGTCCTTCGACATTCAGCAGGGCCCCAAGGGTCCGCAAGCCGCCAACGTCGTCGCCGAATAAGACGACCTGAGCGACTGGGAAAAACCCCGCCCCGCGCGGGGTTTTTTCTTGCCCGTCACCGCTAAACCATAACCAGGAATCAGACCATGACCACCACGTTGTACGGGGCCGAAGTCAGTTACTTCACCGGAAAAGTGCGCGCCTATCTGCGCTGGGCCGGCATCCCCTTTCAGGAAGTGCTCGCCACCGCCGACGTCTACCGCAATGTGATCGTGCCGGCGGTGGGCGCGCCGGTGATCCCCGTTTTGCGCGACGCCGACGGCCGGATACTGCAGGACAGCACCGTGATCATTGAAACGCTGGAAGAGACCCGGCGCGATAACGGGCCGGCGCTGCACCCCGCCACCCCGCTGCGCAAACTGGTGGCACTGATGCTGGAAGCCTACGGGGATGAGTGGCTGGTGATCCCGGCCATGCACTACCGCTGGTACTACGACAGCGAGTGGGCGATGGCGGAGTTCGGCGCCATGAACGCGCCCGATGAAACCCCGGAAAACCAGTTCGCCATCGGCCAGAAACGGGCGGTGCCGTTTGCCAGGGCCGCCAGTCTGCTGGGCGCCACCCCGGGCATGGTGCCCGCGGTGGAGGCCTCCTATCAGGCGCTGCTGGCGGAGCTGGACGCGCACTTCGCGGCGCGGCCGGCACTGCTGGGCGACCAGGCGACGATCGCCGATTTCGGCCTGATCGGGCCGCTTTACGCCCATCTCTACCGCGACCCCACCGCCGGCAAGCTGATGCGCGAGCAGGCCCCCAACGTGACCCGCTGGGTGGAGCAGCTGCATTTCCATCCCGACGGTCTGCGGACCCCGCTGGACGACAGCGACACGATTCCGGAAACCCTGTTGCCGGTGCTGAAACGCCTGGCCCGGGAGCAGCTGCCGGCAATGGTGGATGTGGCCCATCACGTTAACGCCTGGATGGCGGAGCATCCCGGCGAAGTCCTGCCGAGGGCCCTCGGCAATCACACCTTCACGCTGGAAGGCCGCGAGGGCAGCCGCATCATCCGTCCTTACAGCCTGTGGATGATCCAGCGGGTGCGGGATCACCTCCAGGGTTTGCCGGCGGACAGCCGCGCCCGGGCGGAGGCTTTTCTGCGCGACATTGGCGCCGAAGCGCTGATCCACTTCCCGGACCCACCGAGGCTGGCCCAGCACAAGCTGACCGTGCGACCGGCCTGACCCCGGGCTAGATAATGCCCTGGCCTTGCATGGCGCTGGCGACGCGCTGAAAGCCGGCGACACTGGCGCCGGTGAGGTAATCCGGATGCCGGCCCTCGCCGCCGTGGTCAAGGCAACGGCGGTGAATCCGGTCCATGATGGCGCGCAGTCTGCGGTCCACCTCCCCGGCGGACCAGGATTCACGCCGGCTGTTCTGGCTCATTTCCAAACCACTCACCGCGACGCCGCCGGCGTTGGCCGCTTTGCCCGGCGCGTAGAGCACCTGGTTATCCCTCAACATCGACACCGCCGCCGCGGTGCACGGCATGTTGGCGCCTTCCGCCACCCAGCGGCAGCCGTTGTCGACCAGTTGTCGCGCGTCGTTGACGTCGAGCTCGTTCTCGGTGGCGCAGGGCAGCGCCACCTGGCAGGGAAACCGCCAGGGGCGCTGGTCGGCGTAATAGGCGAGGTCGTCAAAACGTTCGGCGAGCCGGTCCAGGCCACCGCCGTCCGCTTTGATACGGGCCACCCCTTCCAGATGGGTGTCGCTCAACCCCTGCTCGGCGTACACGGTGCCGCCGGAATCGGACAGCGTGACCACGCTGGCGCCCTCTTCCAGCGCCTTGGCGACGGCGTGCCGCGCCACATTGCCGGCGCCGGACACGGCCACCGTCTTGCCGCTCAGGCTGTCGTCCTGGTGGGCGAGCATGCTCTGCAGAAAATAGACCAGGCCGTAGCCGGTGGCCTCCGGTCGCAGCACGCTGCCACCGAAATCCAGGCTTTTGCCGGTGAACGACCCCCCGAAGGAGCGCGACAGCTTGCGGTGCATGCCGAACAGATAGCCCACTTCGCGCATGCCCACGCCCATGTCGCCGGCGGGCACGTCGATGTCCGGCCCCATGTGGTGGTGGAACTCGGCCATGAAGGCCTGGCAGAAACGCATGATCTCCGCGTCGCTGCGCCCCTTGGGGTCGAAATCGGCGCCGCCCTTGCCGCCGCCCAGCGGCAGGCCGGTGAGCGCGTTCTTGATGGTCTGCTCCAGCGCCAGAAAGGAGAGCACGTCCAGATTCACCGAGGGATGGAAACGCAGCCCGCCCTTATAAGGGCCAAGGGCGCCGTTCATCTGCACGCGGTAGGCGCGGTTCACCTGAACCCGGCCCCGGTCGTCCACCCAGGGAACCCGGAAGCGGATCACCCGCTCGGGCTCCAGCAGACGGGCGAGCAGGCCCTGCTCCTGCATTTCGGGGTGCTGCTCCAGGTAACCGGAGACACTGTGCAACAAGCTGGCGGCGGCCTGTTGGAAATAGGTGTGGTGGGGGTCCCGTTGCTCAATGTCTTTGAGTAGCGCTGAAATATCCATGCCACCATGGAAAAGGATGGCCGGTGAAATGCAAGTCGGCGGGCGCTCAAAAAGGGTAAAACTTCAGCCGTCCAGGTGCCGTTTGCGCGCCGGCCAGTCGGGCATGCGGCGATCCATCAGGGCGTGGAAGGCGGGGCCGTGATGCATGTGTTCCAGATGACAGAGTTCATGCATCACCACATAGTCGATCACGGCCGGCGGGTACTGCATCAAGGCCAGGTTAAGATTGATATAGCCCCGTCGCGACAAGGAGCCCCAGCGGCTGCGCATCTTCTTCACTCGCAGTACCGGTAGCGGGTGGCCGCGTTCCGCGAACCAGGGGAACTGCCGCTCGATGCTGTCCTGGAACACACCCCGGGCCTGGCCGCGCCACCACTCGTGGACGGCGTCGCTGACGGCGTTTTCGTCGTCCGGATCGGGCAGGGCCACGTGAAGCGCGTCCCCGTGGCGGGTAACCCGGATTTTACCGGCCACCGCCAGGCGCAGCGTCAGGGGTTCACCCAGGCAATGGCAGTGTTCACCGTCTCGCCAGCGCTTGCGGGGCCGCGCCGCCATGCGTTGCTGTTGATCGAGGATCCAGCCCCGCCGGGCATCTACGAACGCCTGCACCCGGTAGGCGGCCAGTTTCAGGGGCGCGCGCACCTGCACGCTGCCGTCGGCGCGCACCCGCACTTCCAGCGAACGCCGCCGGCTGCGCACCAGTTCGTATTCAAGGGGCGTCGGGTTGTCGCGGTGCACCGGGCAGTTCCTCTTCCAGCTGATGTTTCACGGCGTCGGCGGATTTGGCGTAGCGCGCCAGCCAGGCGTACAGCACCGGAATAATAAACAGGGTGAGCACGGTGGCGAACAGCAGGCCGCCGAGGATCACCACGCCGATGGTGATGCGGCTTTCCGCGCCGGCCCCCGTGGCCAGCACCAGCGGCACGGCGCCGAAGATGGTGGATACCCCGGTCATCAACACCGGCCGGAAACGGATGATGGCGCCCTGGTAGGCGGCCTCGGCCACGCTGTAGCCCTGGTCACGCAACTGGTTGGCGAACTCGACGATGAGAATGCCGTTCTTGGCCATCAGTCCAAGCAGCATGATCATACCAATCTGGCTGTAGATGTTGAGGCTGTTGCCCGTCACCCGCAGGGCCAGGATCGCGCCGGCGATGGCCAGCGGCACGGTGAGCATGATGATCAGCGGATGGATCCAGCTTTCGAACTGTGCCGCCAGCACCAGGAAGACAATCAACAACGCCAGGCCGAAGGTGATGAAAATGGCGGATGAGGCTTCGGTGAATTCCTCGGCCATGCCCTTATAGCTGAGCCGCGCTTCCAGCGGCAGGGTTTCGGCGACCGTTCGCTCGATGAAATCCAGGGCCTGGCCGAGATCGTAGCCCTCGGCCAGGTTGGCCGAGAGCGTGATCGCCGGCAGCCGGTCCACGCGACGCAGCTCCGGCGACGCGCCCACGGTTTTCAGGTCGACCACGCTGGACAGCGGCACCAGCTCCCCGGCGCCGGTGCGCACATAGATCGCGTTGACGTCATCGGGCTCCCGCGCTTCGCTTTCGCTGGCTTCCAGCAGCACGTCGTACTCGCGACCCCGGTCCACGTAGGTGGAGGCGCGCAGGGTGGCGAACATGGCCTGCAGGGTCTGGCCCACGGCCGCGGCGGAGAGTCCGAAATCGGCGGCCCTTTCGCGGTTCAGGACCACGTTGAGTTGCGGCTGGGTTTCTTCGTAATTGGTGTCCACGCTGAGCAGATCAGGGTTGTCCTGCATGGAAGCCATCAAGGATTCGCTCCAGCGCTGCACCGACTCATAGTCCGGCCCGCCGATCACCACTTCCAACTGCTGATTGAAAGCGCTTTGCCCCAGCCCCGGCGGGTTCACCGCGAAGGCGCGCAGCCCGGCCACCTGGCCGAGCTCGCCGCGCAATTGCTGGACGACCTCCTGCTGGCTGCGCGGGCGCTCGCCCCAGGGCTTGAGGCGGGTGATCATAAAGGCGCTTTCCGGCTGCCCGCGAAAGCCGACGATCGACAGCACCCGCTCCGCTTCGCCGTTATCGAGCAACGGCTGCATCAGGGCTTCCACCTCTTTGATGTGGTGGGTGGTGTACGCCGCCGTGGCCCCCTGGGGCGCGGTGGCCGGCACGATGAACACGCCCCGGTCCTCGGTGGGCGCCAGCTCCCGGGGCACGCTGGTATACACGAAACCGGCGAGCAGGCAGATCAGCGCCGCCACGCCGAGCACCGGCCAGGGGTTGGCCAGGCAGCGCTTCAAGCCCTTGGCGTAGCCGCTGTTCAAACGCGCCAGGGTACGTTCCAGAAGGTGTTTGTTGTCGTCTTCCTTGCGGTGGCGGTGCAGCCAGCGCGAGCACAGCATGGGGGCCAGGCTGAGCGCCACCACGCTGGAAATCACCACCGCCGCGGCCAGCGTGAACCCGAACTCGCCGAACAGGCGGCCCACGTCGCCGCCCATGAAGGAGATCGGTACGAACACCGCCACCAGGGTGAGGGTGGTGGCGACCACCGCGAAGGCCACCTGGCGGGCGCCCAGGTACGCCGCCACCAGCCGGGATTCACCCTCATCGATACGGCGCTGAATGTTTTCCAGCATCACGATGGCGTCGTCGACCACCAGGCCGATGGCGAGGATCAGCGCCAGCAGCGTGAGCACGTTGATGGAAAAGCCCAGCGCCCCCAGCCCCATGAAGGCGCCGATCACCGAAACCGGAATGGTGACCGCCGGAATCAGGGTGGCGCGCAGATTGCCCAGGAACGCGAAGATCACCAGGATCACCAGCGTCATGGACAGCGCCAGGGTGATCAGCACCTCGCGGATCGAGGCGCGGATGAACAGCGACTCGTCGTAACTGATATCCAGAGCGATATCGGCGGGCAGGTTGTCGCGGATGCGTTCGATCTCGGCGCGCACGTTGTCCGATACCGCCACGGTGTTGGCCTTGGACTGACGGATGACACCCAGCCCCACGGCGGTCTGGCCGTTGGCGCGCAGCTCGGTGTCGTCGTTCTCGACCCCCAGCTCGACGCGCGCCACGTCGCCCACGCGGAGCTGGTAGCGGCCCTGCTGACGAAGCACCAGATCGCGGAACGCCTCGACGGTTCCCAGGCGGTTGTCGGCCCGGACGGTGAAGCTTCGGCTGTCGGATTCGAGGCGCCCGGCGGGCAGCTCCACGTTATTGGCGCGCAGGGCGTCGGCGATATCGTTGACGGCGATGCCGTTGGCCGCCATGCGCTGGCGGTCCAGCCAGATACGCATGGCGTAGCGCCGCTCGCCGCCAATCATCACTTCCGAGACCCCGTCCAGCACCGCGAAGCGGTCCACCAGACTGCGCTCGGCGAAGTCGGTCAGTTCCTGGGTGGCGAGGGTGTCGCTGCTGAGCGCCACCCAGATAATCGGCCGGGCGTCGGAATCGCTCTTCGCGATCACCGGCGCTTCCGCCTCTTCGGGTAGTTGGTTGATAACGCGGGACACCGCATCGCGCACGTCGTTGGCGGCGATGTCGAGGTCCCGGTCCAGGTCGAACTCCACGGAAGTGCGCGCCGAGCCAAGGCGGGAACGGGACTCGATGCGGTTGACCCCTTCCACGCCCGCGATGGCCCCTTCCACCACCTGAATAATCTGTGTATCCAGGACTTCCGGCGCGGCGCCTTCGTAGGTGACTTCCACGGAAACCTGGGGCGGGTCGATATCGGGGTACTCGCGGATCGGCAGCTTCATCAGCGCGCTGATGCCGAATACCACGATCAGCAGGCTGACCACGGTGGCGAAGACCGGCCGCTTGACCGAGACGTCGCTGAGCACCATCAGGCCCGCTCCTCCAGGAGCCCGCGCTGGGCGGGCATCAAGGCGCCTTCGTCCTCGACCACTTTAACCGGCGCGCCACTGCCGAGGCGGCTGTGGCCGTTGACGATCACCGGCTGGCCCTGGGCCAGACCGGCGGTGATTTCCACCCAGCCGTCGCGGCGGCCGCCCAGGCTCACCGGCAACCGCTCCGCCACCTGGCCGTCGGTCACGGTGAACACGTAGCTCTGCGCCCCCTGGGAAATCACCGCCTGCTCCGGCACCAGCAGCGCCGGGTGTTCCGCCAGCAATACCGATACCTGCAGGAACTGGCCCGGGCGCAGCAGGGCATCGGCGTTGTCTAACAGCGCCTTGACCGTAAGGCTGCGACTGGCCGCTTCCACCCGGCTGTCCAGCATCGTCACCTTGCCGGGAAACACCTTGCCCGGGTAGGCGTCGCTGGTCACTTCAACGGTCAACCCCGTGCGGATGTCGGCGAGGTAGCGCTCCGGTACCTGAAAAGTCACTTCCAGGTTGCGCACGCTGTCCAGGGTGGTGATCGCGTCCCCGACTTGCAGGAAGGCCCCTTCGTCCACCTGGCGCAGGCCCACCACGCCGTCAAAGGGGGCCCGCAGGGTGTGGTCCTCGAGGGCGGCGCGGCTGGCCTCCATGCTCGCCCGGGCGGATTCCATGGTGGTTTTCAGGTTGGCCACTTCCGCTTCGGAAATGGCGCTGCCGCCGACCAGGCGAGAGGCTCGCTGATAATCGGACAGGGCGCGCTGGTAGTCCGCGCGGGCGCGGTTCATTTCGGCCAGGGCGGCGCGATCATCCAGCGTCACCAGCAGGTCACCGGCCTGCACCTCCTGGCTCTCGCGAAAATGGATCCTGGCCACCCGGCCCTTCACTTCCGTGAGCAGCACGATGGCGCGGGTGGCGCGCGCGGTGCCCACCACTTCCAGATTGTCGGTGAGCGGGCGGCTGATGGCCGGTACCACGTTCACCGTGGTGGGCGGACGCTCCGCGGCGGCGGCGCTGTCATCGCCGCTCAACCACCACCAGCCGGCGCCCGCCAGTACGGCGACCAGCGCCAGGCCCGCGATCACTCGCAACATCTTTTTACTCCAGGCTCTCAGGCACCCTGGCCGGCAACACAAGGGTATCGGGGCCGCCCGGGTTGGCCGGATGGCGGCCCGGGGAGGTGTGCTTGGTTTATCGTTCGGATTCCGTGGCACGTCCATGGCCGGGCCCACGCGATGAACGCCGAAGGCCTGCTCCGTAACAGACCCGGGCGGGCACACGCGGTTCCCGAAGGGTACACGGTTTCGGCCGACGACTGGATGAAAATCGCGGTGGCATTCGGATTAGCGGAGAGAAAAAACGGGCCGGCGGAAGCCGGCCCGGGCGGGCAAGATCACACCATTTCGGCGCGCATCTTCTTTTTATCCAGCTTGCCCACGGAGGTGCGCGGCAGCTCGTCCACGAACACCACCCGGTCGGGAATGCCGTAGCGGCTGATCACGCCCTTGTCCGCGTATTCGCCGACCAGTGCCTTGATGCCGGCTTCGTCCACTTCGCCGCTTTTCACCACCAGGGCCACCGGACGCTCGCCCCACTTCTGGTCTTCCACGCCGACCACGGCGCATTCGCCGACACCGTCGTGCTGAAGGATCAGGCCTTCCAGATCCAGCGAGGAGATCCACTCACCGCCGGTCTTGATCACGTCCTTGATGCGGTCGGTAATCTTCAGCCAGCCGTCGGCGTCGATCACGCCGATATCGCCGGTGTGCATCCAGCCGCCGTGCCACAGTTTCCTGGAATTGTCCTCGTCTTTCAGATAGCCCTGGGTGAGCCAGGGGGCGCGCAGCACCAGCTCGCCCTGGGTTTTGCCGTCATGGGCCACGTCGTTCATGTTGTCGTCGACGATGCGCATCTGGGCCATGGGCACCGGCCGGCCGGTGCGGGTGCGGTAATCCACCTGGGTTTCCAGATCGGCGTTTTCCAGTTCCGGCGGCAGCAACGCCAGGGAGATCAGCGGGCAGGTTTCACTCATGCCGTAGCCGGTGTAAATGTCGATGCCCCGGTCCAGGGCGCCCTTGGCCAGCGGCTTGGGCAGCGCCGAACCGCCGATGATCACCTTCCAGCCGGTCAGGTCGATGCTCTTGGCGGCCTCCGCCTGCAGCAGCATCTGGATGATGGTGGGCACGCAGTGGGAGAAGGTGACCTTCTCGGTGACCAGCAGCTTGAGCAGGGTTTCCGGCACATAGCGGCCGGGATAGACCTGCTTCACGCCGAGCAGGGTGGCCACGTAGGGCACGCCCCAGGCGTGCACATGGAACTTGGGCGTGATCGGCATGTAGACGTCGTCTTGATTGAAGCGCCCGTGCCCCGAACCCGACAGCGCCGCGCGGCCGGCGAAGGTATGCAGCACCAATTGCTTGTGGGAAAAATAGACCCCCTTGGGCAGGCCGGTGGTGCCGGTGGTGTAGAAGGTGGTGGCGCGGGTGTTTTCATCCAGCTCCGGGAAGTCGAATTGCGCCGGTGCGTTCTGCAACAGGGCCTCGTACTCACCGGCGATATCCAGTTTGGAATCCAGGTTGCCGCCTTCGTCATCCAGCAAAACGTAGCGTTTGACCGTCTCGATGCGGTCCTTGAGTTCTTCCAGAACCGGCAGGAATTCCCGGTTCACCAGGATCACGTCGTCTTCGGCGTGGTTCAGGGTGTAGAGAATCTGTTCCGGGCTGAGCCGCACATTCACCGTGTGCAGCACCGCGCCCATCATGGGAATGGCGAAGAACGCTTCCAGATATCGATGCGTGTCCCAGTCCATCACCGCCACGGTATCGCCGGGCTTCACGCCGCACTCGGCCAGTGCGCCGGCGAGCCGGTTCACGCGCTCTTCCAGGTCCCGGTAACTCATCCGGCGCTGATCCGCGTAGACAATTTCCTGGTCCGGCGCGTTGCGCACGCCGGATTCCAGAATGCTGTTGATCACCAGCGGCGATTCCACCGCTTCGGCGGTGCGCTGAATGGTCAGATCGTTACTCATTGATTTCTCCATCACCAAACAAAACAAAAAGCAGAGCGGCGGCGCCGGCTTTCAACCGGGGCCGGTGAGCTTAAGGGGGTCGAGCAGTTCTTCCAGGCGCCGCCGGTCAAGATCGGTGTGCGCTTGCGCCACTTCGATCACCGGCCGGCCGGTGGCGAACGCTTCCTTGGCAATGGCGGCGGCCTTTTCGTAGCCGATCACCGGGTTCAACGCGGTGACCAGAATCGGGTTGCGACCGACGCCCTCCGCCAGGTGGTCCTGGTTCCAGGTCAGGCCTTCGATGGCCTGGTCGGCCAGATTACGGCAGCTGTTGGCCAGCCACTGGGTCATGTCCAGCAGGTTGGTGGCCACCAGGGGCAGCATCACGTTGAGCTGGAAGTTGCCGCTCTGCGCCGCCACGCTGTTGGCCTGGTCCAGCCCCATCACCTGGGCCGCCACCATGGTGGCGGACTCGCAGATCACCGGGTTCACCTTGCCCGGCATGATCGAGGAACCGGGCTGCGTGGCCGGCAGCTGCAATTCCGACAGGCCGTGGATCGGCCCGGAGTTCATCCAGCGCAGATCATTGCTGATCTTCATCAGCACCACCGCCAGCCCGCGCAGCGCGGCGGACAGATTGAGCGGCGCGTCCACGGCGCTCTGCGCCACCGACGGGTAAGGTAGGGCGGTGAAGGGCTCGCCGGTGTCGTCCGCCAGGGCGGCGGCGAAACGGTCGCCGAATTCGGCATGGGCGTTGATGCCGGTGCCCACCGCGGTGCCGCCCTGGGGCAAGGCGTGCAGTTCGTTACGGGCGCGGGCCAGCCGTTCGCTGGCGGCCTGCAATTGCAGTACCCAGGTGCGCAGTTCCTGCTCCACGGTGACCGGCATGGCGTCCATCAAATGGGTGCGGCCGGTTTTGACCAGGTCTTTGCCTTCGCGGGCACGCAGCCCCAGGGTGGCGATCAGGTGTTCCAGATCGGGCAGCAGTTGCTCGCTGACGGCCAGCACCGAGGACAGGTGCATGGCGGTGGGAATGGTGTCGTTGCTGCTCTGCCCCAGGTTCACATGGTCGTTGGGGTGCACGCCGGCCTCCCCGCAGAGGTGGGCGATCACCTCGTTGACGTTCATATTGGTGCTGGTGCCGGAGCCGGTTTGAAACACATCCACCGGGAACTGGTCGCCGTGCTCGCCGCCGAGCAATGTATCGCAGGCACCGACGATGGCGTCGCGGCGGGCGTCGTCGAGCAGCTCCAGGTCGGCGTTGACCTTGGCGGCGCAGCGCTTGACGCGCACCACCGCCTGGATGAAACGGGCCGGCAGGCGCCGCCCGCTGATCGGAAAATTGTCCACCGCTCTTTGGGTCTGGGCGCCCCAAAGGGCGTCGGCGGGTACTTCGATCTCGCCCAGGGAATCCTTTTCCAAACGGGTATCGCTCATGACTTCTCCTCGCGGCCCGGTGTCGGCCGACTACGGTATTCGGTCGGCACTCAGTATCGACAACCGGATGCGGCGGGTCCAGCCGGCCTTCGCCGGATTCATTTACCGATGCAGAAAGAGGAAAAAATCCGCCCCAGAAGGTCGTCGGCGGTGAAGGCACCGGTGATCTCCTCGAGGGCCTGCTGCGCCACCCGGAGATCCTCGGCGAGCAGCTCGCCGGCGGCGTGCCGGTGCAGTTGCTCGCGGCCTTTGGCGAGCGCGGCCAGGGCGTCCTGCAGGGCGGTGATATGACGACGGCGGGCGGAGAAGCGGCTCTGCTCGGCGCCCTGGTAGCCGGCGGCCGTCTTCAGATGGGTGCGTAGAGCATCCATGCCAGCGCCGTTGGCGGCGGAGAGAATATAGGTATCCGCCCGCTCCGGGTGTGGGCCGGGCAGATCGCCACTCAGATCGGCCTTGTTGAGCACCAGCGTCACCGGCAGGTTCAGGTCGTCGAGCTGCTGCTGGCTCTGCGGCAACAGCGCGGCCAGATCATCCAGGTCGTCCGGTGTTTCCTGGGCGTCCACCACCACCAGCAGGCGGTCCGCCTTTTTGATTTCGGCGAAGGCCCGGCGAATGCCTTCCTGTTCGATCCGGTCACCGCTTTCGCGCAGGCCGGCGGTGTCGATCAGATTGAGCGGCATGCCGTCGAGCTGGATGGCCTCGCGCAGCACGTCCCGGGTGGTGCCGGCCACCTCGGTGACGATGGCGGCATCGAAGCCGGCCAGGGCGTTCATCAGCGAGGACTTGCCGGCGTTGGGCCGGCCGGCGATCACCAGGGTCAGGCCTTCCCGGACCAGCCGCCCCTGGCGGGCGCTGGCCAGCACCGCTTCGGCCTGTTCGATCAGCGACCTCAGGTCATCGGCCACCCCGCCTTCGGAGAGAAAATCGATTTCCTCTTCCGGGAAATCGATCGCCGCCTCCACGTAAATGCGCAGTTGAATGAGCTGCTCGACCAGGGTATCCACCTCCCGGGAGAACGCGCCCTGCAGGGAATTGAGCGCGGCGCGGGCGGATTCGCGGGTGCCCGCGTCAATCAGATCGGCGATCGCCTCCGCCTGGGTGAGGTCCATTTTGTCGTTGAGGAAGGCGCGCTGGGAGAATTCCCCGGCCCGGGCCTGGCGGGCGCCGTGGTGTACGCAGGCGGCCACCAGCATATCCAGGATCACCGGGCCGCCGTGGCCCTGCAGCTCCACCACTTCCTCGCCGGTGAACGACCCCGGGGCGGGGAACCAGAGCACCAGACCCTCGTCGATGACATTCCCTTCGGGATCGTGGAAGGCGGTAAAATGAGCCTTCCTCGGCGATAGTGAGCGCTCACCAATGAGGCATTTGGCAATACTCAGGGCGCGCTCGCCGGAAAGACGCAACACGCCGACGCCTCCCCGTCCGGGGGCGGTGGCGATCGCGACTATGGTGTCGGAGCTGGCTGCGGACATGGCGGGATTATAGGGAGCCCTGGCGGCGGGACGCCAGACAGGGACGGTGAAAAGAAAAAGCCGGCCTGGGCGGGCCGGCTTTGAAGGCTTCGCCGCGGGTGGCGATCACCCGCCGCGTTCGATCTTGCGGGTGATCAGGTACTGCTGGGCGATCGACAACAGGTTGTTGGTCAGCCAGTAGAGCACCAGACCCGCCGGGAACCACAGCATGAACACCGAGAAGATCACCGGCATCCATTTCATTACCTGGGCCTGGGTGGGGTCCGCCGGGGTCGGGTTGAGGCGGGTCTGCAGGAACATGGACGCGCCCATCAGAATCGGCAGGACGAAGTACGGGTCCATCACCGACAGGTCGTTGATCCACAGGAAGAACGGCGCCTGGCGCAGCTCCACGGATTCCAGCAACACATAGTACAGCGAGATGAACACCGGCATCTGCACCAGGATCGGCAAACAGCCCCCCAGCGGATTGATCTTCTCCCGCTGGAACAGCTTCATGGTTTCCTGCTGCTGTTTCTGACGGTCGCCTTTGTGCTCTTCCTTGATGCGCTGCATTTCCGGGGCCACCTTGCGCATCTTGGCCATGGCGGCCAGGCCGCCGGTGAGCTTGCCCACCACC
>CAZKWA010000017.1:24080-52046 GCA_964556345.1 uncultured Alcanivorax sp.
TTGCGCATCTTGGCCATGGACCGGTAGCTGGTGGCGCTGAGCTTGAAGAACAGGGCTTTGATGACCAGGGTCAGCAGAATGATCGCCACGCCCCAGTTACCGACGCCGAAACCGAGATCCATTTCCAGGCCGAAGATATCCAGCTCGCCGCTCTGCAGGAACACCAGCAGATGGAAAATCGGCTGGGCCAGGAACCACAGCCAGCCGTAGTCCACGGTCATATTAAAGCCGGGGCTGATCGCTTCCAGACGGTCCTGGATTTTCGGGCCGGTGTAGAATTCGGCGTAGAAGACTTTTTCTTCGCCGGGCTGGACTTCCGTGGACGAGGATACGAACCGCAGCAGGTATTCGTTGCGGTTTTCGCGGTACAAGGTGGAATAGGTGTACCGGCCCTGCGCGTCGGGAATCCAGGCGGATACGAAATAGTGCTGCAGCATGGCGATCCAGCCGCCTTCCTGGGTGAGCCGAAGCGGCTCGTCCTGCATATCGTCGAAGGGCAGCTTGTTGTACGGCGTGTCCTTGCTCCAATAGGCGGCGCCCAGATAGGTGGGCATGGGAATAAAGCCCTGGGTGCTTTTACCCGGGTCTTCGCTGCCGTCACGCTTGATCTGGCCGTACAGGGCGCCCTGCCAGGGCTGGTCGCTGTTGTTGCGGACAATATGGCTGACGCGGATCAGGTAGCTGCCGCGCTCGAAGGTATAACGCTTGATGATCTCCACGCCGCCGCTCTGGCTCAGGGTGAGATCCACATTGAGTTCTTTTTCGCCTTCCCGCAGGCGGTAGTGTTCTTGCCCGGCCTGCCAGGTGGGCCGGCCTTCGGCGGTGTCGGTACCGTTCTTACCCACCAGCCCGCTTTGCGCCACATAGGTCCGGCCGGCGTCGTTTTGCAGCAACACGAAGGGCTGGTCCGGGGTGTCCGCGTGGCGGGGGTACTCGGGCAGGGCCACCCGCTCGATATCACCGCCCACCGGATTGATCTCCAGGGACAGCACGTCGGTTTTCACCTCGATGCGTTGTTCCGGGCTACCGCTCCGCGAGCCGGGGCCGGGCGCCGGAGCTTGTTCGTCCGCGGCCGGTTCCGGCACGGAACCCTCGGCGCTGTCCGGCTGGGGCAGTGGATCGCTGTCGTTGGCAGCGGCGGTGTCGTTGGCCAGGTTCTGTTCCTGGGCCACCGGCGTGGTCTGCGGGGCGATATAGTCCCGCTGCCAGGCCTGGATCATCAGGTAGGAAACAACGGCAATACCAGTGATCACTAACGCGCGAGGGATATCCATAATTAGATTGGGTTCTGGCGAGAAAAAGCGGACGGCAGTTTCTCAGTCTTGCCCACGCTTGGCAAGCAGCTTGTCCAGGAGCTCGGCCAGGGACGGGGTCAGGGAACGCCCGCCTTCCTTCGGACAGGGGCCGCGCAGGAGCACGATCAGATCCAGGCCGGCCAGTTGGTGCTGACGCAGGCGGAACTGTTCCCGGGCACGGCGTTTAATGGCGGCGCGGTCCACGGCACGGCGAGCTTTACGGCGGCCGATCACCAGACCCAGGCGTGCCTGTGGCAGACCGTTGCGACGGGCGAGAATCAGGAAATAGCGATCGGAAACACGCCAGTCCGCGGCATTGAAGACCGCCTGGAACTGGTCGCCGTCTAGAAGGCGTTGATCTCGGGTGAAGCGGAGGGAGCGAACGGAATCAGGCGCTGACTGAGGCACCATGGCGAAAACGGAAGACAGCAGTCAGCACCGACGGCTGACTCAGGCTGTCAGCCGCTTACGACCTTTGGCGCGACGTGCCGCGACGATCTTGCGGCCATTTTTGGTGGCCATGCGGGCACGGAAACCGTGATTACGCTTACGCTTGATGTTGCTCGGCTGGAATGTCCGTTTCATGGCGTCATCCCCAATTGGAATTCGTGGGCTTAGGAGGCCGCGGATAATAGTCGTGCCGGGCCTGGCTGTCAACCAAGCTTTCCGAAGTGGGACGGGGTGTTACTAAAAGAATTAAAGATTTATATGTTTTTAGTAGCAGTGGTAATAGTAAGGGAAGGCCGATTCTGTGGATAAGCCATAAAAAGCGATATAAAACAGCGGGTTGGCCTGTTTGTAACTGACGTATAACTGTGTGTAAGTCACGGGGACGAACGGGGGACAGCCTGTCATCAATTGGGGACCAAATCAGTGCACCGGGTTATCCCCAGAGTTGTGAGCCCGGGTGCGCACAGGGTTACCGCCGTAGTTATCCACAGAAAAAGGAGAAAGAAAAAGGTCCGTGACGCTGTGGATAATTGGCCGGACGGGGGTATAGAATGCAACGTCTTATTCACCATCGACGGTAAAGGCGGGGATGTGTCCGAGGAGCTTTGGAATCGCTGTTTGACTCGGCTGGAGGACGAACTTCCGTCCCAGCAATTCAACATGTGGATCCGGCCGTTACAGGTGACGGCGTCCGAGGACGGCGGAGAACTCACCCTTTTCGCGCCTAATCGCTTCGTGGTTGATTGGGTTCGCGACAAGTACGTGGAGCGTATCAGTGAGGTGCTCGGTGAGCTGAAGAGCGGCCCGTTGCCGCAACTGCGGCTGGAAGTGGGCAGTTCCCGCGCCAGCCCGGCCCCTCGCCAGCCGGACCCGGGCCGGCCCCAGGGCCGCCCCGCGGACAGCCGCGCCGCGCCGGTGATCGAGCCCCGCGCCAAGGCGGTGTCGCCGGAGTTGGGCGGCGCCGCCAAGCATCGCAGCAACCTGAATTCCAGCTTCACCTTTCTGACTTTCGTGGAAGGCAAGTCCAACCGCATGGCCTGCGCGGCCGCGCAGCAGGTGGCCGAGAATCCGGCCAGCCACGGTTACAACCCCTTGTTGTTGTACGGCGGCGTGGGGCTGGGCAAGACCCACCTGATGCACGCGGTGGGCAACGAGCTGATGCGGCGCAACCCCAATGCCAAGGTGGTCTATCTGCACAGCGAGCGCTTCGTGGCCGATATGATCTCCGCGTTGCGGAACAAGACCATCAATGAATTCAAGCGCTTCTACCGTTCGGTGGACGCCCTGCTGATTGACGATATTCAGTTTTTTGCGGGTAAGGAGCAGTCCCAGGAGGAGTTTTTCCATACCTTTAATGCGTTATTGGAAAACGGGCAGCAAATCATCCTCACATGCGATAAATTCCCCAAGGAAGTGGACGGCTTGGAGGAGCGGCTCAAGAGCCGGTTCGGGTGGGGGCTGTCCCAGCCGCTGGAGCCGCCGGAGCTGGAGACGCGGGTCGCCATTCTGAAGAAGAAGGCGGAAGAGGCGCGGGTGGAATTACCCAATGACGCGGCCTTCTTCATCGCCCAGCGTATTCGCTCCAACGTGCGCGAGCTGGAGGGCGCGCTGCGCCGCGTGATCGCCCATGTGCGCTTCACCGGGGCGCAGATCGATATCGGCCTGATCAAGGAGGCCCTCAAGGATCTGATCGCCTTGCAGGCCCGTCAGATCAGTATCGATAACATTCAGCGCACGGTGGCGGAGTACTACAAGATCAAGGTGCCGGACCTGCACTCACCGCGGCGTACCCGCTCGGTGGCCAGGCCGCGCCAGGTGGCGATGGCGTTGTCCAAGGAACTGACCAGCCACAGCCTGCCGGAAATTGGGGAAAGCTTCGGGGGCCGGGACCACACCACGGTGCTGCATGCCTGCCGCAAGGTGCTCGAGCTGCGCGAATCGAATCCGGAAATAGAAGAAGATTATCAAAACCTCCTGAGGACCCTGACGTCCTGACGGATCAACTGAAACGGGAAAGCGACATGAAATTCTCCATCAACCGTGAACAACTGCTCAAACCGCTACAGCAAGTTGCCGCGGTGGTCGAAAAACGCCAAACGCTGCCGGTTTTGTCCAATGTGCTCATGGAAGTGGGGGACGGCCAACTTTCCTTGACCGGCACGGATCTGGAGCTGGAACTGGTGGCGCGGTTGCCGCTGGAAGGCGAGCACCAGTCCGGCGAGACCACGGTGCCCGCCCGCAAGCTGGTGGACATCGCCAAGAGCCTGCCGGCGGAAGCGGACATCCGCTTTGAAGTGGATGGCGAGAGAATGCTGGTGCGCTCCGGGCGCAGCCGCTTTTCCCTGGCCACCCTGCCCGCTTCCGAGTTTCCCAATCAGGAGGAGGACAGCAGCGGTTCCGTGCTGGAGATCGCGCCCGGTACCCTGCGTCAGTTGATCGATCACACCGCCTTTTCCATGGCCCAGCAGGACGTCCGTTATTACCTCAACGGCATGCTCTTCGAGCTGCGCTCGGGCATGCTGCGGGCGGTCTCCACCGACGGCCATCGCCTGGCGCTCTGCGACGCGGCTCTGGAGGGCCAGAGCGAGGAAGCGGGGGTAATCCTGCCGCGCAAGGGCGTGATGGAGTTGGCGCGCATCCTTTCCGACGCGGCGGAGAACGCCCGTCTGACCCTGGGCCGTAATCACATTCGAATTGTAGCCGGTTCCATTACCTTCACCTCCAAGCTGGTGGACGGCAAATTCCCGGAATACGAAAGAGTCATCCCCAAGGACGGCAGCCGGGTGGTGATGGCGGACCGCGAAACGCTTCGCCAGGCCTTGAGCCGGGTGGCGATTCTCTCCAACGAGAAGTACCGGGGTGTGCGAGTGCAGCTGTCCGAGGGCAGCCTGCGGATCGTCGCCAACAACCCGGAGCAGGAAGAAGCGGAAGAAGAAGTATCCGTGGACTACCAGGGCGGCCCGCTGGAGATCGGCTTTAACGTCAGCTATCTGCTGGACGTTCTGAACACCATGGACGGCACCCAGGCCCGCCTGGAGCTGGGCGACAGCAACAGCAGTGCCCTGATCACCGATCCGGAGCACGAGGCCGCCATCTATGTGGTCATGCCGATGCGTCTCTAGACGACTGCCACTGTTGCGTCGGCGCCCGGCTTTGTCCGGGCGCCGCACCCTTCCCCACCTTTTGCCCTTCCATGCTAGCTGACCTGCGACTCACCGATTTCCGCAACTACCGGGAGGCGGAGCTTTCTCCCGCGCCCGGGCTGAACCTGATTTTCGGTGCCAACGGCAGTGGTAAGACCAGCTTGCTCGAAGCGATCTATTTCATCGGCAGTGGCGGCCGGTCGTTTCGCGGCGGCCGGCTGTCCCGCCTGGTCCGGGACGGTGCGGAGGCGGCGACCCTCTTCGCCTTGGTGGAGAGCGGTGACAACCACCACCGGCTGGGCATTCGCCGGGCCCCGGGCGGCATTCAGTCCCTCAAACTGAATGGCGCCACCCCGGGGGCGCTGAGTGACGTGGCCACCCTGCTCCCGGTGCTGGCACTGCACCCCCAGTCCGTCGAGCTGATTTTCGGGCCCTCGGCCCTGCGCCGCCGGTTCATGGACTGGGGAATGTTCCACGTGGAACACTCTTTCCTCTCTGTATGGAAGGAGGCGAATGCCGCCCTGAAGCATCGCAATGCCCTGCTTCGTAGTGGGCGCGTCAGCCCCCGGGAGCTGGGCTATTGGGACCAGAAACTGGCGGCCAGTTCTGATAGTATTGAACAGTTACGCAGCGGCTATCTGCAGCGGCTCAAGACCCGTTGGCTGGAGGCGATGAAGTTGCTCGCCCCGGAGGTCAGGGGCGGCCTGGTTCTGCAGAGCGGTCGCCGGGAGGGCGAGACCTATCTGGACGCCCTGGCCCGCTCCCGTGAGGAGGACCTCCGCCGTGGTTTTACCCACACCGGCTTTCACCGGGCGGAGCTGAAAATCACGGCGGGCGGCACCCTCGCCCGGGACCGGGTGTCCCGGGGGCAGGCAAAAATCATGGCCTACGGCCTGGTGCTGGCCCAGCTTCCCCTGATCCAGGAAGCCGGGAAAGTCTGCACGCTGCTGGTGGATGATCTGGGCTCCGAGCTGGATCAGGCCCACCGGTCGACATTGCTGTCGTTTCTGGCGGCGGGATCACACCAAACATTGATAACGGCGGTGGACAGGGCGCACCTGGAACCGGCGATTGATGAGAACAAGGGCGCTGCGGCCCGAATGTTCCACGTGGAACATGGCCGTGTTCAGCGGATATCGGACGATCCATAAGGTAAAAACATGGCGGAACACAACTACGATTCATCCAGCATCAAGGTGCTGAAGGGTCTGGACGCCGTTCGAAAACGTCCCGGCATGTACATCGGTGATACGGATGACGGCACCGGTTTGCATCACATGGTTTTCGAGATTGTCGATAACTCCATCGACGAGGCATTGGCCGGGCACTGTTCCGAGATTCGGGTGGTGATCCATCCCGATGAATCCGTATCCGTGTCGGATAATGGCCGGGGCATACCGGTGGACATGCACACCGAGGAGGGCGTCAGCGCCGCCCAGGTAATCATGACCGTGCTTCACGCCGGCGGTAAGTTCGACGACAACTCCTATAAGGTATCCGGGGGCCTGCACGGCGTGGGCGTTTCCGTGGTCAACGCCTTGTCGGAGTCGCTCAAACTCACCATTCGCCGCCACGGCAATGTGTACGAGCAGAGCTACCGTCACGGCGTGCCGGAGAAGGACCTGGATAAGGTCGGCACCACCGACAGCACCGGCACCTCGATCCACTTCCGGCCCTCGTCCGAGACCTTCACCAACATCAAGTTTCACTACGATATCCTCGCCAAGCGCCTTCGGGAGCTGAGCTTCCTGAACTCGGGCGTGCGCATTCATCTCAGCGACGAGCGCAGCGGTGATGAGGATATCTTCCAGTACGACGGCGGCCTGAGCGCCTTCGTGACCTATCTGAACCAGGCCAAGAACGCGCTGAACGAGGTCTTTCACTTCCAGTTCGACCGGGAAGACGGCATCGCCGTGGAAGTGGCCATGCAGTGGAATGACTCCTATCAGGAGAACATTTTCTGCTTCACCAACAACATTCCGCAGCGCGACGGCGGGGCGCACCTGGCCGGCTTCCGGGCCGCCCTGACCCGCTCGCTGAACAACTATATGGACCGGGAAGGCTATCTGAAGAAAGAGAAAGCCAGCCCCACCGGCGATGACGCCCGCGAAGGCCTGACGGCGGTGATCTCGGTAAAAGTACCGGACCCCAAATTCTCCAGCCAGACCAAGGACAAGCTGGTCTCTTCCGAGGTGAAGACCGCGGTGGAGCAGACCATGTCGGAGAAATTCCAGGACTACCTGCTCGAACACCCGCAGGAGGCCAAGCAGATCGTCCAGAAAATCATCGACGCGGCCCGTGCCCGGGACGCGGCCCGCAAGGCCCGCGATATGACCCGCCGCAAGGGCGCGCTGGACATCGCCGGCCTGCCCGGCAAGCTGGCGGACTGCCAGGAAAAGGACCCGGCGTTTTCCGAACTCTATATCGTGGAGGGTGATTCAGCCGGCGGTTCGGCGAAACAGGGCCGGGACCGGAAATACCAGGCGATCCTGCCCTTGAAAGGCAAGATCCTCAATGTGGAGAAAGCCCGCTTCGACAAAATGCTCTCCTCGCAAGAGGTAGGCACTTTGATTACCGCGCTGGGTTGCGGCATCGGTCGCGACGAGTACAACGTAGAAAAGCTGCGTTACCACCGCATCATCATCATGACCGACGCGGACGTGGACGGCTCCCACATCCGCACCCTGCTGCTGACCTTCTTCTTCCGGCAGATGCCGGAGCTGATCGCGCGCGGGCACATTTATATCGCCCAGCCGCCGCTCTATAAGGTGAAGAAAGGCAAGCAGGAAACCTATATCAAGGACGACCCGGCCCTGGAGGATTACCTCACCAACCTGGCGCTGGAAAAAGCGGCCCTCTACCCCGGTGACGACGCGCCGCCGGTCACCGGCGAGCCGCTGGCCAAACTGATCAATGAATACCGTCAGGTCATGCGCATCGTTGACCGGCAGTCCCGGGTGTTCCCGGCCCTGGTGCTCGAGCAGATGATCTACATGCCGTCCGTGGACGAGACCAAGCTGGCGGATGAAGCCTTCATGAAGCAGTGGTGCGCGGACCTGGGTGCCCGCGTGGACGTGCTGACCGACGGCAGCCAGACGTTCACCGTGGCCCCGGAACTGGATGGCGAGAGAGGCCTCTATCTGCCCCATGTGAAGCTCATCGCCCATGGCATACCCCGGGAGTACCGGGTCTCCCTGGACTTCCTGCAATCGCCGGATTACGACCGTATCAAGCATCTGGGCGAGACCCTGGAGGGCCTGCTGGCCAGCGACGCGGCCATCGAGCGTGGGGAAACCCGCCGGCCGATCCGCCATTTCGCGGAGGCCCTGGCCTGGCTGATGCAGCAGGCGCGCCGCGGCACCTCCGTTCAGCGCTATAAGGGTCTCGGCGAGATGAACGCGGACCAGCTGTGGGAAACCACCATGGACCCGGAATCACGCCGCATGCTGCAGGTGACGGTGGAAGACGCGATCGCCGCGGATCAGATTTTCACCACCCTGATGGGCGATGACGTGGACCCGCGCCGCAAGTTCATTGAATCCAATGCACTGCAGGTTTCAAACCTGGATATTTAAGAAGGCGGGAACGTGAGCAACCGGGCGGGCGCCCGGTTGCCGGAGGGGTTTGCCGCGCGGCTTAAACCGCGAAATCTTCCAGCTTTGCGCCCTTTTCCAGGGCCTCACGCAGCCACACCGGACGTTTACCGCGGCCGGTCCAGGTTTGTGAGCTGTCCGCCGGGTTCCGGTATTTAATCTTGGCCGGCTTGCGCACGCCCGCTTTCTTTTTACGGGCCGTGGTTTTGCGTGCCGCTTTCTTCTGGCGGCTGGCTTTTTCCTGCAGCAGGTCATCCACGGAAACGCCCAGGTCCTTGGCGATCTTGGAGATTTCCGCCTGCGCGCTCTTCACCGCGTCGATACGTTTTTTCTCAAGCTTCTTTTCCGCCTGCTTGATCAGCTTTTCCAGTTCCGCGACAGAAAGATCGTCGAGATTGATAGTCATTGTCGGTGTTCCTTAATAGATGGGGTCGGACCTTGTGCGGGAAACTGTAGTTATTATCAGAAAAAAACGCAATTAGGCCGTCGGGGTTTTCTTCAGTTCGCCGGGATAATGTTCAAAAATCCATTGTTCGGCCAACCGGGTTACCGTTTTCGCGTCTTTATCCCCGGTATTAATCGGCGGAC
This sequence comes from uncultured Alcanivorax sp., assembly GCA_964556345.1. Lineage (GTDB taxonomy): Bacteria > Pseudomonadota > Gammaproteobacteria > Pseudomonadales > Alcanivoracaceae > Alloalcanivorax. The sequence continues at coordinate 33,150 of CAZKWA010000017.1, forward strand.
TGATACGCAAAATAATGTCCCCGGGCAGCCGCAGCCAGGAGCGTGCCGGCCAGCAATCACCGCTGTTATGACTGACCGCCACCACCGGCACTTTGTTCCGGCAGGCGAGCAAGGCACCGCCATGATTAAAATGGCCCAGCGTACCGGGTGGCTGACGGGAGCCCTCCGGGTAGATCACCACCGGAATACCATCGTTCAAACGATCCGCGCCCTGTTTCAGAACGGCTTTCAATGCCGCCCTGCCCTTGCCCCGATCAATACGAATCGGATTCAGCAGCGCCAGGCCCCAGCCGAAAAACGGCAGCCAGAGCAGTTCTCTTTTCAGCACCGTGGCCTGGGGTGAAATCAGTAACTGCAGATAAAAGGTTTCCCAACTGCTTTGATGGTTGGCGATCACCACCATCGGCCCCGCCGGTAAATTCTCCCGTCCTTCCACGTGAACACGCACCCCGTTCAGGCGGCCCAGCAGCCACATCGCGAAACGTGTCCATATATTCACGAAACGGTAGCGTTGTCTGGGTGGCAAAAACCAGCCGATTAACAGGCAATTCAAGCCGTGAACAATACCGACGGCATTATAGATAACGAAAAACAGCACACTGCGGATGCGGATGCCCCAGCTGGGAGGGCCACCGGCGGGTTGTTTCATGAAGGGTCCTTGAGAAACTGATCGACGAACCCGGCCAGGGAGTCATGAACGTCCACCGGGCCCAGGGTTTCTGGCAAGCCTTTTTCGAGGGTACGCCGGCCCTTGCCGGTCAGCACCAGCACCGGGCGGCAATCGCGGGCCGCCCCGGCTTCCAGATCCCGGAGACTATCACCAACCAGGGGCACTCCGGTGACATCGCCATACTCGGCAACAATTTGGTCGATCAGCCCCGGCGCGGGCTTGCGGCAGGCGCAACCTTCATCGGGGCCGTGCGGGCAGACATAGACACCGGAAAGGCGGGCGCCGGCGGCGGCCAGGTGCGCCGCCATGGCCTCGTGGATGGCGTCCAGGGTGGTCTGGTCAAAATAACCCCTGGCCAGGCCGGACTGGTTGGTGGCCACCACCACCCGGTAGCCGGCCCGGTTCAGGCGCGCTATGGCCTCGGCGCTGCCGGGTAGCGGTCGCCACTCCTCGGGGCTTTTGATGTAGGCGTCGGAGTCTTCGTTAATGACGCCGTCGCGGTCGAGAACTACAAGTCTGGGTGCGGTCATGGCGGGGAGTATATCAGGCCCCGGCGGCGCTCGTAGCGCCGCGAACTACGCCTATTCCTGCAGCAGACTGATGTCCGCCACGTTGAGGAACAAATCGCGCAGGAAGGTCAGCAACGCCAGACGGTTATCGCGTACCGCCGGGTCGTCGGCCATCACCATCACCTGATCAAAGAAGGCGTCCACCGGCTCACGCAGTTCGGCGAGCAGCGCCAGCACGGCCTCGTAGTTGCCCTCTTCGAGCAGCGGTTCCGAGCGTTCGTAGGCGTCCACCACCATGTCGGTGAGGGTCTGCTCCGCGTCTTCCTCCAGCAGGGCGCCGTCGATTTCTTCCGGCGGCGCCTTGTCCAGCTTGGCGAGGATATTGGAGACGCGCTTGTTGGCGGCGGCCAGAGCCTGGGCCTCGTCACGGTTCTGGAAGGCCGCCACCGCCCGCACCCGGCGGTCGAAATCCAGCGGCTTGCGGCAGGCCTCGTCGATGGCCAGCACGGAGAGGATCACCGGCGTGGCGAACCCCTGCTCCTGGTACATGGCCCGGTAGCGGCCTTTGACGAAGTCGAAGGCCTCGTCCACCTGGCCGGCGTCGATGCGCTGGCCCAGGGCCACCGCCGCCTGATCGAGCAGATCGCGCAGGTCCAGCGGCAGCTGGTTGTCGATGATGATGCGCAGGATGCCCAGGGTGGCGCGGCGCAACGCGTAGGGGTCCTTGGTGCCGGAGGGTTTCTGGCCGATGCCGAAAATACCCACCAGGGTGTCGATCTTGTCCGCCAGGGACACCGCCTGGCCGGTCTTGCTGCGCGGCAGCGTGTCCCCGGCGAAGCGCGGCAGATATTGTTCGTGCAGCGCCTGGGCCAGTTCTTCGGGCAGGCCTTCGTTGCGGGCCAGGTAGTAGCCCATCACGCCCTGCATGGTGTCGAATTCGTAGACCATCTCGCTGTTGAGATCCGCCTTGCTGAGCGCGCCGGCGCGGCGCGCCAGGTTGGCGTCGCCGCCGATGCGGTCGGCGATCTCGCCGGCCAGCCAGCCGATGCGGTCGCACTTGTCCGCCAGGGTGCCCAGCTTCTGCTGGAAGACCACCTGGGCGAGGCCCTGGGCGTGTTGCTCAAGCGGCTTGCGGCAGTCGTTGTCGTAGAAGAAGGCGGCGTCGGCGAGACGCGGGCGGATCACCTTTTCGTTGCCGGCGATCACTTTCTGCGGATCGCGGGATTCGATATTGCTGATGGTGATGAAGTGCGGCGTCAGCTTGCCGTTGGCGTCCAGCACCGGGAAATACTTCTGATGCTCTTCCATGGCGGTGATCAGCGCCTCCTGGGGCACGCGCAGGAAGTCGTCGTCGAAGCGGCCGGCCAGCGCCACCGGCCATTCCACCAGGGCGGTCACCTCGTCGAGCAGATCGTCGTCCAGATGCGCCTGGCCGCCGGCGTCGCGGCCCGCCTGCTCGGCTTGCTGGCGGATCATTTCCCGGCGGCGTGGGAAGTCGGCGATCACCTTGCCGTCCTGTTCCAGGCGGGTGGCGTAATCGCCGGCCTGGCGGAGCTCGATGGCGTCGGGGGCGTGGAAGCGATGCCCGCGGGTGGTTCGCCCGGCGCGCTGATCGAGCAATTCAAAATCAATCACGTCGCTGCCGTACAGCGCCACCAGCCAGTGCACCGGGCGCACGAACTGCACCTTGCGACGCCCCCAGCGCATGCGCTTGGGAATCGGCAGCTTGTTGACCGCCTGGGCGAGAAAGTCCGGCACCAGCGCCACGGTGGGGCGGCCGGCTTCGGTGAGCTGGGCGAACAGCCGCTCGCCCTTGTCGGTGTCGCGGCGGTCCAGCCGGTCCACGCTCAGGCCCACGGAGGCGGCGAAGCCTTCGGCGGCCTTGGTGGGTTTGCCGTCGGCGTCGTAGGCGGCCTGCAGGGCCGGGCCCAGACGCTCCACCTGGCGATCCGCCTGCTTGTCGGCCAGATCGCGCACCAGCACCGCCAGACGGCGCGGCGCGGCGAAGCTTTCCACCGCCCCGTGCGCCAGGCCGGCGTCGTCCAGCTGGCGCACCAGTTCCTCGGTGAGTGCCGCGCTCAGGTCCGGCAGAGCCTTGGGGGGCAGCTCTTCGGTACCCAGTTCAATCAATAAATCCTGCTTGGCCATATCGTTCGCCATGATTACTTGCCCCCTTTTTGTTTCTTGGCGGCTTTCTCGTCCTGTTGCTGGAGTTGCGCCTCCACTTCCTGGCGGATGCTGTCGTCGGCCATCGGGAAGCCGAGCGCGCGGCGGGCGTCGAAGTAGGCCTGGGCCACCGCCCGGGCCAGGGTGCGCACGCGCAGGATGAAGCGTTGCCGTTCGGTCACCGAGATCGCCTTGCGGGCGTCCAGCAGATTGAAGGTGTGGGAGGCCTTGAGCACGTACTCGTAGGCGGGCAGCGGCAGCCCGGCCTCGATCAGTTTGCCGGACTCCGCCTCGAACAGATCGAACTGGTTGAACAGGGCGTCCACGTTGGCGTGTTCGAAGTTGAAGGTGGACATCTCCACTTCGTTCTGCAGGAAAACGTCGCCGTAGGTGACCTTGCCGAACGGCCCGTCGGACCACACCAGGTCGTACACCGAGTCCACGTTCTGCAGGTACATGGCGAGGCGTTCCAGGCCATAGGTGATTTCACCGGTGACCGGGTAGCAGTCGATACCGCCGACCTGCTGGAAGTAGGTGAACTGGGTCACTTCCATGCCGTCCAGCCAGACTTCCCAGCCCAGGCCCCAGGCGCCCAGGGTGGGCGATTCCCAGTTGTCTTCCACGAAGCGGATGTCATGGGTGAGCGGATCGAAACCGAGGCGGCGCAGGGAATCCAGATACAGCTCCTGGATGTTGTCCGGCGAGGGCTTGAGCACCACCTGGAACTGGTAATAGTGCTGCAGGCGGTTGGGGTTCTCGCCGTAGCGGCCGTCCGTGGGGCGCCGGGAAGGCTGCACGTAGGCGCTGTTCCAGTTCTCCGGGCCGATCGCGCGCAGGAAGGTGCTGGGGTGGAAGGTGCCGGCCCCCACTTCCATATCCAGGGGCTGCACGATCACGCAGCCCTGCTCCGCCCAGTACTGTTGCAGGGCCAGAATCAGGCCCTGGAAGGTGCTCGTATCCGCTTGCGGTTGATCCGCCATGGTGGTTCCCGTTCTTCCAAGCTCTGTGAAAATAAAGGGGCAAGTATAGCGTCCCCCAGGGGCCGGTGATACCGTGCTACCCACCGATACGCCTGTAACGACGGGGGTTTTGCCCATGGATCGCTGTCCCTGGTGCGGCACGGATCCGCTCTACGTGGCCTACCACGACCAGGAGTGGGGCGTGCCCGAGCACGATGATCGCCGGCTTTTCGAATTCCTGATTCTCGAGGGCGCCCAGGCGGGCCTGAGCTGGATCACCGTGTTGCGAAAGCGGGAAAACTACCGCAAGGCGATGGACGGCTTCGACCCGGAGAAAATCGCCCGCTACGACGACGCCAGAATCGCCGCCCTGCTGCAGGACAGCGGCCTGATTCGCAACCGTTTGAAAATGCGCGCGGCGGTGGACAATGCCCGCGCCTACCTGGATTTGCGTGACGCCGGCACCAGCCTGGACACCTTCGTGTGGGATTTCGTCGACGGCGAACCGCGCGTCAACCGTTTCCGGGCGATCTCCGAGGTGCCGGCGATAACGCCCGAAGCCGAAGCGCTCAGCAAGGCGCTCAAGAAGCAGGGCTTCCGCTTCGTCGGCCCGACCATCATGTACGCCTTCATGCAGGCCGCGGGTCTGGTCAACGATCACCTGGTCAGCTGCCCCCGCCACCGCGAACTGGCCTGACGCCGGTCACACCGTGACGACTTTTACAAACAGGCGCCGAAGCTGGTACGGCGCTTGCTTTGTCATGGAGGGAACGGAGGCCCCATGAAACCTTTACTGATTCTTCAAACCGGCAGCACCTACCCCGCCCTGCAACGCCACTACGGCGATTTCCCGGACTGGATCCACCGGGGTCTGGGCGATCGGACGGCGGTGACCGTGGTGGACGCCCGGACAAGCCGGGTCCTGCCCGGTGCCGGCGGCTTCAGCGGTGTGGTGATCACCGGTTCCCATGACATGGTCACGGACGAAGCCGGCTGGATGCGCCGTTTGATGCACTGGCTGGACGCCACCCTGCAGCTGGCCGAGGCGCCGCCCTTGCTGGGCATCTGCTTCGGCCATCAGATTCTCGCCCACACCCTCGGCGGCGAGGTGGGCGACCACCCCCAGGGCATGGAAGCGGGCACGGTGGCGCTGCGCACCACCACCGAGGCACGCCGTGACCCGCTGCTCGGGGCGTTCTGCGACCAGCCCTGGGCGCAAATGATGCATCGCCAGTCGGTGCTTACCGCGCCCCCGGGCGTGGCGCTGCTGGCCAGCAACGGCCACGATATTTGTCAGGCGTTCCGTTACGGCCACCGCGTCTGGGGCTGTCAGTTCCATCCGGAATTCAGCGCCGATGTGACGCGGGCCTACCTGCAGGCCCTGCGGGGCGGCGAACTCAGCGACCAGCAGGTCGATGACCTGCTGCCGCGGGTCCGTGAATGCCCGCAGGCCGGCGCGGTGCTCACGCACTTCGCCAATCAGGCGGTGCCGGCGGCGGCCTAGCCCCCGCTGCCGAACACCGCGCCGATCAGGGCGCTGCCCCGGCTCACCGGGTCCTGGCGGATCAAGGTTTCCTGGGTGCCGATTTCCGTGTAAAGCCGGTCCAGGCTGGTATCGATCACATAGTTCTCCAGATTGAGATCCGGCTTGTTCGCCAGCGGCAGGCGGTTATAGGCGCTCTGCAGGGTCTGGTAGCGGTCGTAGAAGCCGGTCTCGCGAAGGCTGTTTTCGATGATCGGCCGGTAGCGGTCGGTCAGGGTGCTCTCGGTACGGTCCCGGAAATACTCGGTGGCGGCGGTGTCGCCGCCGCGCACGATGGACAGCGCGTCGGTCACCGTCATTTCCTGGATCGCGTTCTTGAACACCGGCGCGGCCTGGGCGGCGGCGTTCTCCGCGCCCCGGTTCATGGCGTCGCGAACCTGGTCCACGTAGCGGCCCAGGCCGACCCGCTCCAGGTTGTCGGCCACGCTCTGCACGGAACCGGGCAGCGGCAGATCGAAGGCGCCGCTGGCGGACAACTTGCTGGTGGCCCGCTCGGAACTCAGCGTCAGCGCCTGTTTGATACCCCCGGCCAAGCGGCTGTCGGTATCGTAGCCGGCGGCTTTGGCGGCCTGGTTGCCCTGCTCGATCCACGGCGCCATGGCGTCCATGTTCTGGCAGGCGGTGAGCGTGAGCGCCGCCATGCTGGCCAATAGAACCCGTTTCATAGCTTTCCTTCCCTTGCTGTTAATTGGTGTAGCATGCCCGCTGGCGCCCGCCGCTAGAAGTGGCTAGCGGGCCGGCGCCACAATCCCGGTTTTATCGAGCCCGTGATGAGCGACTTTTACCGTGAGCAGCATAAGCTGCGGCTGGCTTACATGCCCTGGTTGTACCCGCGTCTCAAGCCCCGCCACCGTGCCTGGGCGGCCCCCTGGCAGGCGCGGCTGCAAGCGCAATGGGCCAATCTGGAAACCGTGCACTTCGGCGTGCACTGTTTTGTGGCGCCCCAGGCCCGGCTGTTCGCCGAGCCCGGCCGGGATATCCTGGTCGGTGACGGCACCCACATTGCCGCGGACTGTGTGTTGCACGGCCCCTTGCGGCTGGGGGCGTCCGTCAGCCTCAACCACCATGTGACCCTGGAAGGGGGCGCCGCCGGTATTGAGATCGGTGACCATACCCGGGTGGCCGCTTACTGTACCTTATACGCCTTCGACCACGGTATGGACGCCGCCGCGCTGGTCCGCGAACAGCCGGTGCGTTCGCGGGGCATCCGGATCGGCCGGGACGTCTGGCTGGGCGCCCGGGTGGGCGTGGTCGACGGTGTCACCATCGGCGACCACGCGGTGGTGGGCATGGGGGCGGTGGTCACCCGCGACGTACCCGCCTGGACCATTGTCGGCGGTAATCCCGCCCGTGTTATCGGCCGTCGGCCGGGGGCACCTTCAATCCGGGGCGGTGCCCCGCAACACGGAGACACACCATGAGTGCCAGTGTTTTTTCGCTGCTGGTGAAACGCCGCTTCGGGCCTTTCTTCTTCACCCAGTTTCTCGGTGCGTTCAACGACAACGTGTTCCGTCAGGCGCTGATTCTGCTGATCGCCTCCGGGGTGGTCGCCGGCACCGAGGTGAACACCCTGAACAACCTGGCGCTGGCGTTGTTCATCCTGCCGTTCTTTCTGTTCTCGGCACTGGCCGGGCAGCTCGCCGACAAGTATGACCGGGCCGTGCTGGTCCGGCGCATCAAACTGGTGGAAGTGTTCATCATGGCGTTCGCGGCGGTGGGGTTTTTCTTCGACGCGGTGTACTTCCTGCTGGCGGTGCTCTTCTGCATGGGTCTGCAATCCACCTTCTTCGGCCCCATCAAGTATTCCATCATTCCCCAGCATCTGCCCTCCCGGGAGCTGGTCTCCGGCAACGCCCTGGTGGAAATGGGCACCTTCCTGGCGATCCTGCTCGGCTCCATTTCCGGGGTGTTGCTGAAGATGGACGCCGCCGATCCCACCATTGTGTCCGCGGTGGTGGTGGGTCTGGCGCTGCTGGGCTATGTCGCCGCCCGTGGCATTCCCAAGGCCCCCGCCGCCGACCCCGGCATGAAGATCAACTGGAATCTGTGGCGCGAAACCTGGCACATCGTCGGCTATGCCCGCGAGGTGAGATCGGTCTGGATGTGCGTGCTGGGCATCTGCTGGTTCTGGTTTCTCGGCGCCGCCTACACCACCCAGCTCAAGGTTTACGTGGATGATTACCTGTTCGGCACGGACGGCCTGTACGCCCTGTTGCTGGGCACCTTTTCCGTGGGCATCGGCCTGGGGTCCTACCTGTGCGAGAAAATGTCCGGCCACCGGGTGGAGCTGGGGCTGGTGCCCCTGGGCTCGATCGGTCTGAGTGCCTTCGGGATCGATCTGTTCTTCTCCTACGCGGGCCTGCCCAAGGACGTGGCCGTGGATATCGCCGCCTTCCTGCAGCAGCCCGCCGGCTGGCGGGTGATGGTGGACCTGCTCGGCATCGGGGTGTTCGGCGGCTTCTATATCGTGCCGTTGTTCGCCTTGATCCAGCAACGTTCCGACCCCCGGCACCTGGCCAGAATCATCGCCGCCAACAACATCCTCAACGCCCTGTTCATGGTGGGTTCGGCGGTGGCCGGTATTGTCCTGGTGGGCATGCTGGATCTCACCGTGCCGGAGTTCTTCCTGGTCCTGGCGCTCACCAATGTGTTGGTGGCCGCCTACATCTATACCAAGGTGCCGGAATTTCTTATCCGGTTGCTGGTCTGGATGCTCACCAATGTGCTCTATCGCATCAAGGAGCGCGGCCTGGAAAACATACCGGACGACGGCCCCTGTCTGCTGGTGTGCAATCACGTCAGCTACGTGGACGCGCTGTTGCTGGGCGGCGCGGTGCGCCGGCCGGTGCGGTTCGTGATGGCGAAGCCGATCTACGACCTGCCGTTGTTGAATTACATCTTCCGTACCGGCAAAACCATTCCCATCGATTCCAAGGAACGTAACCCGGAGATCTACCAGCGCGCCTTCCAGCGCATCAACGAGGAACTGGCGGACGGCCAGGTGGTGTGTATCTTCCCGGAAGGCAAGCTGACCCAGGACGGGGAGCTGGCGGAATTCAAAACCGGGATGGAAAAAATTGTAAATGAAAACCGGGTCCCGGTAATTCCCATGGCACTCTCCGGTCTATGGGGTAGCTTCTTCAGCCATAAGGGCGGTCCGGCGCTGACCCGTCTGCCCAAACGTTTCTGGTCCCGCGTGAAGCTCAACGTGGGCGAGCCGGTAACGCCGGACCAGGTCAAGGCGGAAGATATGCGCCGGCGGGTGCTGGCGCTGCGGGAACGTCCCTGAACCGATTACTTTTATGAGGATAACCATGCGACGTACTTTTCTAGCTCTGAGCTTGCTTCTCACCTTCACGGCGAGCCATGCGGGTAACGTGGAAATTCAGCATGTGTTCGGCTGGATCGAGAACGCCACGCTGGAACCCTGGGGCGTGAAAGTGAAAAGCAAACTGGATACCGGCGCGCTGACCTCCTCGCTGCACGCGCGCAACGTGGAACGGTTCAAGAAAGACGGCGAGGACTGGGTGCGCTTTGAAGTCAGCGTGGAAGATCAGGACGAGGATGAAAAAGTGTCGCGGAAGTTCGAGCGCCCGCTCTATCGTGACGTGATTATCCGCGGCGCCGGCGGTGAAGAGCGCCGGCCGGTGGTGCTGATGGAAATCTGCTTCGGCGATACCGTGCACGAGGAACAGTTCAGCCTGGAGGATCGCAGCGACATGATCTATCCGGTGTTGATCGGTCGCCGCACCATTCAGCATCTGGGCGTGGTCGACGTGACCAGTACCTTCCTGCATGAACCGAAATGCGACGAAGACAGCCCGGTGGAGAAGTTCGATAAGGACAACACCGACGAAGACATCGGCGCCTGAAAAGAACAGGCGCCTGAATGAACGGCTCCGGCGTCAGGCGACGCGGGTGAACACCTGCAGGATATTGCCCAGCCGCGCGGTGAGCTTGTCGCCGGATGTCAGCGGACCCACCCCGGCCGGCGTGCCGGTGAACACCAGGTCGCCGGGCTCGAGGGTAAAGATGCGGTTAATGTGCGCGATCAATTCAAAGGTCGAAAACAGCATCTGCCCGGTGTGACCGTGCTGGCGGCTTTCGCCGTTCACTTCCAACGACACTTCCAGATTCTGGCGCACCGAAACACCGCGTGCATCAATAAACCCGGACATCGGCGCGCTGCCGTCAAACGCCTTGGCCCGCTCCCAAGGATGACGTTGTTCCTTGAGGCGGCTTTGCAGTTCACGAAGCGTCAGATCCAGGCCGACACCGTAGGCGGCGATGGCGTAGCGGATGGTTTCCAGATCGGTTTCACCGCTCAGACGCTCGCCGATCATCACCACCATTTCCACTTCATGATGCACCGGGCCCTGCCCTTCGGGCAGCACCAGGGGTTCGTGCAGGCTGCAAAGCGCGGTGGCCGGTTTCATGAACAGCAAGGGTTCCTCGGGCACGTCGTTGCCCAGCTCGCGGGCGTGTTCGGCGTAGTTTCTTCCCACGCAGACGCATTTGCCCAGCGGCATCGCCATCGGCGAACCGTCGATCCAGCGGTGCACGTAGGCGGATTCCGGACGCGCTTTCAGTTCGTGGGTATCAAACATCGAAAAGCTTCCCGGGATTCATCACATTGTTCGGGTCGAAAACCGCCTTCACCGCTTTCATATAAGCGATTTCCTCGCTGCTGCGAGAATAATGCAGGTAAGGTTTCTTGGTCATGCCGACGCCGTGTTCCGCGGAAATCGAGCCGTCGTATTTCTTGACGATCTCGAACACCCATTTGGACACGTCGCCGCATTGTTTGAAGAAATCCTCCTTGGGCAGATCGGCGGGCTTGAGAATATTCAGGTGCATGTTGCCGTCGCCGATGTGGCCGAACCAGACGATCTCGAAATCCGGGTAAGCGTCCTGCACCACCTTGTCCACGTCCTCGACGAAATCCGGCACCTTGGAAACGGTGACGGAAATATCATTCTTGTAGGGCGTGTGCGGCGCGATCGATTCGGAAATTCTTTCGCGCAGTTGCCACAGTTGTTCCAGCTGGCCCAGGGACTGGCTCATCACGCCGTCCAGCACCCAGCCCTGTTCGACGCAGTGCTCGAAAATGGCCATCGCCCGTTCGCCGGTGTGTTCGGAAAGCTGCTCGAATTCCAGCAGGCAATAGAACGGGCATTCGGTTTCGAAGGGCTTGGCGACGCCGTGGTCGAGCACATGGGCCATGGCCTTGTCGGAAAAGAACTCGAAGGCGGTCAGATCGATTTCCTTCTGAAACGCGTGCAGCACCTTCATGACTTCACGGAAACCGGGCGCGCCCAGCACCAGCGCGGTGAGGTCGCGGGGCTGGCGGGCCAGCTTCACGGTGGCTTCCACCACGAAGCCCAGGGTGCCTTCCGAGCCGATGAACAGGTGACGGAAATCGTAGCCGGTGGCGTTCTTGATCAGGCCTTTGTTGAGATCCAGCAGCTCGCCCCGGCCGGTGACCACCTTGAGACCGGTGATCCAGTCGCGGGTCATGCCGTAGCGGATCACCTTGATGCCGCCGGCGTTGGTATTGATATTGCCGCCGATCTGGCTGGAGCCGGCGGAGGCGAAATCCACCGGGTAGAACAGGTCCTTGCTCTCGGCGAATTCCTGCAGTTGCTGGGTGACCACCCCGGGCTCCACCGTGACCGACCGGTCGTACTCGTTGAAGTCGATAATCCGGTTCATCCGGTCGAAAGCCACCACCAGCTCGCCGTTGGCGGCCACCGCCCCGGCGGAGAGACCGGTGCGGCCGCCGGAGGGCACCAGACGCAGGCCATGTTCGTTGGCGATCTCGACAATCTGCTGCACCTCCTCGGCGGATTCCGGCAGCACCACGGCGCTGGGCGCCGGCGCCCACACCTTGGTCCAGTCCACCCCGTAGTGGCGGGCGCTGTCCGGATCGGTGAGGCAGCGCTTGCCGAGAAGCTCGCTGAGCTGGTCCAGGGCGGCATGGGCGAGGGAGGTCATGGGCAACTCCAAAGGTCTTCAAGTCAACTTGAGCATTCAACACGCGGATAGCGCCCCCGGAATGGCTCTCATCCGGGGCGCGCTATGATACCATACGCGCCCATTTAACCCGCTACAGAGACCACCCATGGCCAACACTTCTCTTGAGAAGGACAAGATCCGCATCCTCCTGCTCGAGGGCGTCCACCAGAACGCGGTGGATAATCTGAAGGCGCACGGCTACAGCAACGTGGAGCTCCTGCCCACGGCGCTTACCGGTGACGACCTCAAGAACGCCATCAAGGACGCCCATTTCATCGGCATCCGCTCGCGCACCCAGCTCACCCAGGAGGTGTTCGACGCCGCCGACAAGCTGATCGGCGTGGGCTGTTTCTGTATCGGCACCAACCAGGTGGATTTGAAAGCCGCCCTCAAGCGCGGCATTCCGGTGTTCAACGCGCCCTACTCCAACACCCGCTCGGTGGCGGAGTTGGTGATCGCTCACACCGTCAATCTGATGCGCGGCATTCCCGAGAAAAACGCGGTGGCGCACCGTGGCGGCTGGTTGAAATCCGCCAAGGACAGCTACGAGATTCGTGGCAAGAAGCTGGGCATCGTCGGCTACGGCAACATCGGCGCCCAGGTGTCGGTGCTGGCGGAATCCATGGGCATGAAGGTGTACTTCTACGACGTGGTGCCCAAGCTGCCGATGGGCAACGCGGAACAGGTGGGCAGTCTCAATGATCTGCTCGGCCTGGCCGACGTGGTCAGCCTGCACGTGCCCGACACCGCCGCCACCCGCTGGATGATGCGTGAAGAGCAGATTCGCGCCATGAAGCCGAAGAGCTACCTGATCAATTATGCCCGTGGCAAGGTGGTGGACATCGAGGCGCTGGCCGCCGCCCTGCACGACAAGCACCTGCTGGGCGCCGCCATCGACGTGTTCCCGGAAGAGCCCAAGGGCAATGACGACGAGTTCATCAGCCCGCTGCGCGAATTCGACAACGTGATTCTGACCCCGCACATCGGCGGTTCCACCCATGAGGCGCAGGAAAACATCGGCACCGAGGTCTCCGAGAAGCTGATCCGCTACTCCGACAACGGCTCCACCCTGAGCGCGGTGAATTTCCCCGAAGTGGCGCTGCCGTCGCACCCGGACATGCACCGCCTGCTGCACATTCACCAGAACATTCCGGGTATTCTCACCCAGATCAACACCGTCTTCTCCGAGAACGACATCAACATCTGCGGTCAGTACCTGCAGACCAACGAGGAGATCGGTTACGTGGTGATCGACGTGAACAAGGGCTACAGCCAGCTGGCCCTGGAGAAGCTGCGCACCATCGACGGCACCATCCGCACCCGCGTGCTGTTCTAAACGCGCCGTCTCGACAATAAGCCGGAGCCGGGCTACCTTGCCCGCTCCGGTTTTTTTATGGCGCCGCGGTCTATGAGAGCAAGCCCGCCCAGATACTCACTGGCCAGAAACGGCGTTCTGCTGGTTCTGGCGATGGCCCTGTTGAGCGGCTGCGCCACACGCTCCCTGTTTCAGCCCTACCCGTCCCAGGCCCATGCCTGGAAGGCCGACGTGGCGGCCGCCGGGCCGGCCCCGCTGCTGGAAAAGGGCGCCGACAGCCGTGATGGCGTGCTCTACCTGCAGGAGCTGGGCCGGGTGCGCCAGCTCGGTGGCGCCATCGACGAAAGCCGGAGCGCCTTTGGCCGCGCCTTCGACCATTACCAGGAAGAGGATGCCGCCGCCCGCCTGCGCGTCTCCAGCCTGGCCAGCAACACCGGTGCCCTGCTGGTCAACGATAACGCCCGCCCCTATGTCGCCCCGGATTACGAACGCATTTTCGCCCACGCCTACCAGGCGCTGAACTACTGGCGCCAGGACGACGTCACCGGCACCGCCGTGGAACTGCGCGCCGCCGCCAACGAGCAGCGGGTGGCGGCCAACCGGCGCGACGATGAAATCGCCGATGCTCAGCAGGCGGCGCGGGAAGAAGGCGTGGAACTGGACCGCTTCGACGGTTATTTCGCCGGCCTGGACGCCGCCGCCGGCGAGGTCAAGGCGAGTTTCCAGAACGCCTGGACCTTCTATCTTTCGGCGCTGTTCTGGGAAGCCCACGGCGAATACAACGACGCCCTGGTGGACTATAAGAAGGCCCTGGAAATCCACCCGGATTCGGCCATGCTGCAAGAGGATGTGAAGCGCCTGTCCCGCGCCCAGGACGGCCGGACGGATCGCGACAAGGGTCTGGTGGCGGTGCTCTACGAGCAGGGCTTCGTGCCCGCCCGGCGCGAGCTGAGCCTGCCGATCCCCACGCCCCACGGCCTGTTCGCGGTGGCGTTCCCGACCTACAGCGCCGCCGACAAACCGCGTCCGGCCCCGCTCACCGTGACCGCCGGCGACGGCGAGGCGCGCACCGAGGTGCTCACCGACGTGGGCGGGCTGGCCGCGCGCCATTTGCGTGAACAGCTGCCCGGTATGCTGGTGCGACAGACGCTGCGCGCCACCACCAAATACAATCTGCAAAAGAAAGCCAATGACGATTTCGGTCCGGTGGGCGCTATCCTCACGCAGATCTTCAATGTGGTCAGCGAACAGGCCGACCTGCGCAGCTGGCTGAGCCTGCCCGCCTACGCCCAGGCCACCCGCCTGATGCTGCCGCCCGGCGAGCACCGGCTTGAGTTGAGCACGCCCGGTGGCGGTGCTAGTTTGACGGTTCCCGTGGTGGCACGGGGCGTGACCGTGATTCACGTGGTGGCCACCCCAGGCCGCCTTATAACCCGCGTGTTACCCGTTCAGGAGGGCCCGTTATGAAAGCTCCTTTTACCGCTCTGGCCGCCGTGCTGCTGGCGGTCCTTCTGGCGGGTTGTTCCGCCAGTAATATGGCCCGACCCGGCGAGGACGGCGAACCGCGGCTGTACTCCAACAACAGCACCCTGGCCAACCGGCTCTCGGTGGAAGCCCTGCAGGACAAACAGGTCGGCGACCTCCTTTACGTGCAGGCGACGCTGGAAAACGGCTGGAAGTTTGAACTGGATTTCCAATACAAGATCAAATGGTTCGATCGGGATGGCTTCGAAGTGGCTCCGGAATCCCAGCCCTGGCGGCAACTGGTGATGGCCGGCCGCAGCCAGAACAATGTACAGGCGGTGGCCCCCAACCCCAGCGCCGTTCGTTATGAGATCTGGGTGCGCGAATAACGCCCCGGACGCCAATCAGGTTCCTTAAGGAGAAAACGATGGTTCGCGTATTTTCAGTGCTCACCCTGGGTATGGCGCTGGTGCTTTCCGGCTGCGCATCACGGGTGGATTACGGTGACGCCCAGGCCCGTGAAACGGTCACCGCCGACTTCGGCTCCACCGACCTGCAGATGATCGCCACCAAGATGGTGGACGACATGATGGTGTTCCCGCCGATCGTGGAAATGACCCGCGACCGCCGTCCGGTGCTGTTCGTCGACCGGATCAAGAACAAGACCAGCGAGCACATCGACACCGAGTCCGTCACCGACACCATTCAGTCCAAGCTGATCAACTCCGGCAAGTTCCGCTTCGTGGATATGTCCGTGGTCAACCGGGTCCGCGAACAGCTCGAGTACCAGCAGGATTCCGGTATGGTCGACCAGGCCAGCGCCGCTCAGATGGGCCGTCAGATCGGCGCTGAGTTCATGCTTTACGGCAACCTGTCCTCGATCGTGAAGCGCGACGACAGCACCAAGGACGTGTACTACAAGTTCACCCTGAAACTGCTGAACATCCAGAGCGGCATCATTGAGTGGTCCGGCGAGAAGGAAATCCGCAAGACCCGTAAACGCAGCCTGTTCGGCTTCTGAAGCCCCCGGCACCAGGGAGAGGGATCATGTTCAAGCGTCTTTGCTTGGCAGTAGTGATGGTGGCGCTGACCGCCGGCGCCGCCTCGGCGGCGCAGACCCGCGAGGTGAGCGCGCGCGGCTACGGCGACAACCCGGAGCAGGCGGTGACCAATGCCCTGGTGGCGGCGGTGCGCCAGGCCGGCGGCGTGACGCTGTCGGTGAACCCGGACTTCCGCCGCCAGGTCAGCGAATGGGTGATCCAGCGTCAGGGCGACGTGACCACCTGGACCGGCAGCCGCACCTCGGTGGCGGAGCCGCGCCTGCCCACCCTGGGCAGCCTGGACAGCTACCGGGTGACCGCCGTGACCCAGGAAGACAACGCCCTGTGGCGGGCCGACGTGGAGGCGGTGCTGCTGCTCCAGAAGGCGCCGGGCCCGGATCGCTCCCACCTGCCGGCCATCGTGATCGCGCCGTTCACCAGCGACGACAGCGAATACACCCTGGGCGAAACCACCCTGCCGGCGGCGCAAGTGCGCCGCCAGCTGCATGCTAACCTGGTCGACGCCTTCACTCAGTCGGGCCGTTTCCGCGTGCTGGATCGCGCCAACCTGGATCTGCGCGAGGCGGAGCAGGCGTTGCTGCGCGACGGCGCCGGCGAACCCCGGGAGCTGCTGCGGCTGGGCAAGACCAAGGGCGCCGACCTGCTGCTGGTGGGTCATATCGAAGCGTTCGACATCGGCGACGACGAACGCACCTTCTACGGCGCCCGCTTCCAGGGCTACGAGCCCTATGTGCGGCTGCGCTATCGGCTGATCGACGCCGCCGGCGGTGAAGTGCTGGAAGCGGGCCTGTACGACTGGCGGCAATCCGAGGCCAGTGTCCGCCAGCTCGCCCGGCAGCAGAAGCTGGACCATCGCAACCATCCGGAGCGGCTCGCCGATCTGGTCTACCCGCGCATCGCCCGCGCGCTCGCGGCGGCGGCCTCCGACACCCTCTACCCGGTGCAGGTCCTGAAAGCCGACGGTGACCGGGTCTACCTGAGCCACGGCGAGGGTCGCCTGGAGTCGGGCGCGATTCTCAATGTGTACCGGCCGGTGGAGTCCATGGAAGACCCGCAGACCGGGCTCACCATTCGCATGGAAAGCGACGCCCTGGCCAGCCTGGAGGTGATCGAAGTGCGTCCGGATTACGCGGTGGCCCGCCTTGCCCAGGGCGATGGCGTGCCGCGCCCCGGCGACCGGGTCCGCGCGCCCCGGCAAGGTCAGAGCGCCACCGAGGCCCCTGAACAGCCCGCCGGGCAGCCGGAGAGCCCGGGCTCCTCGCCAATGCCGCTGAACTGGGACTAAACAGGGAGGCGGTACCCGCCGCCTCGTAGCTGGGGATGATCGATGGGCGGTTACTTTAATCAGGCGCTGGTGTTGCTGGCGGCGGCGGTGCTGCTGCTGCCGCTGTTTCAGCGCCTCGGGCTGGGCAGCATTCTCGGCTATCTGGCCGCCGGCATCGCCATTGGGCCGCTGGGTCTGGGGCTGATCCCCGGCGCCGAGGCGGTGCTGCACTTCGCCGAACTGGGCGTGGTGCTGATGCTGTTCCTGGTCGGCCTGGAGCTGGCGCCGGAGCAGCTCTGGGCGCGGCGCCGGCGCCTGTTCGGTCTGGGTGCCAGCCAACTGCTGTTCAGCGCCGTTCTGCTCACCGGCTTTTTCTTCGCCTGGGGCCAGCCCGGCCCGGCGGCCTTGGCCATCGGCGCCACCCTGGCGCTGTCTTCCACCGCCTTCGCGGTGCAAATGCTGGTGGAAACCAACCAGTTGGGCACGCCGCAGGGCCGCAACGCCTTTTCCATTCTGTTGTTCCAGGACCTGGCGGTGATCCCGCTGCTGTTGCTGCTGCCGGTGCTGGCCGGTGGCGACGCCGGCGCGGCCCAGCCCAACCTGCTGGTGGGCGTGTTGGTGCTGGCGTTGATGTGGCTGGCCGGCCGCTATCTGCTCAACCCCTGGCTGGGCTGGCTGGCGCGGCTGCACAACCGGGAGCTGATGACCGCCACCGCCCTGCTGCTGGTGCTCGGCGCCGCCGAGCTGATGGAAACCCTGCATCTGTCCATGGGGCTGGGCGCCTTCGTGGCCGGCGTGCTGCTGGCCAGCTCCCCTTACCGGGAGCAGCTGGACACCGATATTCAGCCGTTCAAGGGGCTGTTGCTGGGGCTGTTCTTTATCGCCATCGGCATGACCATGGACCTGCGTTTGCTGGCCGCGTCGCCGTGGTCGATCCTGGCCATGAGCGCGGCGCTGCTGGCGATCAAAACCCTGGTGCTGTTCTGCATCGCCAGAGCCCTGAAGGTGGGTGCCCGCGACGCCCTGCGGTTCGGGCTGCTGCTCAGCCAGGGCGGCGAGTTCGCCTTCGTGCTGTTCACCCAGGCGGGCGCCCTCAACCTGCTGGCGCCGGAAATGATCGCCCGGCTCAATCTGGTGGTGGCGCTGTCCATGGCCGCCACGCCGCTGCTGTTGAAGCTGGTGCAGCGGCTGTGGCCGGCGCCGCCGCCGGGCCATCGCAGCACCGAGGACGAGCCGGCGCCGCACGGCCAGCCGGCGGTGATTCTGGCCGGCTTCGGCCGGTTCGGACAGATCATCGGCCGGATCCTGGTCAGCCGCCGCATTCCGTTCACGGCCCTGGATTCCAACCCGGATCATATCGACACGGTGCGCCGCTTCGGCAATGAGGTGTACTTCGGCGACGTCACCCGGCTGGACCTGTTACACACCGCCGGGCTGCAGCACGCCCGCATCATGGTGCTGGCCATCGACGACGTGCAGGCCTCGCTGCGCGCCGCCCGCCTGATCCGCGAGCATTTTCCGCACATCACGCTGATCGTGCGGGCCCGTGACCGCTACCACGCCTACTCGCTGATGGCGGAAGGCGTCGAGCATGTCATTCGCGAAACCCTGGATTCCAGCCTGCGCGCCGCCCAGACCACCCTGGCGCAACTGGGCATGCCGGAAACCACCGCCATCGACCTGGTGCGCACCTTCCGGGAGGTGGACGAACGCATGCTGCGCGAGCAGTTCGCCCACCGCGACACCCTCGACAAGCTGATCGAGATCTCCGCCCGTGGCCGCGAGGAGCTGGAATCGCTGCTCGAAGCCGGCAGCGGCGACGGCCGCCGCGACGACCACCGTGACGACGGCCGCCGAAAGAACAACGATTAGGCGTGTCCCTCCAGCAGGGGTCGCGGGATTTTTTTATTCCCATACGGGAACCCCGTGAA
>CAZKWA010000018.1:0-50111 GCA_964556345.1 uncultured Alcanivorax sp.
GGCACCACCTCCGGCCGCCAGCCCCTGGACGCGGAGGAAAGCGTGCAATACGAAGCGGGCGTGCGCGTCACCGCCGGCCGCCTCAACATCAACGCCGCCGGCTTCATCATCGAAAAAGACAACATGGCCATCAGCGACCCGTTCAACGCCGGCTTCCTGGTGGCCCAGGGCCGCGCCCGCTCCCAGGGCGCCGAGCTCACCGTGGACGGCTACGCCACCAGCAACCTCTACCTGAGCGCCGGCTACGGCTACACCGACACCGAAGTGCTGCGCACCGACGACGACACCCTGGAAGGCAACCGCTTCGTCAACGTGCCCCTGCACACCGCCGCCCTGCAAAGCCGCTACTACCTCAACGCTGTCACCGGCCTGAGCCTGGGCGGCACCGTCGCCTACGTGGACGAACGCCCCGCCAACGCCGACAACAGCGTCACCCTGCCCGCCTACACCCGCGTGGACCTGGGCGCCTACTACGCCGTCACCGACGCCCTGCAACTGGACCTGCTGCTCAACAACGTCACCGACGAAGAGATCTTCTCCCCCGGCTCGTTCGACGGCGTGATCCGCGAAGAAGGCCGCACTTACCTGGCGCGCGTGAAGTACCTGTTCTGATGGGTCCTCTGCAATGACAGTGCGACAGCGGTTCGTCGTCCTGCACCGCTACGTCGGGCTGGTGATGGCAGGCTTCCTGATCATCGCCGGCCTGACCGGCGCGCTGCTGGTCTGGTATTACGAGCTCGACGCCCTGATCAACCCGCAGTGGCTGCAGGTCGAGCCCCCGGCGGCGCACAGCGAACCGCTCTCGCCCTTCGCCCTGCGCGACCAGGTGGACGCCGCCTACCCGGACGCCGCCGTGAACTGGATGATGCTCGCGCCCCCGGACGCCCACAGCCCGGTGCGCTTCTTCCTCAGCGCCAAACCGGACGCGCCAGCCTTGCCCATCGACGAAGTCTTCGTGAACCCTTACACCGGCCAGATCCTCGGCGGCCGCCTGTGGGGCGACCTCAGCCAGGGCCTCGCCAACCTGATGCCCTTCGTCTACCGCCTGCACCACTCCCTGGCCCTGGGCACCGTCGGCACCTGGATCTTCGGCCTCATCGCCCTGCTCTGGACTCTGGACTGCTTCGTCGGCGCCTGGCTCACCTTCCCACCGCCGCGCCGCCGCGACGCCCGGCACCGCCCCCGCCGCTTCTGGAAACGCTGGGCCAAAGCCTGGCGCCTCCGCTGGCGCGCCGGCGGCCACAAACGCACCTTCGACCTGCACCGCGCCGGCGGCCTCTGGCCCTGGGCCCTGCTGCTCGTCTTCGCCTGGAGCGGCGTCGCCCTCACCCTCTACGACGAAGTCTACCGCCCCACCACCGGCCTGTTCCTCAGCTTCCAGGAAGACCCGCTCGCCACCGGGCCAACCCGGGCCAACCCCAGCCCACAACCGCCCATCGGCTGGGAACCCGGCTACCACGCCGCCCGCCAACATCTGGAAGCCCTGGCCCAAGACCGCAACATCGAAATCCACGCCCTGGAACGCTTCGCCTACAGCCCGCACAAGAACGCCCTCAAACTGATGGCGCGCACCAGCAGCGACGTGAACGAACGGTTCGGGGAGACCTGGGTGTACGTCGACGCCACGGACGGCGCACTGCTGGGCCACTACCTGCCCACCGGGGAAGCGGCAGGGAACACAGTGACGACCTGGCTGACCAGCCTGCATATCGCGGCGGTGGGTGGGGTGGGTTATCGGGTTGTTGCTACGATCTTGGGGTTGGCGGTGATCGTGTTGAGTGTGACGGGGGTGATGATCTGGTGGAGAAAGCGAAGAACCGCGCGAGCAACGAAACCTATCACCACGTCCAGGTAAGCAATAGATTAAAAGCCTGTAGGAAAATGCTGTATCGACGCTCTTTCGCACTGGACATATTGACAGTGGCACGAACAGAACTACACTTTATACAAGGAGCGTCGAAACTCCCACAAGCGGGCCTCACCGCAACCCGAACCAACCGCGGTATTTTTGTGCCTGAAAACCGGCCTGTAAGGGTCGGGAGGTCTGGGGAATACAACACCTTCGGGAAATACCCAGAGCAGTTCTTGTGGCTGTTTCGAACCTCCTGACCACCCATTGCTTTTAATTCGAAATAAGCACAAGGAGCAACATCATGAAACAGCGCAGGCTGAAAGTCCGCAAAGGCCACTGGGACTACACGCTGAAAAGCCAGCCTTACAGCGGCAACCGCATCACTCCATTCCTTCTTCTCAAAGGTACCTGGCTGGAGCAGGCCGGGTTCGACATCGATACGCCAGTGTCCGTATCCATCGAAAATGGTCGGCTGTCGATTATTCGGGACAGCAGTCGATAACATCCCCAGCCCCGACCACGAGTCGGGGCTTTACGCAAGAAACGGTAACATATGCCTATAGAGTTCTTTATATCGGCCGCACGTCTATTCTTTCGCAGGATAAATTAGGCCGCGAGTCCGCCACCTATTTCCATTAACTAAAGACTCAAACGAAACCCCGTTCGACAAGATTAGATTATCTGCGTGATCCGTCACTATGATTTGCGGACAGAATCCATATTTCTGCTCAATATCGTTACAATAAATAGAGAACCGACTAAAGAGATTTTTAACAGCTCTCAAGTCCTCATCTATAGGTCTCTCTCTTATCGTTCGTTGCTCAGCCTCTTGCTTCGCCTGCTCTTCAAAAGTCGCTGAGTTGTCACGGTTGAAATTTGGAAAGTACACTTGCGTTGGCTGGTCAAAAAAAAGTACTGAAGGAATAGCGCATTCATCACCCAACTCAACAAAATATTTATGTAATGCCAAGAAAAGCGTGAGGTGACTGTAGAGCCAATTGGCACCACTCCCCATAGACCTCAAGTAGATTTTTTCGTCGCCTTGCAGATGATAAAGTTCGAACGTCTCGAAAGAAAATCTAAGATTAATTGGTTGGTAACTTTCTTCAAATTCAAAATAGCCACCAATTTCCGCCATATATCTATTTACTCTTTCAGAAGCTCTTTCCATTTCCTCTTTTACATCATATCGTTTAAGAGACTTCTCTATCTCTCTAAGCTTATTATTAAGCTTCAAAATTTGATCTTCAAGCTCAGAATCATCAGCCATGCTGAGAGTATCGATAACTGCAAACAGCTTTGCTTTCTGCATCAACACATTCTCATAAAGGCTTTTTTGCTCCGCCAGCTGCTTTTCACTCACCTCGATTTCGGTAATTTGTATATTTAATGCGGTCAACTCATTATTAGTAGATTCGATTCGGCGCTGCACCTCAATCAAAGATGATTCAAATTTTGCCTTCATCGGGCGCGCCTGCGCGAGATTACCCGATACCTCTTTAATAGCTTCCTGTAACCTTTCCGCACTTTTTCGCAATGTTTCTTTTTTAGTATGGCAAAACGGGCAAACTGAAGCGGCTATATGGATATTCGTTGGCGAGCTAAAACTTTCAAAATTTTCCACAAAACGCTCTTCTTCACGGATATGCTTATCAATCGATGAAGATTGTCGCTGCAACTTTCTCAGTTCTGCTGTCTTTCGAGTTCGCTCCAATTTCAGTTGATTGTAGCGTTGATTGACGACATCGGAGCCATGATCAATTTTCTCTGGCACGATAATGCTATCGAGCTTCTCTTTCGCGTCTTGTGGGTGGCGCAGTAGCTGCTGCAGGGATAGAGGTTCATCTTTAAAACCCATCAATGCATAAAGATGATTTAGGATAGGACCAACGGTTTTTGCATAATTTTCAGAAGCACGTTTGTTTGTTTGCTTCCTTCGTTGCAAGGTTCCAAGATTCGCACTTAAACGCTCCCTCTCTTGTGACAAATGAAAATACTCTTGATCTACCAACCCTAAAAAAATCTTAGCATGATCGATCACCTGATCACGCTTTTCTTTTTCATCGAATCGATAAAATAAAGCATGCTTATTCGCAACAAGATTCTGATGTTGGAGCATAAAAGATGAAAAGCTGCGTATCGATGGAGTTGCTGCTTTGGCATTAAAGCGACGATTGGATCTCGCAGCCAAAGATTCATCAACATCATCTATATCCAAGAAGAACCCTCTTAGATGCTTCTTAAACTCATCTAAAGGGCGAAAGTAGCTATTGCCGAAGTAATCGCGATCAATATCGACAGAAATGAACGACTCGACACGACGAAAAAAAGCCTTGTTCGGTCTCTCGGGATCGCGTGCAATCACCATGCCTTGCTGATTAACCGAAAGAGCCACATAATAAATCGCCGCACTATCAGTAATCACCCCTTTTGGAATAGTATTCTCAGTGCCACCGAAGCAGTAATCAAATATTTCAATTAAGGCACTTTTTCCTGTCGATGACTTACCGGTAACAACATTTAATCCACTTATAAATTTAACAGGGTGATTTCCGCCCTGCTTATCAATGACACCAATTTCGTGAATTAATGTTTTCATTGTGGCTTTACACCTAAAAAAGCATAGATTTCGACCACCGAATGGCCACTAAATAAACGGCCTAATCTGCCTGCGCTTTTACTGTTCTTGAAATTAGCGTCAGGTTCATCACATACGCGAACCGTCAAGAATCTTTCGTCCACAGACAGCCAATCATTGGCCAAACAGTATTGAATGCTTTGCTCAGTTAGCGACTGAAAGCCATCGATGCGCTCCTGTAAATCATATAGCTTGGCTCGATCGTCGAAAATCGACCAGATAGTGCTATTTATATTAGAGTTATATAACTTTCGGCCAAAAAAAGGGTGGGTACAAAGAGGAATAACTAAAGGCGCCAGCAATAGATTGTTCTGTGATTCACCTACTGTTGTGTAAAACGAGGCGATATATGGACCGCACCCAAACGGATTGTATTTCAATTCATATAAAGTTTCGACAACGCCACTCATGGCTCAACCCTCCACTTTAAGTCAAGCTGCTCGTCATCCATAGCGTCGTGTATTAGGCCATTTTTGTATTCAGGAGGTGGGATATCGTTCCCCATGTTAAGTGGCTGCTCACCTATCGTTTTATTATAAAGTAATTTAGAGCTTTTAATCACATCCGTGGCTTCAAGTTGAGCACTCGAATAGGATAGCTTAAATTTTTTAACCAGTTGTTTTTGATATGTGATCGTTCGTTCTTTATACAGTGGAAACTCATCTAGCTGTTCAAGCAATGAATTTTGTAACTCAAGCCAATTTCCGACCGCATCAGGAATCATATCGTGATGATCGATTTCGGTGATCTTCTTCACAAAAGGCCTGTCCATGTACGATATGACTTCTGGTTCCGTGGCTTCGTACCCAGAGAAGACTGGAAAAGTGAACTCCTTTTTGCAAAGAAGTGCAGTTAGTTCCTCGCATTTCGCTACAAATTCTTGATAGGTAATAACCCAACTTTCATAGTTAGCCTGCGAATAAACAAAGCCAACCAGCCCTTGCAGGTAACCTTCAAGATTACTCTTTGGAATGCCTACTGGCTTGGAGAGTATCTTTTTCTCTAAATCTTGTGCGTTATCGGCCTGCGTAAACAAAGCGACTTTTTCGAGCACACTTTTAAGAATCGACTTATTAGATTCCATCACCGCTTTTTGAATTTTTATAATTTCTGATGGGTTTTCGGCATTCAGTTGGGCTGACGTACGTTCCTCGAAAATCTCTTTCAATACTTTTAGCCGATCTTCACCGCACTTTGAATTCCAGTCTTTAAAGCGAGTATTCGCACCAAACGCCTGAGTGGTATGAAGCACCAAAACGCCGTATTGAGCGTGATTAAACTCCGGGGCCATCCAGTTCTTTATTGTCTTCCAAAGATTTTCATGATGGTCCGTGAGAACGCCTGAGTAACCTTTCACTTCGGTTTGTATGGACTCCTCGGCGTCAGGGGAAATCAAACTGACATCACCATCTTTTTCAAACCACACGGACAGGCCGTCTTCAAGTGAAAAACACTTATCTAAACCTATCAGCACCTGATAGTGAAACGCTAAAGCGGTCGTTAACGCTGCGTTCTTGGTTTGGCCTCCGCTCATACCTAGCCGCCCTCGCTCTTTTCTATATTGTCGTATTCGCTATTCGCCTTAGCTCAAATGCGAACAACCGGCTGTGCGGAGCGCATTCTGAAGAAACGGCAAAATGAACATTTTTTCCGTCCAGGCTTTTATGAACACTATTCAATCGGAGTTAGGCATTCTCTCTGTTTAAAAAAACTTGTGATACGCCCACATTACAGGTTACACCTCGATTACACTGGACCATGCCAATCTGATCATTCACTTTTCTATCGAGGTCTAGTAGCTCGATAGAAAAATTTTTGTCAGGCAAATATACAGCGTCGTAGCTACAGGAAAACGAATTCCCACAAAGTGATTTGTGGTGTCTTGGATCCGAGGCATCGAGCTTGCATCTATACCCAAGTGAGTCGTGTACGCAAAGGGCTAAGTCCGGCTCTGTATCACCAAACCCTAAATCCCAATTTTTCCCATCCTGCTTTCTGCTTTGCACCTCTACGGACAATTCAAAGCATGCTGCGCTTGCAACATTAGAAGCCAGTAACGCCATGATGAAAAAGATTCTATTCACTATACTCATGCAAAATGTATAACGCCTGGTTACATTCGAGCAGGGAAGCATTTCCAATCTAAAACGATTATCATACTTTTATTTTGGATACATCAACTCTTTCTCTTGCCTTTAACCAAAGCCGATCAGCGTCGCCGACCCAGAAAACAACGTCATCAATGCCGCCACCTGCGCCATGCGACATCTGCCACTGAGTCACTCGCGGATTAATACCGAAAACCGCTCCAGCATCAGCCAAGTGCTTACCGTTGGCATCGTCAACGCCGTAGATATGTCCTAGTGCAGGATGCCCTTTGACTGCTTCTATGTCTCTGATCGGTAAGACTGAGATGAGTATTGTATGACTCCCGCTGCACTCAGAGTGGCCACAGTCGAACTTTACCCTGTAGTCCGGCTTCCAGTCGCCAACTGGTGTCAGCCCTCTTGACCAATGCCAATCTGCGAGGTCAAAGAAGGCTGCCCATTGCGCAAGCAGTGCCGTATCAAACGCTAGCCCGTTGTAAATAGCCGTCACGATATTTCTCCTGTAAGTAAATATTGGGCCACGTGTATGGACTAAAGTACGCGGATATCAACGAATCAGTGTCTGGCAAGTAGGCAGCACAGTCTTTCCTCCCCCGAGAGTAAAACCGTGACCAACGTCACAGTCAACACTTGTGTACGCTCAACGCTGATGCATAGAAAGCGATGTTTAGTTGCGCGACCGGTTGACGGGCACTCGTTAAACAAACCCATCAGTGCAGAGAGGCCATGAAATACCGCACTCTCAAAACTCGAAAAGATCATCGGGACTGCAGCCTGAAAAGCACGGGCTCGCGCGGCAATACATTTACCAATCACTACCATGCTTCTTCTAAGAGATACATGGCTGAAGCAAACCGCCGGGTTTTCCATCGATATTCCCGTGTCGGTATCCGTTGAAGATGGGTGGCTGTCGATTGTTCGGGATAGCAGGCGCTGAGGGTCAGGCCCAGCGATAAGCTGGGGCCTCTTCGTTTACAAGAGCAAGGCAAAGACTGCTACCAAATCTACTACAGCAGGAAATTACGAGGGCCCGTTGATTAGTTTTTTAGCTTCCTGGCTTAGTCGACAGCATATCGTTTACGAGATCCTGCATTGCTTCAGACTTAAGTCCGGAATTCCAAGCGCTCTCTAGCGCCCTTGATACTGCAAGAGGATTTTTATTCAAGCCGCCGGCATTGCCGTAGTAGGCAGCTGCTTGATCTACATGCTGCTTCCATTGTTCCCCCAGCTCCGGCCCAATTGTCTTTGTAATATTCGTCTGCCACATTCTGAGGTTGGGTTTCTTTATCACGTAGTCCGGCCAGTTTTCGTCTTTCCCGTGCCCCAACAAATGCAAAATAGCCGCATTATCTTTCTTGTGCTTTCCGACCTCTGAATCCTCAGTCTTGTCCGTGTCCGCATCACAAACGACAAAAACTTCAATATCAAGTAGCTTTGCGATAGCTAGCGGCTTTATCAGTTCGCTTTTTCCGCCTACCGGAACAATGTGATAACCAGAGCGTCTAAAATCGTCATACCGGTCCATTAACTGTATATACGAGGTTATGTACGCGACATCTTCCACGCCTTCGACTAGAACCAGTCTTCTGCTGAAAAACATTTCGCTGATTTCTGGGCGTAAAGTTGGATAGAGCTTTGCAATCATTCCGCTTTCTTTTACCGGCTTTTCTCCAGCCTTTTGCAGTTCTGACGCCAGATCATCATATTTCAGAGAAAAAACGGCAGAGCTGGCAGGAGCCCCAGACTCCTTAACCAGTCTCACATTGTGAAAATCATCTCCTGGTATAAAGTAAGGACTGTGAGAGCATAAGATGATCTGCGACTGATCTCTTGAGAGCTCCTGCAAAACCTCTGATAAATAACGAGCTTGCGGTGGATGCTGATAGAGCTCTGGTTCCTCGATAGCCATTATTAGAGTTGGTGAGTTCTCATCATCCAGATCTGCAAGCTCTTGTAATAACGTTAAAAGATAAGACCTCTGCATACCATGACCAAATCTTGCAAGCTCGCTTTCAAAGCCCTTTTCGCCAATCTGGATATGAGCAAGCGGCTCTTCTATTCTAATTGATTTTTCAGCATCGTTTTTCCAAAGAACTTTCGCTGTTGCATTGGGGTTGGCCCATAGCTTTAACTTTTTTTCGATCGAACCAGATATATCCGAAAGAACCTCTTGCTCTTCATCCAACATTCCTTGGTAGCTTTGCCGCACACCATCTTTTAACTCACTCACCTTCTTTGTAAAATTGACCTTGGCCCTAATAGCTCTAGATAGGAGTTGCCCAAGAGCGGAGTTTTTGCTTTCTTCCGCCTCCTCGGAAAAATCTTTCGATGCAGAAACGAAAACCCATTGTAGATGAGGCGCTAGCCGGTTGGCTCCTTTGGAAACTCCATAGAATTGATCTTCACTCGCAATCAAGCTGCAGCTATCAGGATTAGATGCTTCAAATTCATTTAGAGCTGCTGCCATATCAGCTTTCGAGTTAGCTGCTGAAATTCCAGGCCACTCCCGCCTTATCTGCGCAAAAATCTCTTTTAACTCTTTGGCTGGCTTTTTCGCCTTCTCGGCCTCAAACCAAACCTTGAACTCGGTCATGCCAAGCCGGTTTCCGAATTGCTTGACCTCAGCTCGCTCCGTCCCCTCATCGTATGATGCTTGTGCAGTTACAACCAGCGTGTCTTGCCTTACGTAATCAGATAAATCTTTCTTCGCCTCATCTGAAAGATCTTTAAATGTGACGGTTATCGAAATTGGATGATCGGTATTCTTATGGTGAAAATCGTCGGCAGATAGCTTACTCAAGTCAGTTTTCGAGTCTTTATGTTGTCGAAAAAACACATTCAGCGCGTTTATAACCGTTGACTTACCGGCACCATTTGGGCCCACAAAACAGCTATAATTATCAAACTTTATCGTTTCGTCTTTAAATGCTCGAAAGTTCTGTATTCGCACCGATTCCAATTTCATTTTCGATCCCTGATTATAAGCTCCAGAAAGTGCTACGTCCCGCGCGTCTACTGAGTAACGGAGCGCGCGATCTACAAAGGCTTGTGCCGTATCGCTTAGCTAGGTTTTGTCCCCCAACAAAGTAAAAACGTGATGAGCATCACAAGTCAACATCCGTATCCCCTAGCCGCGCAGACACAAAAAAGGGGCCAGAAAAGGCCCCTTCAAGTAGTAACGACTAACTAACCCTTAAAACCGCGCCATCACTCACTCCAAACCAAATCCAACCCCTTCGCCGCCTTCACCTCATCCAGCCGGTGCAAGGGCTGGGCAAACAGCGCAACGGGAAGGTTTGAGGGTTAGTGTTGGCTTCTTCCAGGATTACGGCCATGGCCTCTTTGGTTCCGGTGGGCTCGATGAGGAAGCATTCGGGCACTAGCAGCGGGAAGTAGATGGTGGGGGCGTGCTGGTTATACACGAGTAGGCGCTTGGCGATGTCGAGCGCGGTGACGTGGTTGGCCTTGGCCTGTTTGGCGAAGGTGAGGATGGACTCGTGGCTGGCACGGCGCTCGGGATAGCCGGCCTGACGTCGAGTTAGTACGCCGCCGCAAACGCGAGGTTGTCGGCTTCTGAGCTTACACCGCTAAATCCACGCAATGTCGCAAGGACGTTGGCCTGGGCATAATGGCGCGCCATAAGGCATCATAGCCCTATAGAACCACATATGGAGCGAAACATGGGTACAGACCCCGAAGCCCTCAGAGACGCCGCCCTGGCGCTTTCCGAAGCGGAGCGGGCAAAGCTGGCCAGAGACTTAATAGCCAGCCTGGACGGCCCTGCCGATAACGATGTTGCCGAAGCCTGGGACATTGAGCTTTGCCGTCGCATCAATGAAGTAGAGGCCGGGAAAGCCCAACTGCTGGACGTCGAAGACGTCCTCCCGCGCATACGGGCCCGGATCGGATAGAGAGTTAGTTTTGGTCGTTGAAGTCAGCAAGGAAGCTGCCCAAGAGCTGGAAGAATCCGCAGCCTGGTACGAAAAGGAAGACCCGGGGCTTGGCGCTCGTCTGGTTGACGCTTTTGCGCAAGCCGTAAGCCTTCCTGAAGAAGCCTAATCCGCCGCTGACTTCCGTGGGAGGCAAAGCGGGCAGTCGCTAGGGCAAACGACTACTTCCGCATCGCTTCCCCTTTTCCCTCGTTACCCTGAGCCGCGGGTCGGCCACCGTTGTCACTGCGTTCGCTCATCATTCCCGCGAGCCGGGTTACTGAACGGATCGCGTCTAGCATTCCAGCAATGCCGGTCATCAAGCCACCTTGTAGTGAAGGGGAATGCTTTCAAACGGAAGCGCAAATGGCTTACAACAATTTCAGCCTCAGCCGACTGTGCTCCAATGACGTGACGACTAACCTGGATACCGGTGCTTAAACACACCCTATCAGCGGTCGTCTCGGCCGATAGAATGCGGTACTTTTGTGCCCACGACCCATCAATGGTCGGGTAGCGCGTAGCCATACAAGACCTTCGGGAAAAGCGCGTGGCCGTCTGATAGCGGTGTTTAACTGCCCGACCGCCCTTATGGGCACTCGTTAAACAACCCTATCAGTGGAGCACGACGATGAAATACCGCACCCTCAAAGTCCGCAAAGGCCACCGGGACTACACCCTGAAGAGCAAACCCTACAGCGGCAACCCAATCACTCCCTTCCTTCTTCTCAAAGGAACCTAGCTTGAAAAGGCAGGGTTTACCATCGACACACCGGTATCGGTATCCGTCGAGGATGGGCGGCTTTCGATTGTTCGCAATAATAGTCACTGAAGGCGGAACCCCAGCGATTGGCTGGGGTTCCTTGCGCTTAGACAAGACCGAGAGACAAATTAACATCGGCCATTCGACAGCGAAGGAACTACAGCGCCAGGGTGACGCGATTATTGAGAGGCTGATTACGCGATTGTAGGCAGGTATCTTTCAAGAGCCCGCAATACCTCATCTTGCTTATCTCCTTTCAATAACCGAACAAGCAGCTTCCCATACCCTCCATTTGAGAGATCAAATATTCCAGATATCCTATCATGTAAACTTTTTCTGTTGTAGTGGAGCAGCACCACATCCAATTCCTTTAATCTTATTGCATCCTCAAAGATTTTTTTGCTATCTTGAAATGTTGAACTAATATCGATTCTAGAAAGTGTATTAGCCAATCCTTCCTCAAGACCCCGAACAGAATTTTCAGTTTTAGAATATGCCCCCAGAAGATACTGTATTCGTCTTTCAGCCTTTGAGGATACCTGCACATCAATCTCTGAAATAAGAGAATCAATCAAGAAGGCTGTGACTTTTCCAACAATTTCTTCCTCATTTAACTCGAGGTGGCGGGCCACTATCCGGAGCAAAGGCTCGATACAGAATAAATTTTCTATTTCTGACACCGGTATGGTGAATATTCCGTGACTTTCCAGTATCTTTTTCTCTTCATCATCTCGGTAATCAGAATCTATTATTCCATAGGCACTAACATGGTGAATCTCCCTATTTTGCCTAAGCGCACGCACTGCCTCAATCACCTTTTGACAACTTCCTCGAGGAATGATGTGATATTTTGGATAGGCGAGCTGATAAACAGTGGTATCTAAGCTTCCGTTATCCCCCTCACAAAATATTATATTTTTCCTGTTTCCTATTATTTCCAAAACCAAGTCATTGGGCAAAATATCATCCGATGGAACTTCACTCCACTCCCACTGATTGTTGCCCATAAAATTTTTAATCCAGTACTTTGCCGCATCACTTCTAGAAGAAGCAAAGTCGAGATCATGGGTTATGTATATAAAAAGCTTATCTTTTACTATTTCTTCTATCTTGTTCCATAGCTTATAGACTAGGGACTTATGGAGATGGATCTCAGGCTCGTCGATTATGATTACGGAATTATCTGGTGCGCATAGACACTGCCCAATTAGGTAAAGCGTAACCCTTTCACCATCACTCATCTCTTTGCCGTGATAGTCAGCCTCGCCTTCTTTTTTTACTAAAACCTTACCGTCATCAAAATGCACCTCTCTTTGAGGCATTATCTCAGTCCAGATCTGTCTTATTATGTCAACTGGAGAGTCTGGCACAGGAATATATTCTTGTTGAACCCGTGTGTTTTCTGTGTGGACCCTGTCTCTTTCTATGTCTTTTGCAAACAGCAAAGAAAGCAGCTTGTCATAATCACTTAAAATCTGCGTTGCGGGGTTCCCGCCCCAACGATCATGTATCTTCCTCGCTACAGAGCCGTGCTGATCAGATCGACCCCAAAGCAGCTCCTTTTCAGCCTGCTCATGTGTTTTCAGCTGGGCATATTCTGGAATCGAAAGTGCTTTTTGGGCGCTGATACGGTGAACCGTTACTTTATTTTGTATTTGTTGCTCAATCCATATTCCTAACCTAGTTTTCCCTGCTCCATTTGAGCCTACAAAAACTAGATTATTTGAAGTTTCTAAAGGCTCAACACCTTGAGTTCCATCTCTTTTAGGCAACATGATATTGAAGTTCACTATTTATTCCTTCTCTGATCAGCATCAGCCCCGTACAGTTATCTTTGTGCGACGTCTTTCTGAATAACCAAACGCACTGCCTATAACGGTTTTCACATTCCACTTGGTCAGGTATCGCGACCCCAAGAAAGTAGAAACGTGATACGCATCACAAGTCAATCCCTGTATCCGCTTGTCGCGCAGTCAGACCCCAAAAGCCCCCTTTTTGACAAGAACGACTGGTTTAAGTCTTAAAGCCCTCTAGCACTCACTCCAAACCAAACAACTTCACCGCCCTCCCCTCATCCAGTCGACGTGGGTGAGCAGCGCTTCGGTGACCGTCTCCGGGTTGGTGTTGGCATCTTTCAGGGATCTTAGCCATGGCGCCGATGAAATCATCCATGGCTTACCTGGTTTCGGTTTCGGTGAGCTCAATCAGGAAGCACCCTCAGGAGCCGGAAGTAGATAGTTAGCCGTGCTTATTGTAGTCAAGCAAGCACTTAGCCATGCCGAGCACGGCAATCATTCTTCGATTATTTAGTGTGACGGTTAGGCGTTTCGTATAGGTGGCCTAGCTGACGGCGTCAATAAGGATGAAAAATAGGAGGCCTCTGCCCGACTTTCATAGCCATTCTTTCTCTACAAGAAACCATCGAATTCATTTCTCATTGCTTTATGTATTCGATCCATAAGAAACCGAAACATTCTATGGTCATTCTTATCTTCAAAATACATGGAGAGCTCTTCAGTCTCTTTCATCAACTTATAAAATTCTTGCTCTTGTATTTCTTTCGGCATCCTTTTCCTAGAATTAATTAGTTTATCTAGTTTGCCAGAAATTCTTTCATACTCAATTGAGGATATGCTTCCTTTCGAGCTTCCTCTCCTGCTTTCCAGCATTGAAACTTCGAGCATTTTCCTCATATCGTTCAACTGGGCTTGCAAAACATCAATTGCAAAAGCTTCTTTGTTATCACCTTCTAATGTTGGAATCGTTGCTGGATTACTTAAGGCCATGAGCCGAACAATTGAATTTATATTTCCTTGCTGGCCTTCAGCTGCTTTAGTCGCAATAATTGCATCCGTTAGCTCAGCCTGCGTTTTTAGAACGTCATGGTACTTCATCCCTTTATCATATTCCAAATAACGCAACGGCCCGATATCAAATATTTTGGGCGTCCCTTTTTCCTGAATTAGCACCACCGGTTTGTCGAAAGCCTGCCTCACTCCAAGCTCAAATAACACATTCGGATTTCTAGAACTTAGGTCGCAAATCGCAATCGGAGCGTCTATTAACTTCTTCAAAATGTCCAAGTGTATAAAATTCGTCTCTTTTACTTCGTCTGCTCGCGCAGCGACGAATTCAGTTTGCCCCACGGCAGGCTTAACTATATCCTCATAAACTCTAAAAAAATGGCCTTTGTCGTACCCATCCACATCACTTATAGGCATGATCACAAAACAATCGTTGTTGGCTTTTTTGTTCATTTAAATATTCCAATTTATTCTTATTAGCTTTTTCGACTTGAGCGATATTACCAAACCCCACACTGGCAAGTTTCATGATCAAGGGCGTCTAGATTTAAAGCGCCTCCTACTCGTTAAGTCAACACCTGTACCCACTTGTCGCGCAAACACAAAAAAGGGGCCACAAAAGGCCCCTCCAAATAGTGACGACTAACTAACCCTTAAAACCCCACCATCACTCACTCCAAACCAAATCCAACTCCTTCGCTGCCTTCACTTCATCCAGCCGGCGCACGGGCTGGGTGAACGGCGCTTCGGTGACGGTCTCGGGGTTGGTGTTGGCTTCTTCCAGGATCTTGGCCATGGCGTCGATGAAGTCGTCCATGGCTTCCTTGGTTTCGGTTTCGGTGGGCTCGATCAGGAAGCACTCGGGCACCAGCAGCGGGAAGTAGATGGTGGGGGCGTGCTGGTTGTAGTCGAGCAGGCGTTTGGCGATGTCGAGCGCGGTGACGTGGTTATCCTTGGCCTGTTTGGCGAAGGTGAGGATGAATTCGTGGCTGGCGCGGCGCTCGGGGTAGGCGGCCTGGCAGCCGATGGCTTCGAGGCGCTTGAGCAGGTAGTTGGCGGCGAGGGTGGAGTATTCGCCGACGCGGATCATGCCTTCGCGGCCGAGCACCATGGCGTAGAAGTAGGCGCGCAGGAGGACGCCGGCGTTGCCCATGAAGGCACTGAGGTGGCCGATGCTGGTGGGCAGGGTGTCGGTGTCGATCCAGTGGTAGTCGCCACTCTCTTCGTCCAGGCCCGCCATGGGGGTGGGCAGGTAGTCCAGCAGGCGCTGGGAGACGCCCACCGGGCCGGCGCCGGGGCCGCCGCCGCCGTGGGGGGTGGCGAAGGTTTTGTGCAGGTTCATGTGGATGACGTCGAAGCCCATGTCGCCGGGGCGCACTTTGCCGAGGATGGCGTTGAGGTTGGCGCCGTCGTAGTAGAGCAGGCCGCCGGCGTCGTGGACGGCTTTGGAGATGGCTTCGATTTGCCGCTCGAACACGCCACAGGTGGACGGGTTGGTCATCATCAGGCCGGCGGTTTGCGGGCCGCAGGCTTCTTTCAGGGCTTCGAGATCCACGTCGCCGTCTTTGCCGACGGGCACTTCGCGGACTTTGTAGCCGCACATGACGGCGGTGGCCGGGTTGGTGCCGTGGGCGGCTTCGGGGATCAGGATTTCGGTGCGGGCGTCGTCGCCGCGGGCTTCGTGGTAGGCGCGGATCATGGCGACGCCGGCGAATTCACCCTGGGCGCCGGCCATGGGGGCGAGGGAGACGCCCTTCATGCCGGTGACTTCCTTGAGGAAGTTCTGCAGCTCGTACATGCACGCCAGGTAGCCCTGGCTGTGGCTGGCCGGGGCGAGCGGGTGCCGGTTGAGGAAGCCGGGCAGCATGGCCGCGCGGTTGGCGCCGCGCGGGTTGTATTTCATGGTGCAGGAGCCGAGCGGGTAGAACTGCTTGTCGATGGCGAAGTTCTTGGTCGACAGGTTGGTGTAGTGGCGCACCACTTCCAGCTCGCCCACTTCCGGCAGGCCGGGTTTGTTTTTACGGCGCAGGCTGGCGGGAATCGCGGACAGTTGGTCCTCACTCACGGGCTTGGGCGCTTGCGCGGTGGCGCTGCGGCCGGGGCGGGAGTGTTGGAAGATCAGCGTGGTTTCGTTGCTCATGCCAGAACCTCCTTCAGGGCCTGCGCGAAGAGGTCCAGGTCCCCTTCCGTATGGACTTCGGTGCTGTTCACCAGAATCGCGTTCTTCATGCTGTAGTCCCGGGCGAGGCTGAGGCCGCCGAGGATGTCTTTTTCCGCCAGGCGGGCGAGCACGGTGTCGGCGTCCTGGGGCAGCGTGAGGGCCACTTCGTGGAACACCGGGGCGCTGAAGGCGCGCTCGACGCCGTCCAGGGCGCAGAGCTTGTCGGCCAGTTTCTGGGTGTTGGCGTGGCAGTGGCCGGCGACGCTGGCGAGGCCGTCCGGGCCCAGCAAGGACACGTAGATGGTGGCGGCGGTCATCGCCAGGCCCTGGTTGGTGCAGATGTTGCTGGTGGCCTTGGAGCGGCGGATGTGCTGCTCGCGGGCTTGCAGGGTGAGGGTGAAGCCCTGCTTGCCTTCCATGTCCACGGTGCGGCCGATGATGCGGCCGGGCATCTGGCGGACGTGTTTTTTCTTGCAGGCCATGAAGCCGAAGTAGGGGCCGCCGGAGCTGAGCGGCACGCCCAGGGGCTGGCCTTCGCCGACTACTACATCCGCGCCCTGCTCGCCCCATTCCCCAGGAGGCGTGAGGATCGCCAGGGACGTCGGGTTGGTGACGGCGATCACCAGCATGCCGTTGGCGTGGGCCCAGTCGGTGAGGGCGTCCACGTCTTCCAGGCTGCCGAAGTAGTTGGGCTGGCTGATCACCAGGGCGGCGTAGTCGTCACCTTCGAAGGGGCTGAGGCTGTCGACCAGGGTCTGGCCGGCGTCGCTGCAGAACGGCACGGACACCAGCTCCACGTCCTGGTTGCTGACGATGGCTTCGCAGGCGCTGCGGTAGCGCGGGTTGAGCGCGTCGGGCACCAGCACCTTGCGGCTTTTGGATTTGCGGTTGGCGCGCAGGCTCATGAGCACCGCTTCGGCCAGGCCGGAGGCGCCGTCGTAGACGGACGCATTGGAGACGTCCATGCCGGTGAGCCGGGCGATCAGGGTCTGGTATTCGTAGATCACCTGCAGGGTGCCCTGGCTGGCTTCCGCCTGGTACGGGGTGTAGGCGGTGTAGAACTCACCGCGGGTGGCGATTTCCCATACCGCCGCCGGGATGTGGTGCGCGTAGGCGCCGCCGCCCAGGAAGCTGAGCGCGAAGCGGTCCTGCTCGGCGCGCTCGGCCATCAGGCGGGTCACTTCCATTTCGCCGCGCCCTTCGGGCAGGGCGTCGAGGCCGTGGCCGGCTTTCAGGTGGGCGGGGATTTCATCGAACAGGTCCTCGATGCTGTCGGCGCCAATCGCCTGGAGCATGGCCTGGACGTCGTCCGGGGTATGGGGGATATAGGGCATTGGGCGTTTCCGGATAGGAAGGTGTAAATAGAATGGTTACGACGGTTAAGGGGGGCCGGACGCTTGACGCCGGACGCCAGACGCTTAAGACGGCGGTGTTAGCGTCCGGCGTCAGGCGTCCAGCGTCGGGCGACGCGGCCCGAGCCGCGTCTACTCGCTGTCGATCTGTTCCTGATACTGGTCGGCCGTCAGCATTTCTTTGAGCTCGCCGCTGTCGGCCATTTTGATCTTGAACAGCCAGCCGCCGGCGTAGGGCTCGTTGTTGACGAGCTCGGGCTCGTCTTCGAGCGCTTCGTTAACGGCGACCACTTCGCCGGACACCGGGGCGTAGATGTCGGAGGCGGCTTTGACGGATTCGACCACACCGGCTTCGTCGCCGGCGGCGAATACCACGCCCACTTCGGGCATTTCCACGAACACCAGGTCACCCATGGCGTCCTGGGCGTGGTCGCTGATGCCGACCACGGCGATGTCGTCTTCCACGCGCACCCATTCGTGGCTGTCGCGGTAGCGCAAATCGGCGGGGATCTCGCTCATTGGTATTTCTCCTTGGCCGTGATCGTTATAACGGTTTGTAGGTGGCTTTGCCGTTGCGGACGAACGGCGCCCGCACCACCTGGGCGTTGAGACGCTTGTTGCGTATTTCCACTTCCACGGTGCCGGTGGTGCCGGCGGGCAACCGTGCCAGCGCCACCGCCTTGCCCAGGGTGGGCGAGAAGGTGCCGCTGGTGATTTCGCCGTCCGGGCCGACGCTGCCGCCGGGCACGTGCACGCCCTGGTGGGCGCGCAGCACGCCCTTGCCTTCCAGCACCAGGCCGAGCAACTGCCGGTGGCCTTCGGTTTTCTGTTTTTCCAGGGCGGCGCGGCCGACGAAGTCGCGCTCGGCGTCGTCCAGGGCCACGGTCCAGCCGAGGCCCGCTTCCCAGGGCGTGATGTCCTCATCCATGTCGTTGCCGTACAGGTTGAGGCCCGCCTCCAGGCGCAGGGTGTCGCGGGCGCCCAGGCCGGTGGGCCGCACGCCGGCGTCCACCAGCCGCTGCCACAGGTCTTCGGCCTTGATGCCGGGCAGAATGATCTCGGCGCCGTCTTCACCGGTGTAGCCGGTGCGCGCGATCAGCCATTCGCCCACGTATTCGAAGCCGAAGAACGGCAGCCCGGCCACCGCCTTGGCGCCGGCCTCGCAGAGCACTTTTTCCAGGATCGCGCGGGCCTCGGGGCCCTGCACCGCGATCATCGCCAGGTCGGGGCGCTCGTGGATGTCCACGGCGAAGCCGCCGGCCTGGTTTTCCATCCAGTCCAGGTCCTTCTCGCGGGTGGCGCAATTTACCACCAGCCGGTAGTCGTTGTCGCCTTTGTAGACGATCAGATCATCCACCACCCCGCCGCGCTCGTTGAGCATGCAGGTGTAGAGGGCGCGGCCGGCTTTGACCTTGTCGATGTCGTTGGCGAGCAGGTGGCGCAGGTAGGCGCGGGCGTCATGGCCGCTGACGTCCACCACGGTCATGTGGGAGACGTCGAAAGCGCCGGCGTGCTGGCGCACGGCGTGGTGCTCTTCCAGCTGGGAGCCGTAGTGGATGGGCATGTCCCAGCCGCCGAAATCCACCATCTTGCCGCCGGCGGCGAGATGGGCGTCGTAAAGGGGTGTGCGGTGACCCATGGGGTTAATTCACTCCAAATCCCGGGCAAGCGCCGGGCTGTTCACGGTAGGGGTGAAGGATAACGGACCAGCGGGTGGAAGCCTAGGTGGCTGGGGCTTTTGAGGATGGTTGAGGGGGATGGTGGGAGCGGGCCTTGCCCGCGAAAGGCAAGCAAAGCTTGCCGGCAAAGGTTGCCCCGCAGGATCCCAGAGAGGCTGGTTATAGGTCTCTGGAATCCTGCCGGCCGGTTCCACCGGCCTTTCGCGGGCGGGGCCCGCTCGCACAAGGCACCGGTCCCACCAAGCCGGTTAAGGCTTGATGGGGGTGGAGATGTAGTTCAGGAAGGTGTCGCCGGCGGGGATCGCCACATAGATGCCGGCGGGCAGGCCCAGCGGCACGCCGCCCAGCTCCACGCCCAGCGCCAGCTTGTTCTGGCTGATCTGCTCGATCTGCAGGCGGCCGTCGTCCAGGAAGGTGACGTCGCCGGCGAGCTCCAGGCTGAGCGGGTAGCTGTGCAGATTGTGGGTCAGTTCGCTGGTGATGCCGAGAATCACCACCTCCGGCGCCAGCTTCGGCGCGTCCAGATACAGGTCCAGGTTGGTGAGGAAGCGCGGGCCATCGGGGCCTTCCACGATCCAGCCTTTCACCCGGCCGTGGTCCGGCGCGCCGCAGTTGCCGGCGGCGGCGTCGCAGGTGTAGCGGATACGCATCAACTGCGGCCCGGTGGGCGACGGCGGCGCGCTGCCGATCGCCGGGTCGGCGTAGACGGTGGCGTTCGACACCACGATGCGGGTGGGCAGGATGTACACCAGCACACCGCCGTTGTCCTTCACGGTCTGCGGGATGCTCGCCTGGTCCGCGTACTGGGCCACTTCCTGGGGCGTCTTGAAGCCCACCACTTCCACGTTCAGGTCGCCGGTGAGGTAGCTGTACTTGGCGTCCGGGCAGGTCTCGCCCACGTCACAACCCACGTTGGCGTCGGTCACCGCGCCGGAGCCGGCGGTGCCGTTCTCTTCGGGGTTGGACGCCGGGTCGCGCACGATGCGGGCGCTGTTTTTCTTCGCCGATTCGGTGACGGAGGGCACCGTCTCCACGGATTCATGCAGGAAGTTGGCGTTCACGTCGGAGGTGGGCAGGTTGCGCAGCTGCTGCAGGACGTCGTTGGTGGCCGCCACGCCACGGAAGAAGATCGGCAGGTCGGGGCCGCCTTCGGTGGCCGCCGGCGCGTCGTCCGGGTTCTGTGCCAGCAGTTTGGTCTGCAACGGCAGGCCGCGGGTGTCGCAGATGGCGTTGCTGCCGCAGGCGGGCCCAGTGGCCACGGAGTTCAGCACATAGCGGTACAGCGTGCCTTCCTGCCAGGGCTGGTCCGGGATGAAGGTCAGGCTGCGGCCGCTGACGGTGATCTCGCCGGGCACATCGCCGGCCGCGTTGCCGCTTTGGTCGACGCGCTGCACCTGGAAGGTGAGGCCGTTAACGCTGGCCGGGTCCATTGCCTGGGAAAACGTCACGATGATCGGACGGTTGGCCGGCTGGCGGGCCAGCGGCAGGTGGTCGTCATCGGTCTTGCCGCCCTGGCAGCGACCGGCGTCGTTGCTGGCCAGATCGAAGTCCGTGGGAATGCACGGGAAGCCCGGGTAGGCGGTCAGCACCAGGGGCGCCTGGGCGTTGTCAGCGGCATAGGTCGGCATGGTGAAGCTGAGCGTCTCGCCCAGCGCCGGGTTGCCGGCGATGTCGGTAACGCCGTCGGTGAACTGCACCTGGTAGTCGGCGTTGTACTGCAGCGGCGGTTGCGGCTGGATGACGATGGAGACGCCGTCCAGGTAGTACTCGAAGTCCACCGGGGTGCCGCCGGCGGTGACGCGCAGAGTGTCGCCTTCGATCACGCTGGTGGGGTCGAGCGGCTCGCTGAAGTTGAGGATGATGGGGTCGCCGGGGCGCTGCTTGTTGACGTGCTCGCCGGGCTGCCAGGCGGCCAGCTCGGGGCTGGTCAGGTCCACTTCCATCGCCGGGGCGTTTTGCTGGTCCGGGTAGGATTCCATGTGGAAGCTGAGCACGCCGTAGGCGGTTTCGGTGCCGAGCACTTCCGGCTCCACCACGCCCACGGCGTCGACGATCAGGCTGCCTTTTTCAGTATCCGCGATGGCCTGGCCGACCAGCTCCACCTGCAGCAGGGTCTGGTTGAAGGCGCCGTTGGCGCGCTGCACTTCGGTGTCGAAGGCCACGTCCATGGTCAGGCGCAGTTGCTTGGGCGCGGACGGGTCGTCGGTGTAGGGGTTGGGCAGCAGGTAGCCATTGGCGTCGCCCAGGAAGGTGACGGTGACTTCGCCGGAATCAAAGCCGGCGGGCACTTCGCCGCCGATGCGCACGTCCAGCGGGTCGCCTTTGAGCAGCGAGCCCTTGGGTACGCGCAGCGGGGTTTTGTCGGGGAAGTTGGGGGCGAAGCCTAGCTCCGCGAACACATTGCCCTGTTGCTTGGAGACGGTGTTGTCGCCGAGCAGCTTGGCGATCAGCGGCACGCAGTTGATCGGGTCGCCGGTGATCGGCGAGGTTTGCACGCCGTCGTCCAGGCAGCCGAGCACCGGGTCGGCGGGGGCCGCTTCCTGCACCAGGGTTTCGCGCGGCTTGGTGTCGCGCGGCGAGAAGGTGCGGGTGAAGCCGCCGAAGGCGTCGCCGTAGAGGTTCCGCACGCCGTTGGTGATGTCCAGCGTCACTTCGGTGCCCGGCTCCAGCACTTGTTCCGGATCGATGCTGATCTGGCGGCCGTCGACGCGCAGTTGCGCGGGCACGGTCTCGCCGTTCTGGGTGAGGGTAACGGTGTCGCCGTAGACCAGGGTCTGGCGGTCCAGGGGCTGGGTCATCACCAGGTTCACGGACGAGAAATCCAGGAACGGCAGATCGTCGCCGTCCGGGCTGACGCTGGCCACCTCGAAGGTGTTGCTGAGCTGGCGCAGCGCGCGCGGGTTGCCTTCCAGAGCGGCGCGGGTGGTGAAGTCCAGGCTGCCGTCGGGGATGGCGGCGTCGCCGCTGGCGGTGCGGATGTTGTTGAGAGTGAGCGCGTACTTACTTTTCACCGCCAGGGCGTTGTCGGGCATCAGCACGGCGCTGCGGCCGCCGTCGGCGCTTTGCACCGACAGGCCCACCGCGCCGTCCGGGCCGGTGAGGGTGAAGTTGGAAGCGTCCACCTCCACCGGGTCGGAGAAGCGCACCACCACCGGGGCGTTGGGGGACACTTCGGCCTGGCCGTCGAACGGGTAGCTGTAGACCACCTCGGTTTCCTGCCAGTTGTCGAAGCTTACGGTTTGCTCGTCACCGCTGCCGCCGCCGCAGGCGGCCAGTATCGCGGTGCCCGTGAGCACTATCAGCTTGCGCATATCCATGACCGACCTCCGTTAGAATTTCAGCGTGACCGAACCGGTGAAGACGTGCACGTCGCCGTCCGCTTCCACCGTCTCGTAGGGTTCCGGGTAGGTGGGCGAGTTGGTGGCGTACAGGTCGAACTCACGGGGTTCGAGCTTCTGGTACTGGTAGGCCAGATCGAGGCGCACCGGGTAGGCCAGGAAACGGGTTTCCTTGTACTTGGCGGTCAGGCCCAGGCCGACGATCCACTTGTCCGCGTCCAGGTAGTTCACATCCAGAGAGGCGTTGGATTCCAGCGGTGATTCGCTGTAGGCGACGCCGCCGGTGACCATGAAGTTGTCGTTGAGCTGGTACTCGGCGCCCAGGCGCGGCACCACGATGTCCTGGAATTCCAGGGTGCCCACGTCGCTGTTCACCGCCTGGTCCTTGATGGTGTCGCTGTCGAATTCGTCTTCCAGGTCGGACCACTGCTGCATTTCCACCGAGGCGCCCAGGCGGAAGCGCTCGCCGCCGTAGAGCAGGCCGGCGGAGTAGATGTTGGGCTGGTAGGAATCCAGCGTGGTGACCTGCAGGTTCAGGCCCGGGGGCGCGATGGTGCCGGGAATCACGGTCTGCGCGTCCACGGTGGTGCTGGTGTTGGAGTAGCCGCGGAACGCGAAGGCGGTTTCGAAGCCCTTCATCCAGCAGTTGTCGTTTTCGGGGCAGAAGGTTTCCGCCATGTCCACGGTGGCGCTCAGGATCGGCCGGATGGAGGGCTTGGCGGAGACGTTCAGTTCTTCGTAGCGGGTTTCGCCGGCCAGGTTGGTGGTGGCCACCAGCTCCGCTTCCGAGTGCAGGGTGACGCGGGCGGAAGCGCCGATGTCGATACCCCGCCACAGGGTGGTGGCGCCGCCCAGGTTCAGGAACAGGGGCTGGCGGCCGTATTCGAAGTACTGGCCTTCCTGGGAGGTCTGGGATTCGAACGCCAGCATCTCCTCACCGTATTTTTCCACGCCGATCATCACGCCCAGGAAGAGCGGGTGATTGAGCTTGGTGAGCGAGGACAGATCGGTCTTCATGCCGATCAGGGTGTGCTGGGAGGGCGAATCCTGCAGCACGTCGCCGCCGCTGCGGTTGGGCGGGTTGGCGCCGCCCAGGCTGTTGGCGCGCAGCTCGTGCTCGGCGTGCAGCAGGCCCATGGTCAGTTCGCCGCGCGGGTCCTTGGTGAGGTAGGCCGGGTTGTAGTACACGGCGGAGACCTGGGTGTTGAACATGGACAGGGCCTGGGCGGAGGCCACGTCGGACGGCAGCACCCCGTAGGTGGTGCCGATGTTGCCCATGCTGGCGTGAGCGGCGGTGGAGGAAGCGATGGCAAGCGCCAGGGCGGCGCCCCGGGCGATGATTTTATTGTTCATGGCGAGCTACTCCGTCAGGCCGTCTCGGGAAGAACGGCGGCTTTTTTATTTACGGGTGTTCACTTAACGGGCGCGCAGTATGTGCGACGAATTCAAAACAAAACACTGGTTAACGCTACATTTAGTGCACTTTTGTTAACCGTTTCCGTTAGTCAAAACCTTTTACTGATTCGGATTCTATAGGCTAATAATTAAGTATCGGCTCTGGGTGTCTCCCTACCATAAGACCTTATTAGAATCGCTGTAGACCGCGCAATCAGCGGGCTCCGGCGCCAGGGCCAATAGCGGACAGAAAATACGGCCCGCGAATAGACGTCAACGTATCGCCAACACAAAACTTGTAAAAGATGCGTGAAGGACGGAAACCTTCCATGTTGTCAATGTTTGCGTCATTGACAGGTGTGTACAGCGGGAAAAGAACGACGCGGGTTATTAGGGGCGGGCGTTGCGGGGGAGGTCGCCGGCGCGGCCGAGGGCGCGGTGCATGAAGGCGTGGCGGGCGGGGGCGAGGCGGTTGACCAGGCCGAGGCCGGTGTTGCGCAGCCAG
Organism: uncultured Alcanivorax sp.; assembly: GCA_964556345.1. Taxonomy (GTDB): domain Bacteria; phylum Pseudomonadota; class Gammaproteobacteria; order Pseudomonadales; family Alcanivoracaceae; genus Alloalcanivorax. The sequence continues at coordinate 24,525 of CAZKWA010000018.1, forward strand.
CGTACGGCGGGCTCGGGGCGTTCAAAGAGCAGCTTGAAGCCGCGCATGGCGTTCTGCATGAGCAGGTTGTCGGCGCGGCGGCGGCGCTCATAGCGCGCCAGGATGCCGGCGTGGACCACCGGCAGGCCGGCGGCACGGGCGCGCCCCAGCTCTTCGGCGAGCACCGCCGCGTCCAGCAGACCCAGGTTGATGCCCTGCCCCGCCAGCGGGTGGATCACGTGGGCGGCGTCGCCCACCAGCGCCAGGGCCCGGCCCTGGTAGCGGCTGGCGTGGCGCTCTTCGATGGGGAAGACGGCGCGGCGGCTGACCACCCGGGCGCTGCCCAGGACCTCGCCGGTGGCCTGGCTGAGCGCGGCGCCGAAGGCGTCATCGTCCAGGGCCATCAGTGCGTCACTGCGTTGCGGCCAGGCGGACCAGACGATGGAACAACGGTGGCCGTCGTGGCCGAACAGTGGCAGCAGCGCCAGCGGGCCGGAGTCCATGAAGACCTGCCGGGCGCAGCCGCCGTGGGGCAAATCCGTTTCGATGGTGGCGACCAGGGCGCGGTGGCCGCTGTCGCGGGCCGGGGCGGGGATGCCGGCGGCATCGCGCACCCGCGAGCGGGCGCCGTCGGCGCCCACCAGCAGGTCGGCGGTGAAGGTGTGGTCGCCGGCGCTTACCCGCCAGCCTTCGCCGTCCCGGATCAGTTCATCGACCGGGGCGCCGCACTGCCAGGCCAGGGCCTCGCGCTCGCCGGCGGCTTCGTACAGCGCGGCGGTGAGATGATCGTTCTCCAGCAGCCAGCCCAGGCAATCGGTGCCGGCGTCTGCGGCATTGAAACGCACCTCGCCGGTGCCGTCCTGGTCCCACACCTGCATGCTGGCGTAGGCCTGCACCCGGGCCGGATCGAGACGATCCCAGACGCCGGCGTGGCGCAGCAGCCAGTGGCTGGCCTCGCTGAGCGTGGACACCCGCGGCGCCGACTCGCCCTGCGGCCGCGCCGGTTCCGGGCCGGCGTCCAGCACCCGCACGAAAAAGCCCTGGTCCGCCAGCAGCAGCCCGAGCAAGCCGCCGGCCATGCCGCCGCCGACGATCAGAATGTCCGTATGGCGTGGGTCGTTCATCGCGTTCATCCCAGTCCCATGGCACGGCGGGCGAAGCCCTTGCGGGCGGCGGGTAGCAGGTCCAGGGCCAGCAGGCCGAGCTGGCGACTGTGGGCGAACAGCGGCTGGCGCACGCGGAACAGCTCGGGCAGCCAGCGCGAGGCGTGGCCGATCTGGCTCTGGTCGACGCGCCGGTCGGCGGCCCATTGCTCAAGCAGCGCCAAGCGGCCGGGCTCGGCCTGGCCGCCAACGCGGCGGGCGAGCAGTTCGAGATCGCGCAGGGTCAGGTTGAAGCCCTGGCCGGCCACCGGGTGCAGGGTGTGGGCGGCGTTGCCGACCACCGCCGCGAACGGCACCGCCTGGGCGCAGGCCTCGCTGAGCACCAGCGGGTAGCGGGCCCGTTCGCCGACGCGGGCGAGGCGCGGCATGGTGGCGCCCAGACGTTCGCGCAGGGCCGCCAGAAAGGCGTCGTCGTCCAGCGCCATCCACTGGTCCACTTCCTCGCGGGGGCCGGTCCAGACCAGTGCCATGCGCTCGCCGGGCAGCGGCAGCAGCGCCAGCGGGCCTTCGTCGAGAAAACGTTCAAACGCTTGGCCCCGGTGCGGCTCCGCCGCCAGCCCCAGGTTGGCGATCAGGGCGTCGTGGCCGATGTCCTGGTGGCGGGCGCTGATGCCGAGCCAGTCGCGGGTGCGCGAGCGGGCGCCGTCGGCGGCGATCAGCAGCGGCGTGTGCAGCTCTTCACCATTGTCCAGCGTGGCCCGGTAGCCGTCGGCGGCGCGACGGATGCCGCTGAGCGAGGCCGGCGCGCGCAGGGTGATGGCCGGGTCCCGTTCCACCGCCGCCAGCAGCACATGGCCGAACCAGCGGTTTTCCACCACCGCGCCCAGGCGCGGCAGGTTCTGCTCTTCGGCGGTGAGCCGGGCCAGGCCCAGGCGGCCGCGCCGGGACACGTGCACGGTGTCGATGCCGGCGGCGTTTTCCAGCACCGCGTCCCGCAGGCCAAGCTGTTGCAGAATCGCCAGGCTGCCGGCGGACAGCGCCGTGCTGCGCGCGTCGAAGCTGGGCGTGTCCGGCGCCTCGCCGGCGGTGAGCGCGTGGCTCTCCACCAGCGTGACGCCGGGGGCGCCGTGGTGGCGCAGCAGCAGCGCCAGCGCCGCGCCGGCCATGCCGCCGCCGACGATCAGCGGCGCCTCGGAAGCGTTCATGCGCGCGCCTCGCGCATCAGGGCTTCGATGTCGTCGATGTTCTTGGGCACGTCGCGGGTGAGCACCTCGCAGCCGTCCTGGGTGACCAGCACGTCGTCCTCGATGCGGATGCCGATGCCGCGCCAGCGCTCCTCCACGGTGTCGTCGTCCGGGGCGATGTAGAGCCCGGGTTCGACCGTGAGGGTCATGCCCGGCTCGAGCTGGCGCCACTGGCCCTGGATGCGGTAGTCGCCCACGTCATGCACGTCCAGGCCCAGCCAGTGGCCGGTGCGGTGCATGAAGAAGCGCTGGTAGGCCTGTTCTTCGATCAGGTCATCCGGGTTGCCGGCCAGCAAGCCCAGGTCCACCAGGCCTTCGGTGAGGATGCGCACCACGGTTTCGTGGGGCAGGTTCCAGTGGTTGTCGGTGTGGGTGGCTTCGATGGCGGCGTACTGCGACGCCAGCACCAGTTCGTAGAGCGCGCGTTGCTCACCGCTGAACTTGCCGTTGACCGGGAAGGTGCGGGTGATGTCCGAGGCGTAGTTGTGCAGTTCGCAGCCGGCGTCCACCAGCACCAGGTCGCCGTCCTTGAGCGGCGCACTGTTTTCGATGTAATGCAGGATGCAGCCGTTGGCGCCGCCGCCGACGATGCTCGGGTAGGCCGGGCTGCGCGCGCCGTGGCGCATGAATTCGTGCAGGTATTCCGCTTCCAGTTGGTATTCGTACATACCCGGGCGCACCGCCCGCATGGCGCGCACATGGGCGCCGGCGGAGATTTGCGCGGCCTGGCGCATGACGTCCACTTCCGCCTTGCTCTTGAACAGGCGCATGTCGTGCAGCAGGTGCGAGAGCGCGACGAATTCGCCGGGCGGCTGAGCGCCGGTGCGCACCCGCTCGCGGATGGTGTTGATCCAGCCCATCAGACGGCTGTCGAAGCCGGCGTCGCGGCCCAGATCGTAGTAGACCCGTTCGCGGCCTTCCACCAGGCCGGGCAGGATGTCGTCGATGTCGTTGATGGGGAAGGCGTCGTCGGCGCCGTAGTCCGCCACGGCGCCTTCGGGGCCGGCGCGGTAGCCGTTCCAGATTTCCCGGGCGCGGTCGCGCTCGCGGCAGAACAGTACGTACTCGCCGTGCTCGCGGCCGGGCAACAGCACCATCACCGCTTCCGCTTCGGGGAAACCGCTCAGGTACCAGAAATCGCTGTCCTGGCGGTAGGGGTGCTCCACGTCCCGGTTGCGGGTGCGCTCCGGCGCGGCGGCCAGGATGGCGATGCTGTTGGGCTCCATCTGCTCCATCAACTCGCGGCGGCGGTGCTGGAACTCCTGCAGACGAATGGTCATGGGCTCTCCTGAATGGGCCGGCTCAGTGCCGGGTGGGCGGCGTTTCGGGGGCGTCACCGGGGCCCGGCTTCTTCGCGGCCTGTTGTTTCATTACCAGGTCGGTGTAGATCATCAGCGCGGACATGCGGCAGTGTTCGGCGACCTGCTCGAGCATCTGCTCTTCTTCCTCGCCGGTCTCTTCCGGGGTGGTGACCTGGCTGACCGCGGACAGGTCGGACAGCGCCTCCTGCACGCCGGGCGACAGCTCGGTGTCGGCGACGCCGGCGGCGCCGGTGCCGAAACCCACCAGGAAGCCTTCGCTCCACTGCGCCAGGGCGGCCACGCGCAGGTCCAGGTCGTCCTCGTCGGCGGGCAGCAGCAGCGGCAGCTCCAGGCCGGTGCCGGAAAAGCCTTCCAGGGTCTGGTCGCGCCAGTCGATCAGCGCCCGGGCCAGCTCCGGCGGCAGGCCTTCGGGCTGCTCGGCGTGGGCCGCCAGGGTGCCCAGCAGGGTGGCGTCCTCGTGGCCGTGGCCGGTGGCCAGCAGGCCGCAGACCACGCCGTGCAGTTCGCTGGGCGAGTGGGGGATGCCGGCCTGGGCGGCGGCGCGGGCGAGATCATCGAATTCGGGCAGTTCGGACATGGGGCTCTATCTTTACTCTTTAATGACTTTCTGCAAAGCGGCGCTAAGTCCCTAACCCGCCTTGAATTCCGTTGACCCTTCGCAGGGCCGTATCTATAGTACAAAAAGCCGTCAATGGCGGCGGGCCAACTTCCTTCCCGCCTGCGATTCAGACCCGGATCGGGGGCTCAACCTTAGGCGAACAGCGACCAATTTGCCATGACGATGGAACAACAACTCCGGCAACTGGAAGCCCGGGTGGACGAGCTGCTGCGTATCTCCGCGCATCTGCGCCAGGAGAACCGGCTGCTGCGCGAACGGGAAACCCGCCTGCTCGACGAGCGCGCCCAGTTGGTGAAGAAAAACGATCTGGCCAAGGCCCGCGTTGAAGCCATCATAACCCGCCTGCAGTCCCTTGAGCAGGAGGATTCATGAGCGACGGCCATTCCCTGGTGGTTCATATCCTGGATAAGGAATACCGCGTCGCCTGCCCGCCCGGCGAGCAGGACAACCTGCTGCGCGCGGCCCGCTATCTGGACAACCAGATGCGCGAGGTGCGCCAGGCCAACGTGATCGGCCTGGAGCGGATCGCCATCATGGCGGCGCTGAACATGAGCCACGAGTTGCTGGAAGCCCGCGAACAGCTGGGCGATGACAGCGGCAACGATGATCGCATTCAGGGCCTGCTCAGCCGCCTGGATAACGAGATCCGCGCTTTCGAGGAAGGCAACGACGGGGCGCCTGTCAAGCCCTGACCGTCACCCCCGCCCCTGTTATACTCTTGGCAAGTGTTCCCTGGACCGTGCGCCAGCCGGGTTATGTCCCTGCCGATGCTTTACCCTTAGGGGTCCAAATTGGTGTGCCTGTGTGCATGTCCGCCTTCGAGCGGAAAGCCTGAGGGCATTAACCTGCGGTCCCCGCCTTGAACTTTTCGGTTCAAGGACTACACCCGCAGCGGCGGTTCGGGGGACACGCTTTATTTCGTAGGAGCGGGCCCTGCCCGCGAAAGGCCGGTGCAACCGGCCGGCAGGATCCCAGAGAGCTCTAAAAGCGGAACCCTGCCAAAGCGTCTCTGGCATCCTGCCGGGAGCTTTGCTCCCTTTCGCGGGCAGGGCCCGCTCCCACAAATTCGCTCCCACAAGTCCGAGCGCTCCTTAATGTCCGATCAGACTCCTTCCCGCTCCCAACTGCGCCGCACTTTGCGGGCGCGGCGGCGGGCTTTGCCGGCGGGTGCGCGGCGGCGGGCGACGCGGGGGTTCGCGCGGAATTTGCCGGGGGCGCTGGGGGCGCGGCGGTTTCGGCATTTCGGGGTGTATCAGGCGGGGGATGGTGAGTTGGATCCCCTGCCCGCCCTTCGGCATTCGCGCTTCGGCGAGGCCGTCTTATATCTTCCGGTGCTGGACCGGGTGCATCGCGGGCGGCTGCATTTTCATCTGTGGCGGCGCCGGGCACGGCTGAAGGCGAATCGTTTTGGCATTGGCGAGCCCCGGCGCCGGGAGCGGGCGCGGGCGGCCTGGGCGCTGGATGCGATTCTGGTGCCGTTGGTGGGGTTCGATGAGCGGGGTCACCGGCTGGGCATGGGCGGGGGGTTTTACGACCGCGCACTGGCGGACCTGGCGCGCCGGCCCCGGCGGCCCAGACTGATAGGCGTGGCGTTTGAGTTTCAGCGGCTGCCCAGGCTGCGCGAGGCAGCCTGGGACCGGCCTTTGGATCAGGTGGTGACCGACGTTCGGCGTTACTGACTCTCGTAATTACTGAACTGCATGCCCGCGGAGTTCGCGAAGCGTTCCAGGTCAGAGTCGTTACCGCCGTGAGTGATGGTGCTGATCAGCACCCCGAGAGCAAATACGAATGCGAGGACGACGAGTACGTCCGGCTTCTTCTTCATTGTGTTTCCATTCCCCAAATTTCAAGACAGCTCGGTACAGTGGAGCCCAGTACAGTGGCGGACCGCCGTTTTCTCGCCCCCCGGTATGACCGGCGCGGTACGGCGTTTTCCGCTTCCCCTAAACCCATGTCGGGCGAAAGACTCATCATGGTAGGCCATTTATTTCGTAACAAGATGAGAACTGCGTCATAATTCACGCAATCGAGCCGCTCAAGTCAAGCAGTTACGGCCCGTTTCTCACGCTTCTTAACAAAATTACAGCCTAACGCTTAACAAGGCAGCGCCGCCCAGCGCACATTCACGCATAGGGCGTTGTTCGCAGCGGCACGCTACCCCTGTGCGACCGGCCCGCCCCGCTTTAGTTCAAAAACAGCCGGTAGGCCGGGTTGTCGCTCTCTTCCACCATCGGATAGGGCACCTTCTTGAGGTCCTTGCGCAGGTTGCCCCGGTCGCCGAACGGCACCTGGAAGCCCACCAGCACCCGCCCGTAGGCGGCGCCGTGGTTGCGGTAGTGGAACAGGCTGATGTTCCACTTCTGTCCCAGCGACATCAGGAACTTGACCAGGGCGCCGGGGCGTTCCGGGAATTCCACCCGGAACAGCATCTCGTCCAGGTCCTGCCGGGAGGTATGCCCGCCCACCATATGGCGGATGTGCAGCTTGGCCATCTCGTTGCCGGTCATGTCGACCACCGGGTAGCCGGCCTCGCGCAGCTCGGCGAGGAGCGGGGCCAGGTCCGTGCCGCCGGGGCGGATCTGCACGCCGACGAAGATGTTGGCCTCGTGCTCGCTGGAATAGCGGTAGTTGAACTCGGTGATGCTGCGCCGGCCCAGGGCCTGGCAGAAGGCCCGGAAGGCGCCGGGCTTTTCCGGGATGGTGACGGCCAGGATGGCTTCGCGCTGCTCGCCCAGCTCGGCGCGCTCGGAGATGTGGCGCAGACGGTCGAAGTTCACGTTGGCGCCGCTCTGGATCGCCACCAGGGTTTTGTTCTCGGCGCCGTGCTTGTGCACCCAGTTCTTGAGGCCGGCCAGAGCCAGCGCGCCGGCGGGCTCGCAGATGGCGCGGGTGTCCTCGAAGGAATCCTTGATGGCGGCGCAGATCTCGTCGGTGGTGGCGGTGATCACTTCGTCCACGTGGTCGCGCAGGATGCGGAACGGCTCCTTGCCGATCTGGCGCACCGCCACGCCGTCGGCGAACAGGCCCACCTCCGACAGCGTCACCCGGCGCTTGCGCGCCATGGCGGCCTGCAGGCAGGCGGCGTCTTCCGGCTCCACGGCGATGATTTTCACGTCTGGGCGCACGTATTTCACATAGGCGGCGATGCCCGCCGCCAGGCCGCCGCCGCCCACGGGAATAAAGATGGCGTCCAGGTCGCGGCTCTGCTGACGGAGGATCTCCATGCCCACGGTGCCCTGGCCGGCGATCACGTCCGGATCGTCGTAGGGGTGCACGAAGGTCAGCCCCTCTTTTTCCTGCAGCTTGGTGGCGTGGGCCAGGGCGTCGTCGAAGCCGTCGCCGTGCAGCACCACCTTGCCGCCGCGCTCGCGCACGGATTTGACCTTGATCTCCGGGGTGGTGCGCGGCATCACGATCACCGCGCGCACGCCCATGGCGCTGGCCGCCAGGGCCAGACCCTGGGCGTGGTTGCCGGCGGAGGCGCAGATCACGCCACGATCGCGCTGCTCGTCACTGAGGCCGGCCAGCTTGTTGTAGGCGCCACGCAGCTTGAAGGAAAACACCGGCTGCAGGTCCTCGCGCTTGAGCAGTACGCGGTTACCGATGCGCCGGGAGATCAGCGGCGCGGCGTGGATGGGGGTTTCCAGCGCCACGTCGTACACGCGGGATTGGAGAATCCGTTTTACGTATTGATCAAGCATCGCAGGCATGGAAGGTCCGAAGGGGTAAAACCGCTAGTTTACGGGGCGCGGGGCGGGAGCGTCCATTGCGCTGACCTGTATTGGCGGGTCAACCGCCCGTATAATCGCGGCACTTTTGATTCGCGGAGGCACCCATGGACCAGAACGCCCTCAAGAAGCAGGTGGCCGAGGCCGCCCTGCGCTACGTCCAGGAAGGCGAAGTGGTGGGCGTGGGCACCGGCTCCACCGCCAATTTCTTCATCGACGGGCTGGCGGCCATGAAGGACCGCATCGCCGGGGCGGTGGCCAGCTCCGAGGCCACCGCCGAGCGCCTGCGCGGCCACGGCATCCCGGTGCTGGCGCTCAACGACGTGGACCGGCTGCCGGTTTACGTGGACGGCGCCGACGAGGTCAACGAGCACCGCGAGATGATCAAGGGCGGCGGCGGCGCGCTGACCCGCGAGAAAATCGTGGCGGCGGTGGCCAAGGACTTCATCTGCATCGTCGACGGCTCCAAGAAGGTCAAACGCCTGGGCGCCTTCCCGCTGCCGGTGGAGGTGATTCCCATGGCCCGCTCCTATGTGGCGCGCAAGCTGGTGGGGCTGGGCGGCCGCCCCGAGTACCGCGAGGGGTTCGTCACCGACAACGGCAATATCATCCTCGACGTGCACAACCTGGACATCGTCAACCCGCTGGATCTGGAAAAGACCCTCAATAACATCACCGGTGTGGTCACCAACGGCCTGTTCGCGCTGCGCCCGGCGGATGTGGTGCTGGTCGGCGAGGGCGGCGGCGTTTCGGTGTACTGAGCCTTGACCCCGGTGCACAGCGCGCTGTGCACAAAATGACAGCTTTTATGTGGCACGATCGTCCATTATTACCATGCCATTACGTTCGACAACCCTCCTGCTACGTTCCGTAAAGTAACCCGTCCCCCGTCTACCGTTCACAACCTTTTTCATACGGCATTCACGGCCGCTTTTGTTTTATTAGTTGCATATGAGGCGAGAGCGTTGCTCGCGGTTAATCCCGTATACACGCCTTTCGTCATCTTTCCCTGGCGCCTGAACAGTAAAAAAAGTCCAGTGGAACAAAAGAGCTTAATAAGCCCAATAACAAGATCCGGAGAGTTTTTATTATGTACCGATCCCTCCAGCAGTCCGCCCGGAGTGTTGCCGCCGCCGTGGCCCTGACCGCCAGCGTTCCCGCGCTTGCCGGCATGGGCAATACCGCCAGTACCTATGGTCTTTTCCCGGTCGACGTCGGCACCGCCCAGGCGCTGTCCATGTTCAACGCCCAGGCCTCGGCGCTGTATTACAACCCGGCCTACCTGACCATGGACGCGCGTGGCGAACTGACCACCGGCCTGCTGCACGCGGAGCAGGAGCTGGAAAGCGATGACACCGTGATCAACGACACCCGTTCGCAGCAAACGTTGATCGCGCTTAAAACCAACCTTTCCGAGCTCACCAAAATCAATCACCCGCTCTATTTCGCGATTATCGCCGGGGTGGAAAAATTCGGTGAGGAGATGCTGGCGTTCGACTCCCGCACCTCCGAGCAGGGCCAGTTCCTGAAGTACGGCCGCCAGCCGCTGTTTCTGAATGTGGGCGGCGGCACCCAGTTCCTCCACGGCATTAACGTGGGCGGCTCGGTGCATATTTCGCTGCGCTCCGAAGCGACGCTGAACGCCAGCTCCAACCTGGCCGGGGAAACCCAGTACGAAGAACTGAACGTGACCGCCAAGCCGGTAATGCGCCCGGTGCTGTCCACCTCCCAGGAGTGGGGCAAAATCATCTGCGGGCATAACGACGACTGCTGGATCGGTGGCCTGGAATCGGCGCTGACGTTCCGCGGCCACACGGAAGCCCGCACCTCGGTGGAATCGAACATCGTGATTCCCGGCACCGTGCCGGACCCCGGCATTCTGCTGGCGATCGACACCATTGATTCCTACCAGCCGGATATCTACGCCGCCGGCGTGCTGTACAACTTCAGCGACACCTTCCGCCTGGGCGTCACCGTGGAGCGGCAGAACTGGTCCGACCTGACCGAGGAACTGCAAGGCGACACCGTGAAAGACCAGGCCAATGCCCAGTTCAAGGACATCACCGTGCCGCGCATCGGCGCCGAATGGCAGGTCAACAAGCACATGACCCTGCGCGGCGGCGTCGCGTACCAGGAATCCCCGCTGGAGAGCATTCGCACCGAGGACGTGAACTACCTGGATAACGACAAGCTGATCATCGGCCTGGGCTCCTCGCTGGTGATCGATAACCCGCCGATTCTGGCCTACCCGATGCGTCTCGATTTCGGCTACCAGTTCCAGCAGCTGGAGGACCGGGATTTCGAGCTCTCCAGCAGCCGGCCGGGCGTGACCAACCCTTATGCCACCGTGACCGCGGGCGGCGAAGTACACGTGTTCAGCGGTTCCCTGACGCTCAAGTTCTAGGAGGTGCGCCATGCGCTATAACGCTCTAATAACACTGGCCGCGACGGCGACCCTGCTCGGCTGCGGCGGTGACGGCAGCAGCGACAACCCCAATGTGCCGGACCTGCGAGCCCCGGAAACGGGCTCCGCGGCCCTGTTCTTCACCTACCCGCTGGACGACCAGCAGGACGTGGCGCCCAACGCGCCGGTGGTGTTCAACTTCGGCGCGGCGCTGGACGTGGCGCCGTCCAACTTCGTGTTCACCGACGCCGACGGCGAGCCGGTGCCGTTCGATTTCAGCGTGGTGGATAACGGCCGCGGCGTGGTGCTGCGCCCGCGCACCAAGTTGGATGCGATCGCCGACTACCAGGTGGTGCTGCAAGGCATCGACGCCAACGGCGAAGAGGTGCGGGTGCGCGACGGCGCGCTGAATTTCACCACCCGCACGGCGCTGGAAGGCCCGTCCGACCTGCAGAAAGAAAGCCCCGAGTTTGAAGTGGCGTCGATCTTCCCGGACGACAACAGCCAGTTCAAAACCATGGACTTCTCGGCGTTCCGCCTGCGCACCAGCCACCCGCTGGACGAGCAGAGCGCGGTGTACGGTGACACCGTGTCCCTGACCCGGGACGGTGAGCTGGTACCGGCGGTGCTGCTCTCTTCCGGCAACGCCCTCACCGTGGACCCGGTAACCGACATGACCCCCGGCCGGGATTATGTGCTGCGCGTGGAAGGCCTGGTGAGCCGCTTCGGCGACACCATCACGCCCTTCGAGCGCACCGTGACGCCGATCAAGACCAGTTCGCCCACCGGCAAGCGGGAGACTCTGGTCACCGCGGTGCCGGCGGCGGACCCGGAACGCAGCTGTCTGGCCGACAACGTGCGCGTCTCACCGCTCACCGGCGAGCCGATCAACTGCGTGCCGGTGATTGGCACCCTGCTGGAAAACCAGACCGTATCCAAGCAGACCGGCGACGTGTTCGGCGAGCTGGCGTTCCCGCCGGCGTTCCCGGACGTGACGCCGCTGCGCGTGGCGCGCGGTTCGCGGCTGGTGGGCGATGCGCTGGAAGTGATCGTCGGCGGCGAGGTGCCGGTGGGCTTCAACTCCGGCGACGTGACCGTGGAAATGGTGGCCGACGCCACCGGTTATCTGTTCCCCAACCCGACCTCCGATTCACCGAACGCGGCCAAGAACCTGCGTCTGTTCCTGGATCTCGCCACCACCACCGCCGACGCGCGGGCCAACGGGGCCTTCACCCAGAACCTGCTGCACGTGGAGCTGGTGGGCCGCGCCATCGTGCGTGACGGTGTGCTGCGGGCCGACGCCATCAGCGTGGTGGAACCGCGCGTGCTGGGCGTCGAGGACAACTACGGCCTGCTCAGCTTCCGCATGGAGTCCTACCGCGACCAGACCAATGCCCCGGATCCGCTGGCGGACAACACCGGCCCGATGCTGCAAGCCGTGACCCAGGACGGCAGCCAGAAATTGTCCTGGCAGCCCGGCGGGTTCGCCGACCGCATGGTGCCCGGCGAACCCATCGTGCTGCTGTTCGACGAAACCCTGGAGCCCCTGAGCATCGTGCCCGGCGGCACCCTGCGCCTGACCAAGGGCGGCGCCAGCGAGCCCTTCACCTGGCAGCTGGACGGCAACGCGCTGGTGATCACCCCGGTGGACCCGGTCAACTACGGCGTCCAGTACAATGTGACCGCCACCGCCGGCATCACCGATCTGTCCGGTAATGCGCTGCAGCCGATCAACCGCAACAGCGGCGGCGACACACTCAGCTTCAGCCTGCCGGAATACGTGGAAAGCGATGGCGGCGCCAGCGTGATTCGCGGGCCCTTCGCGATGACCGTGTATCCCGGTTTCCCCTGTGCCACCAGTGACGACCTGGACCTGACCGCCAACAACGGCCAGGGCACCCAGGGCGTCTGCCTGTCATCCAGCCCCGACGGCGAACAGGTGGCGCTGGATCAACTGCCGATCACCGATTTGCCCGCCAACCGGCCGATCCGGGTGCGCTTCTCGCAGAACATGGACCCGGCCAGCCTGACGCTGGGCGAGAGTTGCGGCACCGGCAGCGTGCGCGTGGAAAAAGTGGATAACAGCGGCAACTGCCTGGAACCGGTGGCCGGCAAGCTGCACCTGGAGCCGCGCGCCTTTAACTTCGTGCCCGAGCAGCCCTGGGAAGAAGGCGCTCTGTACCGCTACACCCTGGCGTCCCAGGAAAACGGCTGCAGCGGCGACGTGATCTGCTCCGAGGACGGCCTGCCGCTGCAAACAGCCCTGCTGCTGGGCAACACCCGCGAGCAAGGCGGCCCCGACATGGACATCCTGTTCCATGGCGCGGCGGCCACCGACGCGGTGTTCCAGGACCTCAACAACCTGCCCAGCGTGGATGTGAACAATAACTTCGCGGTGGACCCCGGCGAGCCGGAAATCACCGACGACGCGGCGCCGGTACCGCCCAACGCCACCCGCATCCTGCCCGCCGAGGACAGCGGTGACGGCCTGGTGGTGACGGCCAATACCGGCTGCGGCTTCGGCGGCGCCCCGCCCTACGCGGACGGCAATCAGACCGACTGCAACGCGGACCGGCTGCTGTACATCGCCGGCGCGCTGAACACCGACATTCTGGGCTTCGAAGCGAACCCGGATCTTCCGGAGTCGATCACCAACGGCAACGGCGGCGTGGCGGTGCGCATCTATCCGACCACTGTGGCGCTGACCAATCTGGACGCCACCGCGGTCATCGGCCTGGACCTGAATACCACCGACGACAGCACCTCGCTGGCCTCCGTGCCGCTGATCGGCGGTCTGCTGGACGGTCTGGCGACCACCCTGGGTGATGTGCTCGACCTGCTCGGCCTTGAGGAGGCCGTGCTCGGCCAGGTGGGCGACCTGGGCCTGGTGCCGATCGACACCGCCACCGGTCCGAACATCATGCGGGTGCGCTATGAAACCGATCCCGAGACCGGCAAGAAGGTGGGTCCGGTGGGCTATATCCTGCCCGGCGACGATCCGGCCGCCGGCGATCCGCCCAAGTTCGCGATCAAGTTCAACCTGCTGTTCGACGCGCCGGCGCTGAGCCTGCCGCTGGGTCTGGAACACAACGTGAAGAGTCTGCCGATCGATGACATTACGCTGATTGGCACCCTCGACTTCCTGCCCGACGGCCGCTTGTTCATCGGCCTGGAGAACCAGGAACCCAAGGATGTGAATCTGCAGATCACGCTGGCGGGCACCGAGGGCGGCCGGGTGAACCTGCGCATCCCGCCGGGCGCCATCAACCTGAGCTACCAGAGCGTTTCCATTAAGAAGGGCGCTCAGCAGAACTGATCTGCCTGAACGGTGAGTGAAGTGATGGGGCCCTTCGGGGCCCCTTTTTTTACTCCCAGAACTTGTACCAGGGCTTGTTGCCTTCGCCGTTGTCGGCGTTGGCATTGGCGTTCTGCGACGCTTTGACGCCTTGCTCGCTGGCGTTGACTTCGCCGCTGACCCGGGCGTTGGCCGCCGCGTCACGGTTTGCCTCGGCTTGCTCTTCCATGGCTTCCTGGCGCTCGCGGGCTTCTTCCCTGGCGTCCTCGGCGCGCTCTTCAGCTTGTTCGCGTTTGGCCTCGGCCTTTTCACGCTGCTCTTCGGCGAGCTCTTCGGCCTTCTCACGCTCCGCCTCAGCACGTTCCTCGGCCTGCTCGCGTTTGGCTTCGGCTTTTTCGCGTTGCGCCTCGGCACGCTCTTTGGCCTGTTCGCGTTTGGCTTCAGCCTTCTCTCGCTGTGCTTCGGCTTTCTCGCGGGCCTGCTCCGCGCGGGCCTCGGCGTCCTTTTTCATGCCTTCCTGCTGATCTTCGAGACGCTTCTGAGCACCACTGGTGTCTACCTTGGCGCCGGTCTCGGCATCAACGCTCAGGGTTGCGTCCGCCGCCAGCGCGGGCATGGAAAGCACCAGCATCATCGGCGATACCGCTAAAAGTATCCTTTTCATAAACTACTCCGTTTTCATAGTTGTAAGTCAAGCCTGTTTCCACAGTCGTGCGGACAGTCCGTACGACGGGCGCAGAGTAGCATTGAAAAGCGTTTTATTTTGAAAGGAAAAGCGAGGGAAGGTAAAAGTGAGACACGCTTCCCGCCCGCCGCACGCCGCGCCGGCGATTCAGAGCCTCGTCCCACGAAAAACGGGCCGCAATGCGGCCCGCCGTGGACATGTCCGCCCGGCTACGCGTGAGAGGCGCCCCGGACGTGTGTCATTCGGAAAGAATGACTACTGTTTCTTCTCCGTCGCTTTTTCGTACTCTTTCTGGACGTTATCCGGATCGTCCATGTGCTTGCGCTTTTCCAGATAGTCGCCGCCGTCCTTCTTCATCTCGTCGGCCTTGCCTTCGGCGTCGTGTTTTTCCTGCATCGCCTTTTCGTACTGCTTGTTGACCCGTTCCGGGTCATCGATGTTCTTGCGCTCTTCGGAGTAGTCCGGGTTGGGGGCGGTGTCCTTGTTGCGATCGCCCATGGCTTCATCCTGCATCGCCTTTTTGTATTCGCGGTCGATCTGCTCACTGGTGGACTCGGCCAGGGCGGCGGGCGCGGCCAGTACGCCGGCGAGGGCGAGGCTCAACAGTGCGGATGTCTTAACGGTACCTTTCATGGTGGTTTTCATGGTGCTCTCCTTGTCTCACGACAAATGGTCTTATAGTCGATACGAAGGCGCTGACTAGACCGGCTAAGGGCAAGCCTTGACCCGCGCCGGCATCGCTACTGCTTCTAAATTGAGCTAAACCGGGCGATATTCAAGTGAAAATAGGTAACCGTGGGATAGATTTAAAACAATTTATTATTTGTCCGCCAGATAACGGTCGATGATCTTGAGAATCTTCTCGCGGTATTCCACGTGCTCGTTGGCCAGATGGTGCCGGGCACCGCTGAGCATGTGCACGTCCGGCTCCTGGAATTTGGCGCGGATAACGCCAAGGTTATGGCGCCAGTCCACGGTCTGATCTTGATCGCCCTGGATCACCACCGGGGATATTTTTACCCGGTGCGCCGCCTCGAACCCCGGAATCCATTTTTTCAGGGCGGTCACCCAGCCCGCCGGCAGCCGGTGGTCTTGCAGCGGGTCCTTGTTTTCCAGGAAATCGAGGAAATCCGCGTCGCCGGAATTCACCGTGAACACCCGCTTGATGGATTTCGCGAACGGACGCACCAGGGTGTGCAACCAGCGCGCCGTGCTCCATTTGAACGGCCGTACCAGCGGTGCCAGCAGAATGATCTGCTCGAAGGGGCTGCTCTCCGCGTCGAAACCATGGTGCAACAGATAGTCCATGACGACGGCGCCGCCAGTGCTCTGCGCGATCACGTGCCAGGGACGCGGGAAGTCGTTGGCGGCCTGTTCCAGGCACTGCTCCAGCACTTCGCGGTAGACGCGGAAATCCTCGATCGCCGCCCGCGGCCCCGAGCTGAGCCCGTGCCCGGGCAGGTCGTAGGCGAGCACCGCGTAGCCCAGTTCCAGCACATGGCCGATCAGATGCCGGTAAAGCCCGACGTGGTCGAAATAGCCGTGGCAGATCAGCACCGTGCCGCGGGCCACGGCCGGCCGCCAGCCGTGCACGCTGATGGTGTGTCCGGCGGCCTCGAAATAGCCGAAGCCGTGCTCCAGGTCCGGCAGATTGGCGCTGAAATCCAGCCCGTAGTACGCCGCGTAGCGCTGGCTCACGTCGTCCAGGGGGTCGAACGCCCGCCAGTTAAGCGGCCGCCAGGTACTGGTGATCTCTTCGCGGGTAAACGGAAACGGCATGCTAAGCGGTGCACTCGCTGAAAACGGGTCTTGATGATAGGCCTTGAGGGGCGGCGATGCCATGGAGGAGCAAGCGTCTCTGGGATCCTGCGGAGCAACCGTTGCCGGTCGGCTTTGCCGGCCTTTCGCGGGCGGGGCCCGCTCCCACAGCGGGGCGCATAAAAAAGCCCCGGTCGGGGACCGGGGCCAGGCTCAAGGCAGATGTTCGGTTTGGCTTAGCTCTGGTTGAGCACGCGGTTGATGTTTTCCAGGCTGTCCAGGTTTTTACGCTGCTCCAGGTAGTCCTGGTTGCGGCCCTGCGGGTTGCCTTCGGCTTTCACCACGGCGTTCTGGGCCTGGATTTCGCGAAACTGGTCGGCGATGAACTCGGCCTGATCCAGGTTCTCACGGGCGGCCAGGTAGTCCACCGGCGCGCGGCCGCTGTCACGGGCCTGGCGACCCTGCGCCACCGCCTGCTGGTAAGCGGCATTGATGTTCTCGAAACTGTCCATGTTGCGGCGGGCGTCGAGATCCTGGGCCAGAGCCGGTGCGGCGACCAGGCTCAGGGCGGCGGCGACTGCGGATGCGATGATTGCGTTTTTCATGGTCCTTACCTCACTCATTCGGGTATTTCCAAATGCGTGGCGGGACCCTGTCTGTGGATGGTCTCCCACGCTTGATGGGGACCATTATGTTGACTGGTTACGATATTGTCAACTTGTAACTTGTTAACCTTTCGCTATCGTCGCGATAGCCGCAAGCTCACCCCGGTCACGGCGCCAGGCTGCGCAGGATCAAACCGGTGACCGCCGCCAGGTTGCGTTTCAGCTCGTCCGGATCGTTCAGCTCCAGCAACACCGGGTGCCCGTACACCGCCGCGGTCTTGCGGATCGCGATGGTCACCTCGTCGAGCGGCGTCTTGCGCTCGAACTCGCCGCTTTCGCGGCCGTCGGCGACGATGCGGCGTATCACCTGGTAGATGATGTCGTCGTGCACGCTCATGTGGTGCCACTGGTTTTCGATCGCCACCACCACGATGTCGTGCATGCGCCGTTCCCGAAGAAACAGCTCCAGACCCTTCTCCAGAAGGCAATCAAGCAGGTCGCGCAGCCGCTGGGTGGCGGAGTCGTCGCGTTCCGCGATCTCCTGGAGGGCGACGTCGATCTTGGCCAGGGTCATGGCGCACACCGCTTCGCCGATGGCCTGTTTGGAATCGAAGAAGCGGTACAGGTAGGCGCTCGACACGCCCACCGCCTTGGCGATATCGGTCACCGAGGTCTTGCGGTAGCCGTGGGCGCTGAACAGCTCGTTGGCGAGCTCAAGAATCTGGTCGCGCCGCTCATGCTCCGCCGGCCCACGCTGGCCGGCCGGGTTGGTATCGGTCATGTTGCTCTCCCGGTGCTCGTCGGCACCTTACAAAGGACGTCGTCCGGGACGCCATATTCAAGTAATGAATATTGTTATCTGTAACTTTGGGTAAGCATAGCATAACCGGACCCGGTGCGGGCCAGTGTTGACGGAAGGGGAAGCATGGGGGCTCCGGTAGCCCCCTGCCAATCGGTTTACTTGACGCGCGGGTCGAGTTCGCCGGCTTCGTAGCGCTGGTACATGGTTTCCAGGCTGATCGGCTTGATCTTGTCGGCGTTGCCGGCGGTACCGAAGGCCTCGTAGCGGGCGATGCAGATGTCGCGCATGGCGGAGACCGTTTCCTTGAGGAATTTGCGCGGGTCGAACTCGGCCTTGTTGTGGGCCAGGAAGCGACGCACCGCGCCGGTGGACGCCAGCCGCAGGTCGGTGTCCACGTTCACCTTGCGCACGCCGTGCTTGATGCCTTCCTGGATTTCCTCCACGGGCACGCCGTAGGTTTCCGGGATCTCACCGCCGTACTCGTTGATGATCTGCAGCCATTCCTGGGGCACCGAGGAGGAGCCGTGCATCACCAGGTGGGTGTCCGGGATGCGCGCGTGGATCGCCTTGATCTGCTCAATGGCGAGGATGTCGCCGGTGGGCGGACGGGTGAACTTGTAGGCGCCGTGGCTGGTGCCGATGGCGATGGCCAGGGCGTCCACCTTGGTGCGCTTGACGAAGTCCACGGCTTCTTCCGGGTCGGTGAGCATCTGGTCGTGGGTCAGGGTGCCGGAGGCGCCGATACCGTCTTCTTCGCCGGCCTGGCCGGATTCCAGCGAGCCCAGGCAGCCCAGTTCGCCTTCCACGGACACGCCGCAGGCGTGGGCCATGTCGACGGCGCGGCGGGTCACGTCCACGTTGTACTCGTATTCGGTGGGGGTCTTGCCGTCCTCACCCAGGGAGCCGTCCATCATCACCGAGGAGAAGCCCAGCTGGATGGAGCGCTGGCACACCGACGGGCTGGTGCCGTGGTCCTGGTGCATCACCAGCGGGATGTGCGGAAACTCTTCCGTGGCCGCCAGGATCAGATGGCGCAGGAAGGGGGCGCCGGCGTATTTGCGGGCGCCGGCGCTGGCCTGCACGATCACCGGTGAATTGGTCTGGTCGGCGGCCTCCATGATGGCGCGCATCTGTTCCAGGTTGTTCACGTTGAACGCCGGCACGCCGTAGCCGTGTTCGGCGGCGTGGTCCAGCAATTGACGCATGCTGATCAGTGCCATGGGATTCTCCTTTGTTCCGTTGGGCACGCCGAGCGGGCGGTGCCTCCTTTGCAAACCGGCCGGCTGGCCGACCCGGTTTTAATCTCTCGCGCGTTGTTCGAGCACGGCCACCGCGGGCAGGGTTTTGCCTTCCACGAATTCCAGGAAGGCGCCGCCACCGGTGGAAATATAGCTGATATCGTCGGCGATGCCGTACTTGTCCACGGCCGCCAGGGTATCGCCCCCGCCGGCGATGGAAAACGCTTCGCTGTCGGCGATCGCCTCGGCCAGTTCACGGGTGCCTTCACCGAACTGATCGAACTCGAACACGCCCACCGGACCGTTCCAGATGATGGTGCGGGCCTCTTTCATCAAGGCGGCGAAAATGTGGGCGGTTTGCGGGCCCACGTCGAGGATCAGGTCGTCCTCGGCCACGTCGTCGACTTTCTTGGTGGTGGCTTCGGCGTCCTCGGCGAAGGCCTTGGCCACCACCACGTCCACCGGCAGCGGGATGTGCACTTTCTCCGCCAGCTTTTGGGCCGCCGGAATCAGGTCTTTTTCACACAGGGACTTGCCCACCGGGTGGCCGGCGGCGGCCAGGAAGGTGTTGGCGATGCCGCCGCCGACAATCAATTGATCCACTTTATCGGCCAGGGCGTCCAGCACTTCCAGCTTGGTGGACACCTTGGAGCCACCGACGATCGCCACCAGCGGCTTGGCCGGTTCCAGCAGGGCCTTGCCGAGGGCGTCCAGCTCGCTGGCGAGCAGCGGGCCGGCACAGGCCACCGGCGCGAAGCGGGCCACGCCGTGGGTGGAGGCCTGGGCGCGGTGGGCGGTGCCGAAGGCGTCCATCACATAGACGTCGCACAGCGCCGCCATGCGCTTGGCCAGCACCTCGTCGTCTTTTTTCTCGCCCTTGTTGAAGCGCACGTTCTCGCACAGCACCACCTGACCGTCTTCCAGGTCGACGCCGTCGAGCCAGTCTTTCGCCAGCGGTACGTCCTGGCCGAGCAACCGGCCGAGGTGCTCGGCCACCGGCTTCAGGGAGTACTGTTCTTCGTACTCGCCTTCGGTGGGGCGCCCCAGATGGGAGAGCAGCATGACGCGGGCGCCGGCTTCCACGGCATGGCGGACGGTCGGCAACGAGGCGCGGATGCGGGCGTCACTGGTGACCTTGCCGTCCTTCACCGGCACATTGAGATCTTCGCGGATCAGCACCCGTTTACCCTTCAGGTCCAGGTCGGTCATGCGTTTGAAGTTCATCGTCTTGCTACCTCGTTAATGTTCACTTGGCGGCGGCCAGTGCCGCCACCCAATCCAGCAGGCGGTTGGCGTAACCCCATTCGTTGTCGTACCAGGCCACCACCTGCACCATTTCGCCCTGAACCCGTGTCTGGGTGGCGTCAACGATGGCGGATTCGGCCCGGTGGTTGAAATCGGCGCTCACCAGCGGCTCGTCGTTGTAGCCGATCAGCCCGGGTTGTTGCTGGGACAGGCTCCGCAGCCAGGGGTTCAGGGCCTCCTGCGCCGGGGTCCGGTCGAGCAGCAGGGTGAGCTCCACCATGGCCACATTGAGCGTGGGCACGCGGATCGAGTGGCCGGTGATGCGGCCGTCCAGGGCCGGCAGCACGTTCTGCACCGCCTTGATGGCGCTGCTGGTGGTGGGGATGATGTTCTGGGCACCGGCGCGGCCCCGGCGCGGGTCGCGGTGCACGTGGTCGAGCAGGGTCTGGTCCGAGGTGTAGGCGTGGATCTCTTTCATCAACACCTGGCGGACACCGAATTCACGGTCCAGGGCCGCCAGCACCGGGGCGATGCAGTGGGTGGTGCAGGAGGCGGCGGACAGCACCCGGCTGTCGGGCTTCAGGTCGCCGTGGTTGACCCCGTAAACGATGGTCTGGTCGGCGTAGTCGAACGGCACCGCGCCGACGATCACCCGGCCGGCGCCGGCGGTCAGGTGGCGGGCGGCGTCATCGCGGGCGCGGAAGCCGCCGGAGCACTCCAGCACCACATCCACGCCCAGCTCCGCCCAGGGCAACTGCTCCGGCTCCGGCTCGCTGAACAGCCGTGGCGCCTGGTCGCCGATGCGCAGGCAGCCGTCCACCAGCGCCGCCGGGGCGTCGAGGCGGCCGTGGGTGGTGTCGTAGCGGGTCAGGTAGAGCAGGTCCTCGGCGCGGCCCAGGTCGTTGATCGCCACCAGGCTGACGGGCAGCGCCGCCCCCGCCGCCTCGCGCTCGGCGAGGGCGCGCACGAAGGAGCGTCCGATACGACCGTAACCATTGATGGCGATCTTCATAGTATCCGCTCGACGCAGGGCCGCCCGGCACCGGGCGTCCGGCGTTTTATCAAAGCAAACTCTCCACGGCGGCCTGGACCGCCCCGGCGGTGATGTTGAAGTGCTTGTAGAGATCGCCGGCGGGGGCCGACGCGCCGAAGCCGGTCATGCCCACCACTTTGCCGTCCAGGCCGGTGAAGCGATACCAGTAATCCACGATACCCGCTTCCACCGCGACCCGGGCACGCACCGCCGCCGGCAGCACCGCTTCCTGGTAATCGCTGCTCTGCGACAGGAAGGCGTCGACGCTGGGCATCGACACCACGCGCACGTTCTTGCCGGCGGCGCCCAGGGCCTCGGCGGCTTCCACCGCCAGCGCCACTTCCGAGCCCGTGGCGATGATGATCGCCTCGGGCTGGCCGTCGCCGGTCTGCAGCAGGGTATAGCCGCCCTTGGCGACGTTGGCCAGCACCGCCTCGTCGCGGTCCATGCAGGGCAGGCCCTGGCGCGAGAAGATCAGCGCGGTGGGGCCGTCGTGACGCTTGAGGGCGTGCTTCCAGGCGACCGCCGTTTCCACCGTGTCGCAGGGCCGCCAGGTGCTCAGGTTGGGCGTCATGCGCAGGTTCGCTAGCTGCTCCACGGGCTGGTGGGTGGGGCCGTCCTCGCCGAGACCGATGGAGTCGTGGGTGTAGACCAGGATGTTGGGCTGGTGCATCAGCGCCGCCATGCGCACCGCGTTGCGGGCGTACTCCATGAAGGTCAGGAAGGTGCCGCCGTAGGGGCGCAGGCCGCCGTGCAGGCAGACGCCGTTCATGGCGGCGGTCATGCCGAATTCGCGCACCCCGTAATGGATGTAGTTGCCGCTGGCGTCTTCCGCGCTGACCGGCTTGCAGCCGTTCCAGACGGTATTGTTGGAGCCGCCCAGGTCGGCGGAGCCGCCGGTCAGTTCCGGCAGGCCGGGGCCGAAGGCGTCCAGGGTGTTCTGGCTGGCCTTGCGGCTGGCCACTTTTTCCCTGGCCTGCTGGCACTCGGCGATGAAGGCGTCGGCGCGCTGGTCAAAGTCGGCCGGCAGTTCGCCGCGCATGCGGCGCAGGAATTCATCCGCCAGCTCCGGGTACTCGGCGCGGTAGGCGTCGAAACGCTTCTGCCAGGCGGCTTCTTTCTCGGCGCCGGCGTCGTGGGCGTCCCAGGCGTTGCGGATCTCGTCGGGAATCTCGAAGGGGCCGTGCTTCCAGCCCAGGGCCTCGCGGGTGAGGGCCACTTCATCGTCGCCCAGGGCGGCGCCGTGGGACTCTTCCTTGCCCTGCTTGTTGGGGCTGCCGAAACCGATGATGGTCTTGCAGCAGATCAGGGTGGGCTGGTCGGTGTTCTTGCGGGCGTTCTCGATCGCCAGCTTCACTTCCTGGGGGCTGTGGCCGTCCACATTGGGGATCACGTGCCAGCCGTAGGCGCGGAAGCGCTCCACGGTGTCGTCGGTGAACCAGCCTTCCACCTCGCCGTCGATGGAGATGCCGTTGTCGTCATAGAAGGCCACCAGCTTACCCAGCCCCAGGGTGCCGGCCAGGGACGCGGCTTCATGGGAGATGCCTTCCATCATGCAGCCGTCGCCCATGAAGCAGTAGGTGTTGTGGTCGACAATGGCGTGGCCATCGCGGTTGAACTGGGCCGCCATCATTTTTTCCGCCAGCGCCATGCCCACCGCATTGGCGAAGCCCTGGCCCAGCGGGCCGGTGGTGGTCTCGATGCCGGGCGCGTCGCCGAACTCCGGGTGGCCGGCGGTGGGGCTGCCGAGCTGGCGGAAGTTTTTCAGGTCGTCCAGGCTGACGCCGTAGCCGGTCAGGTGCAGCAGGCTGTAGAGCAGCATGGAGCCGTGGCCGTTGGACAGCACGAAACGGTCCCGGTCGACCCAGTGCGGGTTGGCCGGGTTGTGCTTCATAAAACCGCGCCACAATACTTCGGCGATATCCGCCATGCCCATGGGGGCGCCCGGGTGACCAGACTTGGCTTTCTGTACCGCGTCCATGCTCAGGGCACGGATAGCATTGGCGAGATCACGGGCAGCGGGGGCTGACGACATGCACGGCTCCTGAACGAATTTTGACCAGAGGTGTGAAAAGGGGCGCTATTGTCGCCCAAGCCCGGGGCCGGGGCAAACCCGGAAGGCGCCGAGCCCCTCCGCATGGGGCGCAACGCCCGGCATCATCTATATCAATATCTTTTGATGCAGCCCGGAAGGTTCGCTACACTCGCCCCCATGTCTTTGCACCCGGCACCGCAGGAACAGGATCTCGACGACCTGGCGGCCTTTCTGAAGGCCGCCGGTGATCCGCTGCGCCTCGAGGTTCTGCAGGTGCTGGGCCAGAACAGCTTCGGCGTGCTGGAGCTGTGCGAGATCATGGCGATCAAACAGTCGGGCATGAGCCACCACCTCAAGGTGCTGGCCCAGGGCGGACTGGTGGAGCGCCGCCGGGAGGGCAACTCGATTTTCTACCGGCGCCGCCTGCCGCCGGCGGACGCCGCCACCGGGCCGCTGCAGAGCGCGCTGTTCGAGCGGCTCGACGCCACCCCGGCGGACCCGCTGACCCGGCAACGGCTGGCCGGGGTGCAGGCGCAGCGGGCCGCCCAGAGCCGGGCGTTTTTTGCCCGTCACGCGGACGACCTGACCCGGCATCAGGATCTGATCGCCGAGCACGAACAGTACGCGGAACAGGCCTGTGAATTACTGGACCGGGCCGCGTTCGGTCGGGCGGCGGGCAGCCAGCAAGGCACGGCGCTGGAGATCGGCCCCGGCGAAGGGCGCTTCCTGGCGCCGCTGGCGAGCCGCTTCGAGCGGGTGCTGGCGCTGGACAACGCCGAGGGGATGCTGGCCCGCGCCCGCGAGCGGGTGGCCGCCCAGGGGCTGGACAATGTGGAGCTGGTGCTGGGTGAATGGCCCGAGCACGGCGCGCTTTTACCCCGGGTCGACGCGGTGGTGGTCAATATGGTGCTCCATCACCTGCCCTCGCCGGCCGCCGCCCTGGAGGCCGCGGCCCGGCAATTGAACGACGGCGGCGTGTTGGTGATCACCGACCTGTGCCGCCACAACCAGCGCTGGGCGGTGGACGCCTGCGGGGATTTCTGGCTCGGTTTCGAAGAAGCCGATCTGGTGAGTTGGGCCGGCCGCGCCGGCCTGGTACTGCGCGAGAGTTTGTTTCTCGCCATGCGTAACGGTTTTCAGGTGCAGGTGCGCAGCTTTCAGCGCGTATCCGCGCATCCATCAAAAAGGGAGCAACCCGGTAATGAGTGAATACAGCATCTTTACCTCCGAGTCGGTCTCCGAAGGCCATCCGGATAAAATGGCCGACCAGATCTCGGACGCCGTCCTCGACGCCATTATCGCCGACGACCCCCACGCCCGCGTGGCGGTGGAGACGATGGTCAAGACCGGCATGGCGATTGTCGCCGGCGAAGTCCGCACCAGCACCTACGTGGAACTGGAAGACATCGTGCGCCAGGTGATCCTGGATATCGGCTATGACAGCTCCGACGTGGGCTTCGACGGCGCCACCTGCGCGGTGCTCAACGGCATCGGCAAGCAGTCCGCGGACATCGCCGTGGGCGTGGACGAAGCGGAAGACAAGGAGCAGGGGGCCGGCGACCAGGGCCTGATGTTCGGCTACGCCACCAACGAAACCGACACCCTGATGCCGGCGCCGATCTACTTCTCCCACCGGCTGGTGGAGCGCCAGGCGCAGCTGCGCAAGAACGGCACTCTGAACTGGTTGCGCCCCGACGCCAAAAGCCAGGTGACGCTGCGCTACGAAGACGGCAAGCCGGTGGCGGTGGACGCGGTGGTGCTGTCCACCCAGCACAGCCCGGACATCACCCAGGCCGCCCTGCGCGAAGCGGTGATGGAAGAGATCCTCAAGCCGGTGCTGCCCGCCGAATGGCTGCACAGCGGCACCCAGTATCACATCAACCCCACCGGCCAGTTCATCATCGGCGGGCCGATGGGCGACTGCGGCCTGACCGGGCGCAAAATCATCGTCGACACCTACGGTGGCATGGCCCGCCACGGCGGCGGTGCGTTCTCCGGCAAGGACCCGTCCAAAGTGGACCGCTCCGCCGCCTACGCCGGCCGCTACGTGGCCAAGAACATCGTCGCCGCCGGCCTGGCGGACAAGTGCGAGATTCAGGTGAGCTACGCCATCGGCGTGGCCGAGCCCACCTCCATCAGCGTCAATACCTTCGGCACCGGCAAGCTGCCGGAGGAGAAAATCGTTCAACTGGTACGTGAGCATTTCGATTTGCGGCCCAAGGGGCTCATCGCCATGCTGGATCTGAAGCGGCCCATTTACCGCGCCACGGCCGCCTACGGCCACTTCGGGCGCACCGAGGACACATTCACCTGGGAGCGCACGGACAAAGCGGAGGTACTCGCCGCCGCGGGTTGAAGCCTCCGACAGCGCCGGTAGCGAACACGCGAGGATCGTCATGAACAGTCAGAACACAAATACCGGCGATGTCCGCCTGAGCTTCGAATTCTTTCCGCCGCGCACTGAAGGCGGCCAGGACAGCCTGCAACGGGTC
>CAZKWA010000018.1:50121-50729 GCA_964556345.1 uncultured Alcanivorax sp.
GCGGAGGTGCTGGCGGCCGCTCTGTAGATCCTTTTCGACGCGCCGCGTGGAGGGCCCCAGCCGGGCCCGCCGCAGGCGCGCGGATGACGGAGGAGCGTCCCCCTGATGATCAAGCGTAGCGAGAGGAGCGAGCAGCAGGCGACCGGCCAGCGGCCCAATATCAGTTTCGAGTTCTTCCCGCCCCGCACCGAAGGCGGCCAGGAAAGCCTGCAGCGGGTGGCGGATAAGCTGGCGGGCGTGAATCCCAGCTTCTTCTCCTGCACCTACGGCGCCGGCGGGTCCACCCGGGACGGCACCCGGGAAACCATCCGCATGCTGCTCGGGATGGGCCTGTCAGCCGCCCCCCACCTCTCCATCGGTGCCGATACCCAGGCGCAGGTGTTCGAGCTGCTGGACGGCTACAAGACCATGGGCGTGGAACGGATCGTCGCGCTCCGCGGTGACATTCCGTCCGGTTCCGGGCGCACCCGTTTCGTGCACAACGCCGAGGAGCTGGTGGGCTGGATCCGCGAGCACTCCGGTGATCACTTTCACCTGGAGGTGGCCGCCTATCCGGAAGTGCATCCGGACGGCCGCAGCCCGGACGAGGACCTGGAATTCTTCCGCCG
>CAZKWA010000019.1:0-15845 GCA_964556345.1 uncultured Alcanivorax sp.
GCCTTGCAAGCGAAAGGCCGGCAAAGCCGGCCGGCAGGATTCCAGAGAGGCTGTTTGTGCTGCCGTTAGAGATGTCTCTGGTATCCTGCCGGGGCTTCGCCCCTTTCGCGGGCGAGGCCCGCTCGCACAACTTCGCTCCCTTTCGCGGGCGGGGCCCGCTCCCACAATTCCGGTAGCCGTCAGGACATCAGGCGGGCCAGCGGCGCGCTGTGTCGCCGTGGTTTGAACCACTGGATCGCGAGCATCGGCCCGATCAGCACCCAGGGCAGCAGAATCCACCAGGACAGCGGCATGTCACCGTCGAACAGACGGCTGCCCAGCGGCCACAGGGCCAGCAGGTGCAACAGGTGCGCGAACAGCGCCGCCCCGCCCAGCAGCAGGGCCTGTTCAAGCACCGCCACCCGCCGTAACAGGGCGGAGCGGGCGCCCAGCACCCTCAGCAGGGCTTCGTCGCGGCGCCGTTGCTGGTTGCCGGCCAGCCAGGCGGCGGCCATCACCAGCACACTGGACGCCAGCAGCAGTACCGCCAGTGCCAGGGCGGCACGGCTGGCGCGGCTGATCAGATCCTGGGCCTGGTCGAGCAGGGCGTTCACGTCCAGCAAGGTGATCTGCGGGAACTGACGGATCAGGTCCGGCAGGTCGGCGCCCTGGCTCTCGGGCAGATAGAAACTGGTCAACCAGTAGCGGTTCAGGCCGTCCAGGGTCCCGGGGCTGAACATGAAATAGAAGTTGGGCTCGAAACTCTCCCATTCCACCTCGCGCAGGCCCACCACGGTGGCCGTGACGGTGCCCGAGGGCGCGGTGAAGCCCAGGTCGTCACCCACTTCCAGCCCCAGGGACGCGGCCAGCTCGGATTCCACGGACACCTCCCCGGGCGCCTCGTCGACCCAGCGGCCCGCCGTCACCCGGTTGCTGTCCGGCAGCACGGCGGCCTGGGTCAACGACAAATCCCGGTTGAGCGCGCGCTGGCCCTGGTCGTCCCCGTCTTCCTTGGTCACCGCGTCGCGCACCGGGCGCCCGTTGACTTCGGTGAGGCGGCCGCGGGTCACCGGGTAGAACCCGGGGGCCTGGGCGCCGTGCCGGTCCAGCCAGGTCCTGAACGCTTCCATATCCTGGTCGAACAGGTTGAGCACGAAATAGTTGGGCGCCTTCTCCGGCAGGCTGGCGCGCCACTGGCCGAGCAACTGCTGGCCCACCTGGCTGGCCAGGGACATCACCGCCAGGGCCAGCACCATGGCGGCCAGCATCGGCAGGGTGGTGAGCGGACGGCGGGCGAGCCGCCGCAGCGCCAGCCGGGGCGCCAGCGACAATCGCGCGCCGCCGCTGTCGGCCAGGCGCAGCGGCCCCCACAGCAACAGCGGCAGGCCCACCGCCACGGCCACCATCAGCAGCAGCAACTGGCCCAGCGCCACCAGCGATCCGGACAGCATCATCGCCACCAGTACCGGCGCCATCAGGGCGCCGAGCAGATTGAGGCCGGTGCGTGCCGCCGGGGCCTCCAGGCGGTCGGCGAGGATCAGACGTGCCGGCAGATCCGCCAGCCGCCACAGGCGGGGCAGGGCGAAGCCGGCCCAGATCACCACCGGCGCCAGACCCAGCAACAGCCAGGTGAGCGGCGACGGGCGCCAGGTGAGGGCGTCCCCCAGCCATTGCTGCAGCAACAGGAAGGCGGCGGCGGCCAGGGCCAGGCCGAGCACGATGGACGGCAGCAGCGCCGCCAGCTCGCGCCCCAGTATCTGCCCGAGAATACGGCGCCGGCCGGCGCCGAAGGTTTTCATCACCGCGCAGCGGCGCGCCTGTTCCGCGCTGCGCACGCCGGCGGCCAGGTAGACCGCGCCGCCGCACAGCAGCACCACCATCATCACCGACAACTGGCCCCACAGGCTGAGCTGGCGCATGGGCCCCATGGAACGCATCGCCGCGTCCTCGCGGGTGTCGATTTCCTGGTGGGCGGCGAGCGTCGCTTTCAGTTGTTCATGGACGGCCGCCATTTGCTCGCCCGGGGCGGCGATGCGCAGTTCGTACTCCACCCGCGTGCCCGGCGCCAGCACCCCGGTGGACGCCACGTCATCGCGGTGCATCAGCACCCTGGGGTTCATGCTGTAGAAGCCGGCGCCCTGATCGGGCTCGCGGACCAGCACCTTGCCGATACGCAACGGACGCTCGCCGACGGTGACGGTGTCGCCGACCGACTGGCCAAGACGATCAAGCGCCGGGCCGGCCAGCCACACTTCGCCGGGCGGTGGGCCCTGGTCCGAGAGGCGCGGCGTGCCGAAGCGCTGCTCCGCCACGGTCAGCTCGCCGTACAGCGGGTAGGCGTCGTCCACCGCCTTGACGCTGGTGAGCACGAAGGTGTCGCCGTGCACCAGCACGGTGCTGAACGCGGTGATGCCGGAATGGGGCAGGGCGGCGACCCGTTCAAGCTGCGCCGGGGCGGGCGGCTCGCTGCCTTCCAGAACCAGATCGCCGCCGATCGCCTCGGCGGTGCGGTTGGCGAAGCGGTGATCCAGTTCGCCGCGCATCAGCACCACGGCGGCGATGGCCAGGGTGCACACCAGCAGCGCCAGGGCCTGGATGCGGAACGCGGAAGAACGCCAGGGGCGCAGCAGCGGCCGGAGGGACAAACTAGGCACTCAGGCGGCCCTCCACCAGCTCGCGATGGGTGGCGCAGTGCTGGGCCAGGGCCGGGTCGTGGGTTACCAGGACCAGCGCGGTGCCGTGATCGCGGTTCAGGTCGAACAGCAGCTCGGCCACCTGGTCGCCGTTGGCCCGGTCCAGGCTGCCGGTGGGCTCGTCGGCGAACAGCAGCGCCGGCTCCATGGCGAAGGCGCGCGCCAGGGCCACCCGCTGCTGCTCGCCACCGGACAGTTGCGACGGGAAATGCCGTTCGCGCCTGGCCAGCCCGACCCGCGCCAGCCATTGCCGGGCTTTGTCCCGGGCCTGGTCGGCGCCGGCGATTTCCAGCGGCAGCATCACGTTTTCCAGAGCGGTGAGATCGGCGACCAGATGAAACGCCTGGAACACGAAACTGCAATACCGGCCACGCAGGGCGGCGCGGGCGTCTTCGTCGAGGCCGCTGAACGGCTCGCCGGCGAGGCGCACCTCGCCACCACTGGGCACGTCCAGGCCGGCCAGCAAACTCAATAAAGTGGACTTTCCGGAACCGGACGGCCCGGTAATGGCCAAAGTGTCTCCCCCTTGGACAGTGAGGTCGATATGCTCCAGGAGGGTCAGCTCGCCTTCCGGGGCGGGGACCGTTTTGCTAAGTTGTCGCGCGACAAGCACGGGAGTCGAGGCCATATGTGGGAACGCCTGCTCATTCTGGTTTTACTGGTAACGCCGTTTTCCGCCCGCGCCGAGGGCGTGCTGGTGCTGGGTGACAGCATCAGCGCGGCCTATGGTATCGAGGAAGCACAGGGATGGGTGCAACTTTTGAGACAACGGCTGGACACGCAATGTTCCGGACTGCCGGTGAATAACGCCTCGGTGAGTGGCGACACCAGCGACGGCGGCCTGGTGCGGCTGCCGGATCTGCTGGCGCGCCACCGGCCGGACACGGTGGTCATCGAGCTGGGCGGCAATGACGGCCTGCGCGGTCTGCCACCGCAGCGGCTCAAGGACAACCTCACCCGCATGATCCACCTCAGCGAAGAGGCCGGCGCCGAACCGGTGTTGCTGGGCATGCGTATTCCCCCCAACTACGGCCAGGCCTACACCCGCCTGTTCGAGCAGGCGTTCCAGCAGGTGGCACGGCAAACCGAAGTGCCGTTCGTGCCGTTTTTGCTGGACGGCGTGGTGGAAGCCGGCCAATTGCAGAGCGACGGCATTCACCCCACCGCCGAGGCCCAGCCGGGCCTGCTGGCGAATGCCTGGCCGGCGATCAAACCCGCCTTGCCCGATCGCTGCGACCTCTGAAGGGAGCACCAAAATGGAATTCACTGTGCCGTACCGGGATATTCTGGAATATTGGCTGGGCGAGAGCGCCGGCCTCGAGGGCGAAACCGACGATCCCCAAGGCTGGCCTTCGCCGTCATTGCGGCGGCGCTGGTTCAAAAGCAGCGACGGCCAGGACGCGGACATCGCCGAGCGGTTCGGCGAGCGGGTGGCGGCGGCGCTGCGCCGGGATCTGGTCGATTGGGAGCGGGAACCGGGGCCCCGTCTGGCGCTGATCCTGTTGCTGGATCAGTTCACGCGCAACATTTATCGCGGCACCGCGCGGGCCTTCGCCGGCGACCACCACGCCGCCACGCTGACCCTGGAAGGGCTGTCCACCGGCATGGACCGGCGGCTGGGCTGGGCCGGGCAGGTGTTCTTCTACATGCCGCTGATGCACGCCGAGGACGAGGACCTGCAGGCGCGGGCGGTGAGCTGCTATCGGGATCTGCACCAGCGGGTGCCGGCGGCGCTTAAAGACGATATCGCCAACAATCTCAAATTCGCCGAGGAGCACCGCGACATCATCCGCCGTTTCGGCCGTTTCCCGCACCGCAACCGGGTGCTGGAGCGCGCCGACAGCCCTGAAGAGCTCGACTTCTTGCAGCACGCCCGGCGCTACGGGCAATAGCCGCCGCTGGTCAGGGGCGCGGCTCCAGGGCTGTCAGGGCGGTTGCCATACGCGCCGCCAGATCCGAGTCCAGGGGCGTGCCCACCGGTCGCTCGTCGATCAGCGCCAGGGCTTCTTCCAGGGGCGCGAAAGCGCTCGATTTCATGGCCTTGGGCAGCCGTTCGAGTTGCCAGGCCATGCGCTCCTCGCGGGCCTCGGCGGGGCTGTCCACGCCGGCCAGCGCTTCCAGGGCCACCGCCAGGGAACGGTCCTCGGGGCTTTGTTCCCCGTTTGGCGCGCTCGCCAGGCGTTCGCGGGCCGCTTGCCAGCGCTGCCATCTCGGCAGGTCCTTGAGCAGTGTCCGCAGTTGCTCCTGCAAGCGCTGGTGCTGGCGCTGCAGGCCACGGCCCAGGGCGGCGCCGTCCAGGGTCTGCAGCTGCTCGGCGAAGGCCGCGAGGGTGGCGCCGTCCTGCTCCGGCAGGGGGCGCGCCGTCTGCGCCGCGACCCGTTCCAGCAGCGCCGCCGCTTCTTCGCTGGCCTCGGCCCGCTGCGCCTGTTTTTGTTCCGTCTCGGCCTGGCGGGCGGCGAAGATGCCGTCCATAAGGCGGCGGAAGCGTTTCTGGAACGGCCGGTGCCGGGCCGGCGGCAGCCAGGGTGCGGCGCGCCACTGCTTTTGCAGTGCCTGGGCGTCCCGGGCGGCGGCGTGCACGTCGCTTTCCTCCGCCAGCGCGGCGGCCCGGTCGAGCAGGACCTGGCGTTGCTGCTCGGCGTCCAGCCAGGCCCGTTCCAGCTGCTGGTCGATTTCGCTGAGCAACGCGGAGAAATGTTTCTGCACATCGCGCGCGTCGGTGAAGCGCACCGGCGCGTGGCTCTTCCATTCCCGTGGCGCCTGCCGGCGGATTTCCCACACCGCCTGCCAGTCGGCGTGCTGCCAGTCCTGGGCGGCGACGAACTCCGCCAGCTGTTGGCACAGCTCACGGCGGCGTTCCAGGTTTTCCGCGCGCTGCGCGTCGAGTTCGGCGAAATGGGCCTGGCAGGGCTCGTAGGCTTTGTCGGACGCCGCCTTGAAGCGATCCCAGAGGGCCTGGTCCTGATCCTGGTCGGAGCTCATCAGCGCCCGCCACTCGTCATGCAGCGCCTGGATGGCGCTGGCGCGCTCTTGGGCGTCCATGTCGGTTTCGGCCAGCGTCTCCATGCGTTCGCAAAGCTGTTCTTTTTTCGGCTGGGCGGCGAACGCGTGCCAGTCGCGCAACTCTTCGCGGCGCGGGCTGAGACGCTCAAGCTGACGCCGCAGCCAGGGGTCCTGTTTCTCGGCGAGCACCGCCTCGGCTTTCAGCCACAGCCGGTTGGCGTGTTTCAGATTGCCCCGTTGCAGTTCCCGCCGCAGCGCCACCACCAGGCCGCGGTGCTCGCTGTCGGCCGTGGGGCGCGCCGGCGGCGCTTGCGGTTCCGGTTTGTGCTCAGCGTCCGGCAGCGCCCGGGCAAGACTGGAGGGGGCCGCCACCGTGGCCGGCCACTGCTCGGCCAGGTGGCGCCGCTGGTCGTCGTCCCCGGCGTCCAGGGCGGCTTCCGCGAGGGCGATCAGCCGGCGCCATTCACTGAGCTGGGAGTGGAACCTCAGCTCGGATTCGTCGTCGTCGTCGAGCACTTCGCCGGCGGCCTGCCAGCGTCGCTCCTGGGTGGCCACGGCGGAGCGCAGCTCGCCGAGTTGATGGTCCCAGGTATCGCTGGTCAGGTCGCCGTACAGCGCACGCAGGGTGTCTAGGGCGGCGCGCCGTTCCCGGGCGGCGGCTTCCAGGGCTTGTTCCCGGGCGGCCGCCTCCTGCTGTTCGCGCCGATGGGCGTGGCATTGCCCCAGGGCGCTTTCCACCCGCGCCGCGCGCGCCGCATCGGCGTCCTCGGCCAGGGTCCGCCAGCGCTGCTCCAACTGTTGCAGGCGGCCTTCGAACAGCGGGTCCGCACTGTGCTGGGCCAGTTGTTCCAGGGCGTCGATCAGGGCGTCCAGCTGCTCACCGTGCCGGCGGGCCTCGGCGTCCTGCTTTTGCAGCGCCTTGACCCGGTCGCGGGCGACGCGGACCACCTTCTTGTCACGCCCTTCGCGGCCCAGTTGACGCAGCAGGGCGGCGTCCTCGAGGCGTTCGGCGGCGGCTAGCCGCAAGGCCGCGTCGCCGCCATCGAGGGCGAGACGGTAAAGGGTTCGCGGGTCGTCGATGGCGGCCAGGGCGGCGTGCCGGCAGTCGCTATCCGGGCTGTGGCTGGCCACGTGCAGGAGCACCCGGGCGTTGCCGGTGTGCTCGATCAGGCGCAGCCGGGTGGCGGTCGCCGGGGCGCCGTCCACGGTGCCGGCCAGCAACGCCATGAAGCGTTCTGAGGCCGCCTCGCGAACCGTGCTGTCGGTGTCCTCTTCGATCAGCCGGTCCAGCAGGTTCAGATCCAGCAGTGCCGCCACGGCGGTGGCGCGCACCCGGGGGCTGTCGTCCTCGCGGGCCAGTTTCGTCAGAGTGTCCTGGTCCTGGCGCGGGTCCAGCGCCGCGACCGCCTGGGCACGCACCTCGGCATCACGGTGTTGCCACCGGGGTTTGAACAGTTTGCCTAGCATGGCCATCCCATTGGATTTGCTTTGTATTTATGCGGCACCGTGGCGGCGCCGGGCCACTACTATAGGCAACCCACGGGTAGGATCACAGACGTGACTCGATAAGAGCGTCTTTTTCCGCCCAGATTTCGCCCACCCACTCCTGGATGCGGCGCCGGAATTCCGGGTCGTTTTCGTAATCGCCGGCGGCCGCCCAGTCGGGAATCGGCCAGCGTCGCGCGATCACCTGCACCCGGTCCATGTCGCCGCCCAGAAAGCCGAGCAGGGAACGGCTGGTGCCGGGCGGATAGACGATGGTGAAATCGAGCAGGCAGTGCAGCTGGCCGCCCATGGCCTTCAGGGTGAAGGCGGCACCGCCGGCTTTGGGTTTCAGCAGGTGCCGGTAGGGGGAGTTCTGCTCCCGGTGTTTCTCCTTGGTGAAACGGGTGCCTTCGAAGAAGTTCATCACCGAGACCGGGTAGTGCGCGTACTTCTCGCAGGCCTTGCGGGTGGTCTCCATGTCCTTCCCTTTGAGCTCCGGGCGCTTTTCCAGCTGGGCGCGGCTGTAGCGTTTCATGAACGGGAAATCGAGCGCCCACCAGGCCAGCCCCAGCAACGGGACCCAGATCAGCTCCTGCTTGAGGAAGAACTTCAGCGATGGCACGCGCCGGTTGGTGACTTTCTGCAATACCAGGATGTCCGCCCAGGACTGATGGTTGGACGTCATCAGGTACCACTCCCGGCGGGCCAGACCGTCCATGCCCTCCACCTGCCAGTCCACCTGGCTGAACAGGTCGATGATGGCGTTGTTGATCGCCATCCAGGTCTCGGCGATCACCACCAGCACGCGGGACAACAACACCTGCGCGCCATGAAAGGGCAGCAGCAGGCGCAGCAGGGCGAACACGTAAAGGGGAAGGACCAGCAATAAGGTGTTGAGAAAAATCCCCACCAGGGCCAGCACGCCACGGATTTTGGTTGAGACTGTCATCAGGGTTACACGGTTGCGGAGTAAGCGCTGCATGCTAGCGCAGTTGCCGCGCCGGCCCCATGTCAGTTTCGGTCACTCGCGCGACCGGGCCTGCCATTGGCGGCGCTCCGGCGAGCGGGTAGGGTCGGGTTTTCGAATTGAAGGAGTGGTTTTCATGAGTGGTCCCCTGGCGTCCTTGAAAGTTCTGGATTTCTCCACCCTGTTGCCCGGCCCGTTCGCCACCCTGATGCTGGCCGACATGGGCGCCGAGGTGCTGCGCGTGGAGTCACCGACCCGCCCGGACATGGTGCGTTTGCTGCCGCCCTCGGAGGACGGGGTGTCGGCGGTGCACGGCTATATCAACCGCTCCAAGCGCTCCATCGCGGTGGACCTGAAAAAGCCGGAAGGCAAGGAGATCATCCAGCGCCTGGTGGCCGATTACGACATCATCGTCGAGCAGTTCCGGCCCGGGGTCATGGACCGGCTGGGGGTGGGTTACGAGGCCCTCAAGGCGATCAACCCGGGGCTGATCTATTGCTCGATCACCGGCTACGGCCAGGACGGGCCCTATCGGGACCGGGCCGGCCACGACCTGAACTACCTGTCGATCGCCGGCATGACCGCCTACAACGGCCGCAAGCAATCCGGGCCGGCGCCGATGGCGTTCCAGGTGGCGGACATCGCCGGCGGTTCCTGCCACGCGGTGATGGGGGTGCTGGCCGCGGTCATTCATCGCCAGCAAACCGGGGAAGGCCAGCACGTGGATATCTCCATGACCGACGCCGCCTTCAGCCTGCACGGCCTGGCGGCGCCGCCGGCGCTGGTGGGCGGGCAGGACCCGGACCTGGAAGCCACCCAGCTCAACGGCGGTGGCTTCTATGACTGCTATCGCACCCGCGACGGCCGCTTCATGTCGGTGGCCGGCCTCGAGCCCCAGTTCTTCAGCCAGTTCTGTCAGGCGATCGGCAAGCCGGAACTGATCAGCAAGGGCATGACCCTGGAGCCGTCGGTGGTGGCGGAAGTAAAAGCGGAGATCGCCACGGTGATCGGCTCGCGGGACTACGACCACTGGTGCCGGGTCTTCGCCGAGCTGGACTGCTGCGTGGAACCGGTGCTCAGCTTTTCCGAGGCCACCGAGCACCCGCAGCTCAAGGCGCGCGACATGGTGGTGGAAGTGCCGCGCCACGACGGTGGCAAGCAGCGGCAGGTGGCTTCACCGTTCAAGTTCTCCGCCACGCCGGTGGGCTACCGGTTCAGCGGTGCCCGTCTCGGCCAGCACAGCGCCGAGGTGCTGGCCGCGCACGGTTTCAGCGAGGCGCAGATCGAGGCGTTCAAAACGTCCGGCGCGATCGGCTGAGTTCGATTCCCGTCCTGTCCGGCGGGCGCTATGCTGTCTTCATGAGGCGACTTTCCGGGTTATTGGTACTTTGCGTGACAGGGGTTCCGTTACCCGGAATAGCGGCCCCGCCGACGGACCCCTGCGTGGACGGACCGCGGACGTTCTGGGTCGACCGCACCCACGACTGGCTGTCGCGCGGCCTGTGCTGGCCGAGCCGCTGGGTGGACGGCTTCTTCGACGACCCTCTGGTCGACAATAACGAGCCGGCCGGCAGCCTGGTGCGTGTCACCGGGGAACGGACCTGGCGGGATGATGCCCAGGACGACCAGGATGTGGACGTGGACGCCCGGGTGTGGCTGCCCAGTGCCGAGCGTCGCCTGTCCCTGCTGTTCCGCAGCAACGACAACGACACCGAGCCGGACCGCCCGCAGGCCTCCGAAGTCACCGGTGTCGGCGAGGACGACGGCGGCTTTCGCGGCGCGCTGCGGTGGGTGATCGACCGCGGCGAGGCCATGGACCTGGATCTGGACACCGGGATCCGCTCGGACTTCACCACTTTTACCCGGCTCCGCTACCGCAGCGTGCACCCCCTGTTCAACGAATGGGCCTGGCTGCGCTTCACCGAACGGGTCGAATGGCGCGATCCCAAGGGCTGGCGCAGCCGCACCCTGTTCGAAATCGACCGTCCCTTGAGCGACACGGCGAGCGTGCGCCTGGCCAGCCAGATTGAGTACAGCGAGGAACTGAACGAGGACGGTCGCGGGCTGGCGCTGTTCCAGGGCGTGAACCTGTTTCTGCGCCAGGGAGACAAGGCGGCCTGGAATCTGGGCGTGGGCACCGCCGGTTTCACGCAGCCGGAACCCCGGGTTGAGAGCTATCGCTGCTACGTGCGTTACCGGCGTCAGGTGTGGCGGCCCTGGTTGTTCGTGGAGGTCGAGCCGTTCGTCCTGTGGCCCCGGGAACAGGGCTATCAGGGGGTGAACGGCGTGACGCTACGGCTGGAGACCCTGTTCGGGCGCCTCGACGGCTGACAGCGGCTAATTGGCCCAGGTGCTGCGGCGGCGGCCGGACTTGGATTTCAACAGCAGCCCGGCGATGGCGCCCAGAATCAGAATGCCGACCCCGGTGATCCACTGCTGGGAGGTGTTGTTGCCGCGCAGCATGGCGTTCTCCGCTTTCACCTGGTCGAGCTCGGAGCGCAGCATGCTCAGCTCTTCATTGAGCCGGCGGTTGGCCTGGTCCAGGCGAATCGGGTCGGCGGCCACCTCGCGCAGGTTCTCCAGTTCGTCACTGCGGCTGCTCAGCGAGCCCTTCAATTCTTCGTTCTCGGCGCTCAGCCGGTCGCGCTCGGCCTCCACGGCGCTCAGGCGCTCGCGCATTTCGGTCATGCGGCTTTCCATATCCTTGCGGTCGCCGCTGATCTGTTCCAGGCGGATGGCGGCGGTGGGGGAGCGGCTGATGTACTGCTTGGGGATGTAGCCTTCGGTGTCGCTGAAGCGGATATGCGCCCAGTCACCGTCTTCCCCCAGAAATTCCACCCGGGTGCCGCTTTTCAGGCCACGGTGGACGATCCGGTAACCGGAGCCGGCGCCGGAGCGCACCGGCACGTAGATTTCATCGTCGATCCAGGCGGTGGCGGCCAGGGCCGGTGTGGACATCAAGGCGATCAGCACGAAGCAAAGCCAGCGAACGAGCATCGAAAAGCACTCCTTAGAATTCAAGGCGCGAAGTTTAGGCAACCCTCGGCGGCAATGGCGCCGAAATAGTCACATTTCCCGGCGCTTGCGGGTGGTATTTGTAAAAACTCAGGGCAGGACGGCCTTGAAGGGCTTCACCGTGACCCTGGCGTAGACGCCGGCGGCCACATAGGGATCGGCGTCCGCCCAGGCCCGGGCGTCCTCCAGCGACTCGAATTCCGCCACCACCAGGGAGCCGCTGAAGCCCGCTTCCCCGGGGTCCTCGCTGTCCACCGCCGGCAACGGGCCGGCCAGAATCAAACGCCCCTGGTCACGCAACCGCTCCAGACGGGCAATGTGATCGGGACGGGCGGGTTTGCGCAGCGGCAGGGAGTCCGCCACATCTTCACTGATTATCGCGTACAGCATCGTCGTCCTTTTTTTCCGGTGCCTTGGCGGCTTTGTCCTGATGGAACAGTTGCTTGCGGTCTTCGTCGGATATATGCCGATAGAAATACAGGAACACCGCCACATAGAACACCATCTGGATGGCGGTAAAGCCGAACAGTTTGAAATTCACCCAGAAGTCGGTGCTGAACGTATAGGCAATGAACAGATTGAGCCCGCCCAGGGCCATGAAATACACCACGAAGGCGAGGTTAAGACGGGTCCATTGGGCGGCGCCCAGGGCCACCACGCGACCGAAACCGCTGATCATCAGCTTTTCACACAGGCGTTGCAGCAGGTTGCGTTCGCGCAGGAAATGCCCGCCCAGCAGCACCGCCGCCAGCACGAAGCTGATGATCGACGGCCGCCATTTAATGAAAACATCGTCGCGCAGCAACAGGGTCAGGCCGCCGAACACCAGGGTGATAGCCAGCACCATCAGGTGCAGCCGGTGCCAGCGCCGCCAGATCAGACGGCCGGCGACCACCTGAAAGCTGCAAGCGGCGATAATGCCCCAGGTGGCGAGCATGATGTCGCGGCCACTGAGAAAATAGAGGCCGAAAAACACCACCACGGGGAGATAGTCAAACAATTGCTTCATGGACACGCATCCTTACCGGGACCGCCGATGGTAGCGGGAACGGCGGCGCAAATCATCCCGCCCGGCAAGGTTGTGTGATACCTTGCCCGCCATGACCGACACCACCTTGTTCCAGCGCCCCGATTTCCACAGCCACAGCCTGGCGTCGGATGGCGTTCTGTCGCCGACCGATCTGGTCGCCCGGGCCGCCGATTACGGCGTCGACGCCCTGGCGCTCACCGACCACGATACCCTGGCCGGCCTGCCGGAAGCACGCCGCGCCGCCGACCGGCACGGCATCACCCTGGTGCCGGGCATCGAGCTGTCGGTGCTGTGCGGCACCCGGGAGATCCATGTGCTGGGTCTGTGGGTGGACCCGCAGGCGCCGGTGCTGGTGGAGCGGGTCAACCGTCAGTTGGAGGCCCGCCGCGAGCGGGCGGTGCGCATCGGTGCCCGCCTGGACAAGGCGGCCCGGCTGGAGCACAGCTACCGCAAGGCCTGCGAGCTGGCGGACAGCGACACACCGGGGCGGCCCTGGTTCGCGAAAATGCTGGTGGAAGCCGGGGTGGTGCGCGATCAACGCCATGCGTTCAACCGTTTCCTTAAAAAGGGCCAGTCCGGCTTCGTGTCGACCCCCTGGGTCAGCCTGGAGGAGGGCGTCTCCGAACTGCTGGCCGCCGGTGGCATCCCGGTGCTCGCCCATCCCCAGGCTTATAATCTGACCCGCAAGCGCCTGCGCGAGCTGGTCCGCGACTTCCGCAACGCCGGCGGCCTGGCCATGGAAGCGGTGATGCCCGGGCTGACACCGCAACAGGCGGGGCTGCTGGAAGAGTGCTGGCGGCATTTCGGGCTGGCGGTGTCCGGCGGCAGCGATTTCCATTCGCCCCAGCAGAAATGGCTGGCGCTGGGCGGTCTGCCGCCGTTTCCGGCGGACGGCACGCCGGTGTGGGCGCTGCCCCAGGCCGGTCTTGCGCCCACCCGGGGCCAGGTGGAGAATGCGGCCCCATGACCGATGTACTGCATATTCACCCGGAAACACCCCAGCCGCGCCTGATCCGTCAGGCCGTGGACGTGATTCGCGGCGGCGGCCTGATCGCCTATCCCACCGACACCACCTATGCCCTGGGCTGTGGGATCGGTGAAAAGGACGCCCTGGATCGCCTGATCCGCATCCGCCGGCTGGACAATAAACACCAGTTCACTTTGCTGTGCCCGGATCTGTCCGTGCTCGCCACCTACGCCAAGGTGGACAACCCGGACTACCGTCTGCTCAAGGCGCACACCCCGGGCCCGTATACGTTCATCCTCAGCGCCACCAGCGAGGTGCCGCGCCGCCTGATGCATCCCA
The DNA here is from genome assembly GCA_964556345.1 of uncultured Alcanivorax sp. GTDB lineage: Bacteria > Pseudomonadota > Gammaproteobacteria > Pseudomonadales > Alcanivoracaceae > Alloalcanivorax. Next base: position 13,479 of record CAZKWA010000019.1, read on the forward strand.
AGAAACGCACCATCGGCATCCGCGTGCCGGATCACCCGATCTGCCAGGCGCTGCTCAACGAGCACGGCGGGCCGATCATGACCTCCACCGCGCACCTGCCGGATGACGAATTTCCGCTCACCGACCCCCAGGACGTGCGTGATTTCCTGCAGGGCCAGGTGGATCTGGTGATCGACGGCGGCTTCTGCGGCGTCACGGAAACCACCGTGATTTCGCTCGCCGACGGCAGCGGCCCAGAGGTGGTCCGCGAGGGCGCCGGGTCCCTGGAAGCCATCTTCTAACCCCCTTTTGGCCGTGCCACCGGGGGAAATGGCATTCCGCCTGCATGTTTCCCGGTGGCCGCGGCGGTCGAAGTGACGATTGGCGGGTGCTGGCACTATGTCAGCCCTGTCTTTACACCGTCTCTTCCCTTTATAATCGCCGCTTTCCGCCGTTACGACAGGAGTCGGCTTTTGAGTTCCGTGGTTCCCTCCCAAAGAGTGGTATCTGGCATGCGCGCCACCGGGCGCCTGCATTTGGGGCATTACCATGGCGTGCTTAAGAATTGGGTGCGCTTGCAGCATGAGTACGAGTGTTTCTTTTTCGTCGCCGACTGGCACGGGCTGACCACCGAATACGAGGATCCGCATGGTATTCAGGGCCACGTCTGGGACCTGGTGATCGACTGGCTGGCCGCCGGGGTCAACCCGGGTTCCGCCACCCTGTTCATCCAGAGCCAGGTGCCCGAACACGCCGAACTGCACCTGCTGCTGTCGATGATGACGCCGCTGTCCTGGCTGGAACGGGTGCCCACCTACAAGGACCAGCAGGAAAAGCTGCGCGAGAAGGACCTCAGCACCTACGGGTTTCTCGGTTACCCGTTGCTGCAGGCCGCGGACATTCTGATCTACCGGGCCGGGCAGGTGCCGGTGGGCGCCGACCAGGTGGCCCATGTGGAGCTGACCCGGGAAGTGGCCCGGCGCTTCAACCATCTTTACGGCCGCGAGCCGGGCTTCGAGGAAGCGGTGACCGCGGCGATCAAGAAGATGGGCAAGAAGCAGGCGCGCATCTACGCCGATAACCGCCGCAAGTACCAGGAGCAGGGCGACGAGGCGGCCCTGGAAGCGGCCCGCGCCCTGGTGCAGAACCAGCAGAACATCACGCTCGGCGACAAGGAGCGTTTGAACGGCGATCTGGAAGGCGGCGGCAAGGTGATCCTGCCCGAGCCCCAGTCGCTGCTGACGCCGGCGTCCAAGATGCCGGGGCTGGACGGCCAGAAAATGTCCAAGTCCTACGGCAACTTCATCAGTCTGCGCGAAGAGCCGGACGAGGTGGACGCCAAAATTCGCCGTATGCCCACGGATCCGGCGCGGGTGCGCCGCAGTGATCCGGGCACGCCGGAGAAATGCCCGGTGTGGGAGTTCCATAAGGTGTACTCTGATAGCGGCACCCAGCAGTGGGTGCAGGAAGGCTGCACCACCGCCGGCATCGGTTGCCTGGAGTGCAAGAAGCCGGTGATCGAGGCGGTCCAGGCGGAGCTGGAGCCGATCCGGCGCCGCGCCGAGGACCATTTGCGCAATCCGGACCTGGTGCGCACGATTGTCTCCGAAGGGTGTGAAGAGGCCCGCGAAGTGGCCCGCGCCACCCTCGACGAAGTGCGCTCGGTCATGGGGCTGCAGTACCGATGAACGACGTGGCCGGACAACCGCCCCCGAAGGCCAGCAATCCGCTGGCGCCGCCGGCGCCGCACCAGGCGGAGATGCCGTTCGGGCTGATGTACGGCCAGGCGATCACCAAGCTGCCCGACGATCTCTACATACCGCCGGACGCTCTGGAAGTCTTCCTGGAGGCCTTCGAGGGGCCGCTGGATCTGCTGCTGTACCTGATCAAGCGCCAGAACCTGGATATTCTCGATATCCCCGTGGCCCAGATCACGACTCAGTACATGGAGTACGTGGAGCTGATGAAGGCCATGAATCTGGAGCTCGCCGCCGAGTATCTGGTGATGGCGGCGATGCTCGGCGAGATCAAATCGCGCACCCTGCTGCCGCGGCCGGTGCACGAGGAAGAGGACGAGGCGGAGGATCCGCGCGCCGAACTGATCCGCCGCCTGCAGGAATACGAACGCTTCAAGCAGGCCGCGGAAGACATCGACGCCCTGCCGCGAATGGAGCGGGATTTTCAGATCGCCGCCGCGCGCCGGCCGGAATACGTCCGCGAGAAGGCGCAACCAGACGTGGATCTGCGTGAATTGCTGCTGGCCTTCAAGGAAGTGCTGTACCGGGCGGACATGTTCGAGAACCACCAGGTGTCGCGGGAGAAGCTGTCCACGCGGGAACGCATGGCGAACGTGCTGGACCGGCTCAAGGGCCGCGAATTCGTGCCGTT
>CAZKWA010000019.1:15855-49596 GCA_964556345.1 uncultured Alcanivorax sp.
AGGCCAGCGAGGGCCGGCTCGGCGTGGTGGTGAGTTTTCTGGCGATTCTGGAGCTGGTCAAAGGGGCGCTGATCGAGCTGGTGCAAAGCGGGCCCTTCAGCCCCATCCATGTGAAGGCGCGGACCCTGGTGCTGGAGGAATCGGAAGCACTGGCGGCGCTGGAACTGGATGACGAGCCCTATGAGGCCGCCGAGGGCGCCTCGACGGACACCGACAAAACGGCCGAGGATGAATAACCGTGGAGCCGGATAAGATCAAACAGATTGTGGAGGCGGCGATTTTCGCCGCCGACGGGCCCCTGGACCGGGACGCCCTGTTGCTGCTCTTCGATGAGCAGGAGCGGCCGGAGAAGGCCGACGTGTCCCGCGCCCTGGAACAGATCGGCGAGGACTACGCCGAGCGCGGTATCGAGCTCAAGGAAGTGGCGTCCGGGTTCCGTTTCCAGGTGCGCAAGGATCTGGGCCCCTGGGTGAGCCGGTTGTGGCAGGAGAAACCGCCCCGTTACAGCCGCGCGATCCTCGAGACGCTGGCGCTGGTGGCCTACCGGCAGCCGATCACGCGTGGCGAGATCGAGGAGATCCGCGGCGTGTCGGTGAGTTCGCATATCATCAAGAGCCTGCTGGAGCGTAACTGGGTGCGGGTGGTCGGACACCGGGATGTGCCGGGCCGGCCGGCGATGTTCGCCACCACCCGGCAGTTCCTGGACTACTTCGACCTGAAGAGCCTGGAAGATCTGCCGCCGCTCTCGGAAATCAAGGATCTGGACAAGCTGAACGAGGAACTGGCGCTCAGCGACGCGCCCGATCCAGACGCCACCGGTGATAACGGTGACGACGACGCCACGGCCGCTTTCGGTGCCCGCACCGAAGGCGAGCGCGAAGCCCGTAACGAGGAAATTTTCGCCGCCCTGGACGAAGAACCGGAACTGGACGATTCCACCCTGATGAGCATCGACAAGGTGGATTCCGTGAACGCCGGCTTCGAAGAGGAATTTCGCCGCAAACCGGCCCCCGATAAAGGGGCCGGCGAGCACGCCGCCGAAGCGGCCGACGAGGACGAGCAATCGCCCCATGAGTGAGAAGTTGCAGAAAGTTCTGGCCCGCACCGGGCTGGGATCACGCCGTGAACTGGAAACCTGGATCGCCGACGGGCGGGTTTCCGTGAACGGCCAGGTGGCGACCCTGGGAGACCGGGCGGAGCCGGAAGACACCATCAGAGTTGACGGCAGGATCATTCGAGTGAAGGCGGAAGAAGACATAGTTCGGCGGGTGATCATATACCACAAGCCGGTCGGGGAAGTGTGCTCGCGGAACGATCCGCAGGGCCGCCCGACGGTGTTCGACAACCTCCCCAAGCTGCAGGGCATGCGCTGGGTGCAGGTGGGCCGCCTGGACATCAACACCACCGGGCTGATGCTGTTCACCACCGACGGTGAGCTGGCCCACCGCCTGATGCACCCCTCCAACGGCTTCGTGCGGGAATACGCGGTACGCGTGCACGGCACGCTCAGCGAGGAAAAGCGCAAGGCGATGCTGGACGGCGTGCTGTTGGAAGACGGGGTCTCCAAGTTCGACCGCATCGAGGACGCCGGCGGCGCGGACGAGGGCGCCAACCACTGGTACAAGGTGAGCCTGACCGGGGGCAAGTACCGGGAAGTGCGCCGTCTGTTCCAGTCCCAGGACCTGGAAGTGGCGCGGCTGATCCGCATCCGCTTCGGCGACCTGACCCTGCCGTCATCGCTGCGCACCGGGCGCTGGCAGGAGCTCAGCGAACAGGAAATCAAACCGCTCATCGAGCGCGTGGACCTGAAAGGCAAGAAGTACACCGGCCTCTACGGCCGCGCCCGGCTGCGCCACCAGCGCGGCGATAAGCCGCCGCGCAAGCCGCGCCGCAACCCCTACCGTCGCTAGGGCGCCCGGCCGGGCGCCTACGGCAGCCGCATCACCGCCCCGACCAGGGCGGGCAGGGCGGTCTCCACCCGCAAAATGCGGCCGCCGAAGCGGTGACAGACAAACCCCTGTGCCTCCAGCAGCGCCACCTCGAAGGGCGTCCAGCCGCCCTCCGGGCCGATCGCCAGGGTGGCGGGCCCGGCGAGCCCGCGCGGCATGTCCGGAAAAGCCCCGGGGTGGGCCAGCAGGCGCTGCCCGGGGCCGGCCCAGTGATCCAGCTCATCCTCCACGAACGGGCGGAAACGCGGCGCCAGCCGCAGTTCCGGCAGCACCGGATCGCCGGCCTGTTCCAACCCCAGCAGCATTTTCTCCCGTAGCAGCTCGCCCTTGAGATTGGGGGTCTGCCAGTAGCTCTTGTCCACCTTGGCCGCGTTCACCAGCACGATCTTTTTGATGCCCAGGCTGGTGGCGTCCACCAGCAGCCGTTTCAGCATCTTGGGGCGGGGCAGGGCCAGCAGCAGGTGCAGGGGCAGGGCGGGCATTGGCCTTGAATCTACTTTAAAAGATATCTCTATCTCTTTGTTTTTTATGGATTCTATCACGGCCTTCCCGGTGCCTTCATTGAGAAGGCCGGCCCGGCAGTGGTCGCCTTCCGCGAGCTTGAGGACGGTGCACACATGGGTGGCCTGGCGGTCGTTAAGACGCCAGCGGTCGCCGTCAAGGCGCTGGTCGGGGTGCAGCAGCAACAGATTCATGGCGACGGATTATGCCACAGCCGCGCCGCCGGGCTGACGCAAACCGACTGCAACATGGCCATTCTGGCCCTTTGCCCGGGGGGCGCGGGTTGCTAGAGTGCGCAGCGTTATTCTCGCTGATGTGGAGAAACTCGCATGCAGTTTCAGGGCACCGAACAGTACGTTGCCACCGAAGATCTGAAAATGGCCGTTAACGCGGCCATTGCCTTGCAGCGTCCGCTGCTGATCAAGGGTGAGCCGGGCACCGGCAAAACCCTGCTCGCCGAACAGGTGGCCGAATCGCTGGGTATGCCGCTGCTTTCATGGCATATCAAGTCCACCACCAAGGCGCAGCAGGGCCTGTACGAATACGACGCGGTCTCCCGCCTGCGGGACTCCCAGCTGGGCGCCGAGGGCGTCGAGGACGTGTCCAACTACATCAAGAAGGGCAAGCTGTGGCAGGCGTTCGAGGCCGAGGACCAGGTGGTTCTGCTGATCGACGAGATCGACAAGGCCGACATCGAGTTCCCCAACGACCTGCTCCAGGAACTCGACCGCATGGAATTCTTCGTCTACGAGACCGGGGAAACCGTGCGCGCCGAGAAGCGCCCGATCGTGATCATCACCTCCAATAATGAGAAGGAGCTGCCCGACGCCTTCCTGCGCCGCTGCTTCTTCCATTACATCAATTTCCCCGATGCCAAGACCATGATGCAGATCGTGGACGTGCATTTCCCGGAAATTAAGAAGGAACTGGTCACCGAAGCGCTGGAAATCTTCTTCGACCTGCGCAAGGTGCCGGGCATGAAGAAGAAGCCCTCCACCAGCGAACTGATCGATTGGCTCAAGCTGCTGATGGCCGACGATATTCCCCAGGACATCCTGCGCAACCGCGACACCAAGACCGCGGTGCCGCCGCTGTATGGCGCCCTGGTGAAGAACGAAGCGGACGTACAGCTGCTGGAACGGCTGGCTTTCATGAGCCGCCGGGAACGGTAGATCCTTTAACCGATAGAGGTTTCTATGCTGATCGGTTTTTTCGAGGACCTGCGCGCCCACAAGGTGCCGGTGACGCTGCGCGAGCTGCTGGATCTGTTCGCCGCGCTCAAGCACCACGTGGCGTTCGGGTCCATCGAGGACTTCTACATGCTGTCGCGGACGGTGATGGTCAAGGACGAAAAGTTCTATGACCGTTTCGACCGGGCCTTCGCGCATTATTTCGAGGGCCTGGAGAGCATCGAGCCGGGCTGGCTGAGCCAGACCATTCCCGAGGAATGGCTGCGCAAGCAGATGGAGAAGACCCTGTCCGCGGAAGAGCGGGAAAAGCTGCAGGGCCTGGGCAGTCTGGAAAAGATCCTCGAGGAGTTGAAAAAGCGCCTGGAGGAGCAGGAAAAGCGCCACCAGGGCGGCAACAAATGGGTCGGTACCGGCGGCACCAGCCCGTTCGGCGGCTACGGCGAGAACCCGGAAGGGGTGCGCATGACCGGCCCGTCGCGCAACAAGAGCGCGGTGAAAGTCTGGGAGAAGCGGGAATTCCGCAACCTGGACGATTCCGTGGAGCTGGGCATCCGCAACATCAAGCTGGCGCTGCGCCGGCTGCGCCAGTTCGCCCGCACCGGGCGTGACGAAGAGCTGGACATGGACGACACCATCCGCTCCACCGCGCGCAACGCCGGCCTGCTCGACATCAAGATGCGCCCGGAGCGGGAAAACCGCGTCAAGGTGCTGCTGTTTTTCGATATCGGCGGCTCCATGGACCCCTATATCAAGCTCTGCGAAGAGCTGTTCTCCGCCGCCCGGCTGGAGTTCAAGCATCTGGAGTATTTCTACTTCCACAACTTCATCTACGAGTACGTGTGGAAGGATAACCGGCGTCGCTGGGACGAGAAGTATTCCACCTGGGACGTGCTGCACAAGTACGGCAGCGACTACAAGGTGATCTTCATCGGCGACGCCGCCATGAGCCCCTATGAAGTGAACTCGGTGGGCGGCTCCGTGGAGCACTGGAACGACGAGCCCGGCGCGGTCTGGTTCCAGCGCATCAAGGAAACCTACGAGAAGGTGGTGTGGATCAACCCGGAGCCGGAGAAGGCCTGGCAGATGACCACCTCCACGCAGTGGATCAAGCAGCTCAACGACCACCACATGTACCCGCTCACCCTGGACGGGATCGAGCGGGCGATGCGTTACTTGAGCAAATAAGAGCTAAGTAAATAAGCGCTGAGTAAGTAACCTGGCCCGTCAGTCCTTCTTCAGGAAGCTGTCGATCATATCCATCGGCAGCGGGAAGACCACCGTGGTGGTGCGGTCGTTGGCCACCTCGGTGAGGGTCTGCAGGTAGCGCAGCTGCAGGGCCTGGGGCTGCGCCGACAGGGTGCGCGCGGCGTCCAGCAGCACCTCCGAGGCTTCTTTTTCGCCGTTGGCGTGGATCACCTTGGCGCGCCGCACCCGTTCCGCTTCCGCCTGACGGGCAATCACCCGGACCATGTCCTCGTCCAGGTCCACGTGCTTGATTTCCACGTTGGTGACCTTGATGCCCCAGGGGTCGGTCTGCTCATCAAGAATTTCCTGAATGTCCCGGTTCAGCTCGTCCCGGGAGGCGAGCATTTCATCCAGCTCGTGCTTGCCCAACACCGAGCGCAGGGTGGTTTGCGAGAGCTGGCTGGTGGCGTCGTAGAAGTCCTCCACGTTGATCACCGCCCGTTCCGGGTCGACCACGCGGAAGTAGAGCACCGCGTTGACCTTCACCGAGACGTTGTCCCGGGAGATCACGTCCTGGCTGGGCACATCCAGCACCCGCACCCGCAGGTCCACCTTGACCATCTGCTGAATCACCGGGATCACCAGAATCAGGCCCGGCCCCTTGACCTTATGGTAGCGACCGAGCATGAAGATCACGCCGCGCTCGTACTCGCGGAGAATGCGGAACATGCTGATCACGAAGCCGACGATGAAAATCGCCAGCGCAATCCAGAAATACTCGAAGATCATGGTCTGTCTCCTTTGCGGGACACATGAAGAGTGAGGCCGTCCCGGCGACGGATAACCACCGTATCGCCATCATGAACGGCCTCGTCGCTGGTGGCGCGCCATAGCTCGCCGGCGGCGCGCACCTGCCCGATGGCGTCACTGCCCGGGCCGAAATCCTCCACCGCCTCGGCGGCCTGTCCAATCAACGTATCGCCGCCGGTGACCACCGGCCTCCCATGGGCCTTGAACGCCAGGCGCACGGTCAGCACGGTGAGCGCCAGACTGCCCACGGCCACCGCCGCGATCACCGGCGCGGCGATCTGAAAGGCGGGCAGGTCGGTATCCATCAGCATGATCGAGCCGATTACCATGGCCACGGCGCCGCCCACGCCCAGCACACCGAAACTGGGCGACAGCCCTTCGGCCACCATCAGCCCGATGCCGAGTAGGATCAAGCCCAGCCCCACATAGCTCACCGGCAGCATCTGCAGGGCGTACAGCGCCAGCAGCAGGCAGATGGCGCCCAGCACCCCGGGGATACCGAAACCGGGGTTGGAGAATTCCAGAATCAGGCCATAGATGCCCACCAGCATCAGGATGTAGGCAATGCTGGGGTTAGTGATCACGGCCAGGAAGCGGGTGCGCCAGTCGCGCTCCACCTCCACCAGCCGGTAGCCGGTGAGCGTCAGGGTGCGTTCGCCGGCGCCGTCGCGGAAGCGGTAACCGTCCAGCTCGGCGAGCAGGGTGTCCAGGTCCGGCGCCACCAGGTCGATCACCTGTTGCGCCTCGGCCTCGGCGGCGGTCAGGCTGACCGCCTCGCGCACGGCGCGCTCCGCCCAGTCCGCGTTGCGTCCGCGCAACTCGGCGAGGCCGCGAATATAGGCCACGGCGTCGTTGATTTGCTTGCGGCGCAGGGCGGAGGCGCTGTCCTGGGCCTGCTCCTTCTCGGCCTCGCCGCCGGCCGGGGAGGGCGCCTCAGCGCCGCCCAATTGCACGGGGGTGGCGGCCCCCAGGTTGGTGGCGGGGGCCATGGCGGCGATGTGTGACGCGTACAGAATATAGGTGCCGGCGCTGGCCGCGCGACTGCCACGCGGCGACACATAGGTGGCCACCGGGACCCGGGAATCCAGGATCGCCCGGATCATGGTGCGCATCGACTGATCCAGGCCGCCGGGGGTGTCCAGGCGCAGAACGAACAGCGCCGCGCCGGCACGGTTGGCGTCTTCCAGGGCACGCACGAAGCCGTCGCTGACCGCCGGGCCGATGGCGCCCCGCAGCTCCATCACGCGCACCTCCGGGCCGCCCCCGGCGGACGGTTCCGCCGACGATTGCGCCCGGCCGGGCGAGGCGAGCAGCAACAGGCAGGCGAGGGCGACAAACCACCCGCCCAGGCCGCGCCAACAAGGCGCCTTTCCCGGTAAACCGTGTCGATCGCTGCCGATTGCGGTGATCATGCACGTCTCCTGGCTGCTGCTTTCCATGAAAACGCAGTTCGCCGGGCCCGGCAATCAAAACCGGCGCCCCTTTTCGCCATCGGCATGATGCTGCATAGTACGGCGGTGATCACCACCGCCATCAACCCCGCTGCGATGAACCACCCGTCATGACCGCTTCCGCCCCCCTGGCCGCCCCCGGCCGCTTGCCCACGGCTCTGTTACTCGCCGCGCTGATCCCGCCGGCGGCCGCCCAGGGTCTGTTTCAGGGTCTCACCAGCGTGGAGGGCGGCCCGCGGCTGGACGATGACGGCGTCATCCGGCAGCAGGTGGAACAGAACGAAATGCACCTGGAGGCGGGCTCCGGCGCCCGCATCGAACTGCCCACCCAGTGTGTGTCCTCGGCGCTGGTGGCGCGCAGCCATACCCGGCTGAACGCCCTGTTTCCGGACGACGGCCCGATGCCGGCGGGCCTGGCCCCGGACAACGGTTCCGGCATGGTCGGCAGCGGCACCGTCACCAACGAAGCCGGTCTTACGGTGGCGCGGCTGTTCGGGCCGTCAACCAGCCCGTACCGGCTGGAAACGGCGTTCAAGGCCCACCGGATCGACCTCTACAACTATGAACTGACCCACCAGCAGACGTTTGGCTCCGCTTTCGAGACGCCGGTGACGGTCAGCGAACAGCAGGGCTTCAACGTCAACACGCGGCTGAGCCGTTCCTTCGGCGACCTGGATCTGGCCCTGAGGGTGGAAAACCTGTTTCCCGACCGGGGGCCGGGCAGGGTGGCGAGCCCCTACACCATGAAGGCCCACGCGGAACTGGCCACGGATTTCCACTACGCCGGCATGCCGACCCACTTCAAGCTGAATCTGGACCGCTTCGAAGCCCTGCAGCAAAACCTGGACGCCCGCTACGCCGGCGCCCGCCTGCAGTGGGGCGCCGCCGACCGCACCCGGCTACGGCTGGGCTACCGGCACGACCTGATCGCCAACCTGGATTCGGTGGCGACCCTGGGGCTGGTGTTCCCGCTGTTTCATGTGTTCGACCTGGACATCTCCGGCACCAAGAACCCCGGCGACGCCTACGGCGTGCTGGCGCGGCTGGCCGCGCCGTTCTGAACCTCGGGAATACGGAACGACGTCACCAGCGACTTCAGATGACCGGCCTGATCCTCCAGCGATCCGGCCGCGCTGCTGGATTGCTGCACCAGCGCCGCGTTCTGTTGGGTGACCGCGTCCATTTGCGTCACCGCCGTGCTGATCTGCTGGATACCGCCGATCTGCTCGGTGGTGGCGGTGGCCACGTCCCGCATCAGGTCGGCGAGCTTTTTGATCGATTCCACGGTGCCGTTCAGGGTTTCCCCGCTGCGCTGGGTCTGATCCGCGCAGGTGGCGATCTGCGCGCCGGTGCTCTCCAGCAGCGCGCGAATCTCGCCGGCGGAATCGCCGGCCCGGCTGGCCAGCAGGCGCACCTCGCTGGCCACCACGGCGAAGCCACGGCCTTTATCGCCGGCCCGGGCCGCTTCCACGGAGGCGTTCAGGGCCAGGATGTTGGTCTGGAAGGCGATGTCGTCGATGGTGGCGATGATGCTGTTCATTTTCTTGGAACTGGCCACCACCTGTTCCATCAGAGCGATATTGGCGCGCATCTCCTCGCCGCCGTGCTGGGCACTGCGTGAGGCGGCGTCCGCGAGCCGGTCGGCCTCGCGGGTGTTTTTCTCGTTGTGCTCCGAGGTGGCGCTGATCTCCTCCATGCTGGCGGCGGTCTCCTGCAGGGCGGCGGCCTGTTCCTCGGTCCGCGAGGAGAGATCCTGGGCGCCCAGGGAAATCTCGTTGGCACCGATATAGACGGTTTCACTGGCACCGCGCAACGCGCCCACCAGCTTGACCAGCGACTGGCTCATGTCCGCCATGGCCTGCAGCAATTGCGCCGGCTCGTCCTGCCCGGACACCACGATGCGCTCGCGCAAATCGCCCTCGGCGATACGGCGGGCGACGCGCAACGCATGGCCTAGCGGGCCGGTGATGCTGCGGGTAATGACCACCGCCAGAACCGCCGCCACCAGCAGCGCCGCCGCCGCGAACGCCACCAGACCGAGCAACGCCTGGGTCACCTGGGCCTGCAGGGTGGTGCCCAGCCCGCCGAGATTCTCCATGGCGATGTCGTGGATGTCTTGCGCCGCTTCCTCCAACTGATAAATGCCTTCCTTATTCTCCGAAAAGGCCGCGTTGGCGGCGGCCGTGTCCTGGTACACGCCGTTCATGATCGCACCGTAAATACGGGTGAAATCCGTCTCATAAGCGAGCAGGCCGTCGCGGGCGTCACGGTAGCGCTGCTTGAGCGCCGGTTTGACGGCAAGCGCCTCGCCTTCATCCAGCACGGTTTTCAGCCGGGTCACGGTGTCGCTCCAGCGCGTGAAGTAATCGTTCAAGGCCTGGTAGTCAGCCAGATTAATGAACACATCTTTCTCGTAACGGCGCGACTCCAGCGCCAGACGGCGTACCAGGCTGGCATTGCTGGCCACCGCGCCGTCGCTTTGCAGCGCGTCGCGGGTGGTTTCGGCGATCCGCGTCACCGAAAACAAACCAGTGGCCGAGGCGGCCAACAGGAGAAGCAGAATAACGGCAAAGGCACCACCGAGACGGGTGCCGATCTTGAAGCGACTAAGCATGGGGGGAGTCCAACGGGTTACTGCGTAAAGGTCTGGGGAATGTCGGCGAACCGGCGAAAATCTTTAGCCGCCAAATCACGGCGCCAACGGGGCTTGAGAACGCGCCCGGGAATTGGCATGGTTCGCCCACCTAATCCGCCTCCGAGCCCGTTATGTCCATTGATCTCGCTTTCGACCGTGACCACCTCTGGCACCCCTATACCTCCACCTCCAAGCCGCTGCCCACCTATCCGGTGGCGCGCGCCGACGGGGTGCGCCTGGAGCTGGAAGACGGCCGTGGCCTGATCGACGGCATGTCGTCCTGGTGGGCGGCGATCCATGGTTACAACCACCCACGCCTGAACCAGGCGGCGAAGGATCAGATCGACAAGATGGCCCACGTGATGTTCGGCGGCATCACCCATGAGCCCGCGGTGGAACTGGGTAAGCGGCTGGTGGCGATGACGCCGGAACCGCTCAACAAGGTGTTTCTGGCGGACAGTGGCTCGGTGTCCGTGGAAGTGGCGATCAAGATGGCGCTGCAGTACTGGCTCAGCCAGGGACAGTCGGAAAAGCACCGGCTGATCGCACTGCGCAACGGCTACCACGGCGATACCTTCGGCGCCATGGCCACCTGCGACCCGGTCAACGGCATGCACCATCTGTTCAGCAAGGTGTTGCCCAAGCACCTGTTCGCGGACGCGCCGTCGGTGGGCTACCACGACGACTGGGACGACCGTGACCTGGATTCCCTGCGCGGGCTGCTGGAACAGCACAGCCACGAAGTGGCGGCGGTGATTCTGGAACCGGTGGTGCAGGGCGCCGGTGGCATGCGCTTCTACCACCCGGAATACCTGCGCGGCGCACGCCGTCTCTGCGACGAGCACGGCGTGCTGCTGATTTTCGATGAAATCGCCACCGGCTTCGGTCGCTCCGGTGAACTGTTCGCCATGGACCACGCCGGTGTCTGCCCGGACATCCTGTGCCTGGGCAAGGCGCTCACCGGCGGCTATATGACGCTGGCGGCGACCCTGTGCAGCGACCGCGTGGCCGCCGGTATCTGCGACGGCGAGGCCGGCGTGCTGATGCACGGGCCCACCTTCATGGGCAATCCGCTGGCCTGCGCGGTGGCCAACGCCAGCATCGACGAACTGCTGGAGAGCGACTGGCGCGGCCGCGTGACGGCGATCCAGTCGCAGCTGCGCCGGGAGCTGGAACCGCTGCGCGGCGTTCCCGGCGTGGCCGACGTGCGCGCCCTGGGCGCGATCGGCGTGCTGGAACTGGAGGCCCCATGCGACGTGGCCGCCACCCAGAAGCGGCTGGTGGAGCAGGGCGTCTGGATCCGCCCGTTCGGCAAGCTGGTCTACATCATGCCGCCGTTCATTATCGAGCCGCACCAGCTCACCGCGCTCACCAGCGCCATGGCGGCGGTAACGGACTGACCGCGGTGGCGCCGCCTCAGGCGCCGTCCACCGGCAGAGAAACGATCTTCGCCGGATCGAAGCCGGACGTTTCGCCCCGATAACCAAGCTGGTTGGAGACCAGACGGCAGTCAGCGACGCGGGTATCCAGTGATTGATGAGTGTGGCCGAAGAGCCACAGATCGGCTCGCGCGACCAGATCGTCCCGCATCGAGAAGAAGGCGCCATCCAGCGGCCCCGGTGAGAACAGGGGATGAGCACAGTGTACCGAGGGCCCGTGATGACTGATCACCACCGTCGGTCCGGCGAAGGGGCGCGCCAGTTCGTTCGCCAGCCAGCGCGCCGAACGGCGATGGCGACGGCGCGCCAGGGCCGGCGTAAAGGGTCGCTTGGCGGAACGTATCAACTGATGATCAGGCAGCCGCGCACCGATCAACGCCATCGCGGCGCGGCGATCCTCGGTGCCGGCCTGGTAATCGGTCCAGAGCGTGCAGCCGAGGAAGCGCACGCCGCCCAGATCGACTCGATTGTTCTCCAGGAAATGCACCCCGGTGCCGACGGCGGCGCGCCGCAGACCCCGAAGGTTGGCGCCGATGTCCTGACCGTAATGCTCGTGGTTTCCCGCCACGTAAAGTATCGGCTTGCCCAACCGGTCGGACTCCGCCGCCGCCCATCGCACCCCGGCGGTGCCCAGATCGATATCGCCGGCCAGAACCACCAGGTCGCAGGCGACGTCCGGAAGCGAAGCGGGGGAGTCGCCATAACGGCGTGTCAGTTCGTGGTGAAGGTCACTGAGCAGGAGAATTCGCAAAACGGGGCCCGGGTCTGTATAGCAGCGCTCTTGTTGTACCTGGATCGCCCGACGAATGCGAGTGTGCGCCATATCTTCTATTTAACATAATATACATTACACACAGTCCAGGATGGACGCGCACCCACCAGGAACAACAGCTCGCCCCTTTGTCAACGGGTCATGGCCCGGACCGGCCGCTATCGGCCAGGATTTAACGCTTTTTTAGATTTTTTCCGAACAAAGGGAACGACTCCAATGCAAAAAAATTATCGTTACTTGGATGTTTTTTGTCCGTGGACCGGGGAAACCGTCGACGTCTCACCACACCGCGCCGCACGCTGGACCGGTAAGACTGTGCGCACCGCGCAGCGCTGGGCCGGCGGCGGCACGATCAGCGACGCGGACATGGCCGCCCTTCGCTTCGGCGCGCTGGGGCTACTGCCGGATGACCGGTGGAGGGATTTCAGGTTGCGCGGGGGCGCGCTGCTGCACGTTGATACGGGGGAACGCTGGACACCGGAGGAATTGCGGGCCAGCTGGGTTTTGTTCCAGCAGGCGGCGGACCATCGCCGCATGATGCGCCGGCAACGGGCGCCGGTGCTGGAACTGCGCCCTGGCGGACTGCCGCTCAGGCGCGCGTTGTGAGGGTCAATCCGCTTCGGGGTCATCCCCAAACACGTCCGGCCAGATATGGCGCTCCAGGCGCGTCACGCGCCGGTTCACCCGCCGGAAATCCTTTCTGATGCTGACCAGGACGGCGAACGTCGCAACGCCTGCCGCCGTACCGCCGCCCTGTAGCACCAACTGCATGAGCATTTCCACTACTCAGCCTCGGCGGCGTCCTCACCGTAGCCGTCGACAGCTTGGTCCACGGCGCTGCCGGCGCTTTCGGCCACGGGGCCGGTTACGGCCGGCGGCATACCCGCCGCCGTGAGCGCGCCGCCCACAATGGCGGAAACCAGCATCTTGCCCCAGTTGTATTTGAATAACTGCTTAAGCCACTTCATAGGTCTATCCCCCTGCTACGGTGTCGGAATTGAGGTATTGCGGGTTTTCGAGCAGCCACCACAACGGCGCCTCGCTCGGATTCATTTCATATTCTTGGTGCGGGTGCGTCAGGTCGTAGAACCAGCCGCCCAGCGTCCATTCGTCGTTGCCGGTCAGCTCTGAGCCGATGGCGTTGACGCCCTGGTACGCCGCGTTGTTCGGGCTGGCCGGGTTGAACAGCTGCCGGTTCTGGTACAGCAGGTAGGCCGCCACCACCGCGCCCAGCGCGATGAAGCCGGCCTGCTTGTTGGTTACCAGCGACGCGTTCACCAGCCCGCCCTACGGATGCCGTCATCGAGCAGCGCCGCGTCGTAGGGCTGCCGGCCGTTTTCGTGGTGGATGATCGCGGCCACCAGGGCGCGCAGCTGGCCGGCGTCCCAGGCCAACGGCACGTTTGGCGCCACGCCCATGGCGCTGGCGACCGCCTGGACATAGGCCCCGGTGTTGTTCTCCACGGGCGGAGCCCAGCGATCAATGATGCCCTGGACAGTCGTCAGCCCGTAGCGGTCCCGGTAGGTTTTCAGCACGCGGGCGAGCGCCCGGATGCCGTACACCGGGTCGACAAACTGAAAGAACGCCGGGTCTGTTTGGGTATCGGCCAGCCCCTGCCAGGGGTCGCCTGAGCGCCGGATATTGCCCGGGTTGTTGTTGCGGATGCCTCGCGGCAGTGTCGGGTCCATGTTCATCGGTTCATCCCTGGTGGGTTGTGTCGCGGTGCCGCCGCCCTGCCCTCTGAATTGCCAGTAGACCAGGGCGGCGACGCCCAGCACGGCGAGCGGCCACATCAGCAGCCGCCGACGACCAGCGGCTGGTTGATACTCAGCCAGGACCGCACCTCGGCCGTACCGGTGCCGGTCGTGTCGACGGTGCACCGCACATGGAGACGCTGCGCGCCGCCCACGTTGAACAGATCAACGTCCATGCGCTCGCCCTGGTGAACCCCGGCGCTGAAATCCACCACCTTGGACGCCAGTACGCTGGTTCCGGCCATCAGCTCCACGGTGACGATGCCACCGTTCGCCTCGCTGGCGTCCAGCTGGACCGCCCATTCCGCTGGCAGGTATGTCAGCCGGGCGAGGTCGCCGAGCCGATCCTGAAACCACTCCGGCGTGTCGTATTGCTCGCCGCCGCTGGCGAGGTCGAACTGAGCCGCGCCGGGCTCAAATTGCAGCTGGGTTTTACTGGTGTGTTCCATCACAGAAGGCCCTCGCGGAGCGTTATTTCAATGGTTTGGGGGAACGTGCCGGCGGCGTCATCCGCCACGCCGGCCGCCTTGAAAGACTGCCCGCCCGTGCTGATGATGCGCGGGCTGATGCCGTCCAGGTTGTCGGCCCGGACGCCGTAGATGTAATCGAGGTAATCCGGCGGCATGTAGCGGCCCGTGTACAGCTCAAGGACCGCCCTCAGCAGCTCACCGGACGCCAGGACGCGGCCGTTTTCCAGGCGTTGCGTGTACAGCTGGGCCACGGTGTCGACCTGGCTGTCTTTGAACCGGCCCGAGCCGGCACAGGCGCTCACGCTTCCACTGCCCGATATCGTCACGTCCTGGATAGCGTATTCCTTCACCGCCATCGGATACTCAGCGGAGGAATAAGTGTCCGTTAGAATCAGAGTATCCCTCGGCGTCAGCGCCGCCCCGCCGCTGTTCAGGGCAATTTCAGGCAGCTTGCTGGCGGTGTCCCAGTCCAGCTCCTCCAGCGTTTTTTCATCAAAAACCGCGCAGTCGCCGTTGTTATTATTCGGCGAGTTCAGCGCATGGAGAACGCCCTGGCGCAGGACAGCGCCGTTGCGCCCCCGATTCGCGCCGCCACTTGGCAGGCTGGGCCGCTTCCTCCCGCCTTTTCGATCAACGAAGTGGAAATATTTGTTCTCGGCGTCCTTTGCCCACACCGCAATCGTGTCGCTGGCTGGCAGGTATGCGGCCCACCCCACCTGCGGGTTCACGCCGATGCCATCCCACACTATGTCCGTGACCACAGTTCGGCGGGCGCTCAGCGTCGCAGCATCATAGACGTTGATCACGACGCGCTTACCCAGCCCCGGCAGCGACTGACCCTCTGGTACCCACAGCTCCGGCCCTATCAGCGTCCCACAGCCATCACCGAGCGCAACAATCGGTTCACCGTCCAGAGAATCCGGCCAGTCGCTCACCAGCTGCCAGCCGTCGCCGTCGCCATCACAGAACAGCAGGCGCCGGTTATCCAACACCGTCACCCGCGCCTGCTCGTTCGGCGCACCACCCGGCACCCTGATCAGCTGTCCCGCGATGTAGCTTTGCGGAGCGATATTGCCGAACGCGGCGCGCAGGCGGACGGTGGAGCGGGTGTCATCGACAAACTGCCCATCTTCGCCCTTGATGCCGGGGTTTACGGTCACCTCGCCCTGGATAATCTGGCTGGTGTAACTGCCCTCGCCCACGATCATCCGGACGAACGCGGGGCGCTCCGGGTCCGGGTTTCGTAGGGCGAATTTGGGGAAGCGCGACGGCGGGCGAATCATCGCGCCTGGCACTGCTATGGCGCGCCCCTGGTTACCCAGCAGCACTTCCACGGTGTGCCCGCAGTCGATAATGAAGATGAAATCCCCGGCGCGCTGAATCTCGATCTCAGCGCCCGCCGGGATTTCGCGGATAATCGGTTCCATGCTACCCCTTCGTCAGTCCGTAGGCGGCGGCCACGCCGATCACGCCGAGCGCCAGCCACTTCACCGACTCCATGACGGTTTGCGCACCGTCATCGGTGTTCGCGTTGTCGATACTCTGGATCAGGCGCTGGGTTTCCTGATTCTGGAGCTGGTCTTTCCACTCCAGCGCGTTCACCGCCTTGGAGACGATATCGCCCTGGCTGCCGACCGCCTCGGTCAGGTTGTCGCCCAGGATCGCCAGCGCGTCGCTACCGAAGCCGAGTGCCTGCTGCACAGAGGTTTGCGCCACTTGGCGGTTCGACTCCAGCGCGGCCTCCGCCAGCTCGCCGTCGAGCGTCTGGAACGTAACATCGCCACCGGCCTCACCTATGTTAAGTACGTTCCCGCTAGCGCCACTGTTATTCCAGATGTTGTCTTCGCGGACGTTCGTAACGCTGGTGTTCTGTTCACTGCTGCTGCTGCCAAACGACATTCGCGTATCACTCCCTGCTGACGCAGCCACCGGCCCCACCGCTGGTAAAGCCGCAAATGCGCAGCGGTTTTAGCCTGCCAGTCCCAGCGCCGAACCCCGGCCGCTTTGGCGCCCTGGATCACGCCGGCTACCAGCTGGCGCATGCCCTTTCCCTGGCATGCGTGAAACCGGCCCATCAGCTCGCCGGTTTCAACGTGTTTAACCACTTCCGCGACCAGATAGCCGCGCCCGTTTCCGAACAGGGCCAGCTCGCCCCGCTCCCACCGCTGCCGCAGTGCTTCCGTGGCACCGGCCGCGTCCTCAACCTCGGCGGCCAGCGCCAGGGCCTCGGACACGGCCGGTGTCCACGCTACTTTTTCCGGCTGACGATCCACGCGATAGCGACCGCCGCAGCGGCCCCAATCATCCAGGGGCTGATGCCGCCGCCCCCTGCCCCGGCGCCGGCACCGGTCCCTGAATTGAACGTGACGACCGGGCCGCCCTGATCAATCGGCCCGAGAACGGTGTCCCCGGTACTTGAGCCGGCGGAACCACCGCCACCCTGCGCGGCGCTTCCAGCCGCCGATGCCAACATGCCCCACATCAGCGACCCCCTTGATAGGCAATGAACGCCACGGCAGCGAGCCCCACGGCCGCCCAGGGCAGCCACTGTTGCAGCTGCTCGGACATGGCCGCCGCCCGCTGCTGGGCACCCTGATCGGGGCCGCTATAGGGCAGCGGTGACGGCTCCGGCTGGACGGTTTCAGGGCGGCCGGGGTCCGACTGGTTTACCCAGTTGTTGACCTCGTTACCCACGTAGTCCTGAAACCCCTCGGACACGGTGTCCACGGCGTTGCCGATGCTGCCCTGAATGCTGTCCCAAATGCTCACGGCGTGACGCTCCGGTTATGAATTCAGGGTGCCGAGGTACTCGATCAGCACCGGGAAATTGGCCGTCGCCTGGGTGTAGTCCAGGGTCACCCGGATATCACTTCCCAGGGTGTTGATTCGGCCGCCGGCAAAGCCGTGCTCAGTGCGGTCCAGCAGAGTCCACCCGGCCTGCTGCACACGGAAACCGCGTTCCAGCAGCACGCCACTGTTCGCGGCCCGGGTGCGCTCGAAAATGATGTCGTTGTTCCGCTTGATCTTGATCAACGACAGATTTTCGGTTTTCAGGAACATCCGGCGGATGAACGCCCGGTCACGGGTGCCATAGTCAAAATCGTGATAATCGACCTCGCCCGCGCCGCTGGCATCACGGGACGTTTTCACGATATGGCGGATCAGATTGGCGCCGCCGGCAATGGCGGTGGACACCGACGCGGAAACCTCGATGGACGGAGTAGCCGCACCCGGGGCGATATCAATCTGGATTTCGCAGCTGGTGATTTCGCCCTGCTGAGGCTCCGCACCGGGCGGACGGCCTACGTTGAGCGCGGTTTCTTCCTCGCCCTCACGAACCCGCATCCCCTTGGAATCGAACGGCAGCAGCAGATAACCCAGGGTGCCGAAAGACGGAATCTTATCGGTCTGGTTCATCATGTCCTGCTCGGTCGCGGAGTACCGGCGGATGGTGGTGGTGTTGCACTTCACCCGGATTTCCGGGTAGTCGGCTAGTGCGCCGCCCAGCTTCAACCGGATATCGTGATAGCGGTAGCCTCGCGGCAGCTGGAAGGTGGCGGTACCGCCGGCCACTACGCCGTTCGGTGACGCCAGTTTGATTTCGTTTCGCTCGATAGCGAGAGGCAGAGCCATCCTTGGTCCCCTATTTCCCTGCCGCCTTCGCGACCGCCTGGAGCGGTGCGATGCCGGACTGTTTCATGGCGTACGCGAGCGCCCCAATCGCCACCGCAGCGACCACGCTGCTAACGACGATTTTGGGGTCGATGTTCTCGCGTACATAGTTGATCGGATTCATAGCGCCTCGCTTAGCCGCCGTTCAGCAGCTTGCGGCCCTGCGCGGTGCGGTTGATAGCGGCCACGGCCAGAACTGAAAGCGCGATAGTGATAATGCGTGCTTTGCTCATCGGTAAAATTCCCACGGTTGTCGTGTGAAGAATCGGAAAATAGAGCGCATCCTTGCGCCACCTCCGTCCCTGCGTTCACTGGTAGCCGGCGGTGCGAATGCCGACAGGTGCAGGAGCAAGCGAAGCACGGCGTTTCGGTTTTCGGTCAAGCACAAAAAAGGCGCCGAAGCGCCTTAAAACCTGAAAAACAGGTTTAATTTAGTGGCAGAAAAATCTAGCCGAGATACTTGAATTGCATGTATTCAGGGTCGCGCCCGGTCTGCTTATGCCAGAACCGCAGCTCATCCGGCGGGGTTTTTATCAGGGTTTCCGGCGGCACGTCGATCATGGCCGCCGCCGCCTTCGCGTCCATCATTCCCTCCAGCACCCCGATGTATTTATAGGCGCTACTCATGCGCATGGTGGACGGCACCTCCGCCGCCCGCTGTCCCACGCCGTACAGAATCCCGCCGTACTTCCTTGCCCTTAGATACAGGTTCCTCAGCGCCTCATCCGCCGGCCCACTACCATTGGTGAACTGCGCGGCCTCTTCCAAAATGACATGAGTCAGCTTGTTACCGTCGAGCACCGCCCATACGCATTCGCAAAACCGTTCCAGATCGCTAGGCTTCTTCGCGCCGGTATAGGCCAGCCGGTAAGGCTTCCCGGAGCGATCAGCCCGCGCCAACTGCTTGGCGAACGCCGGCAGGGTGTCGAACTCATGGCACCCGTGATCGCCGTCCGGGTCGAAGGCGATCACCCTGACGCCCCGCCGGGGCACAAGATTCTTTACCGCCTGGCTCTTCCCCGCACCCGTGGCACCGATCAGCAGCACATGGCGGGCTTTCAGCGCTGGATTTTTATTTACCGCCATCGCCGGCCCCCTCGCCCGCTCCGGTTTCCTGGCCGGTTTCTTCCGGTTTCTGATCGCTGTTCGCCGCCATGGTGAGCACCACACGCGGCAGCGTGACGACCCCGGCGGTCACGATCAGGGTAAACTCCGGCCCCATCGCTTTTTTGGCGCCGTATTTTTCCAGCACCGCATCCGTGGCACCGCCCAGCTGGCTGGCTTCGTCATCGCTCAGCTGCCAGTGTGCGCCGAGGCGTATTGCCAGAGTGCCGTAAACCATTTGGAACAGCCCAGCCAGTTCCTTGCCTCCCACGGTGGGCGCTTTCGGCTCCGGTTCACTTCCCGGCCTGTATTCCTCGCTGTTCGCTGCGCCCTCGCCCGCCATGGCTTCCAGCGGGGCGTAATCCGGTTTTTCCGGCTCAGGGGCCGGCGTTTCCGGTTTTCCAGGCTCCGCCACCGCCGTGCTGCCGGCGTCGTCTTTCGGTTTTTCTTCCGGTTTCTGGTGCGCCTTGCGGCGCTGATTTGGAGTAGCCATCCGTGGTTATTCCTCGCTCAGTAGCGCGGACAGGAAACCGCGCTTTTTCGGTTTATCCCGGTTTTCTTCCTCGCCGGGCACGTATTCCGGTTCATTGGCCGCCGGCTCACTGCCGCCCGCCGTTCCGGTTTCTGGCCCGGTTTCCGGGGCCGGTTTATCGTCCAGGGGCCGGTACCGGTCCCGGATGAATTGCTGGCCGGTGGGGCCGTAGGGCTGGATACACCCGCAGCCGTTCGACACCGTGCCGCAACGGATGTAGAGCGCCTCTTTTTTGCCGCCCCGCCCGATCATGCAACTGTGTACGGTGGCCGCCCCCTGGCACAGCGGGCACTCAATGTGCCCCACCACCGCGTTGTTTTTGATTCCCATGTCTCGCTCCGCTTCGCCGTTCCGTACAGTTATTGACACAAGTCCAAGGGCGGCGGCGCTTGCGCGCCACCACCTGAAAAACCTAAAGCACCGATGCTTATCCGATGCACCACCTCCCCTAGCAAATCCGCCCACGCCTGCGCGTCCGCCGTTTCGTAGGCATCGTAGAGATCAGGGAGAGACATAAGGCGCCAGTCGTCACGGCGAGTAATAACCGTCGCTGGTCCGCAGGTAACGCCGACAACCACAGCAACGGGCTCACCGTATCGGTTGCAGTATTCCCGGTTTTTGGCGGTCCAGATCGGCTCGCCGTTGGCAGCCTCAAGATACGCGCAGAAGTCCCCGGCGTCGGCGGCCTTCCTGGCGCGCTCCATGGCTTCGCTTTCCGGTATTTCGCCATCGACACGACGCAACTCCCGGTAGGGTCCGATGCACTCCGCGCCGACCTGCTGGAACTGCCGGATGCCCCACAGCGACGCCCACGTAAGAACGCGCTCAGCCGTGCCAATAGCATCCCCATCAGAAACCCCGTCATCGTCCACAGCATCACCGATAGAGCTTCCATCCGCCTTTCTCCCGTCGATATTCTTGGCAATGTATTTCGCGATGTAGCCGACCGCCGAGCCGCGCTCCGGGTCGATATCTTCAAACACCGCCCGGTGGGCCTGCGCGCCCGGCTCGGCACCGTCCACTTGGAGGGCGTATTTCGTGAGCAGCGCCTTGAAAACCGAGAGGTGTTCCGGCTTTACGAAGAACAGGGCATGCCAGTGCGGACACCCATCGTGGTGCGGCTCAGCGATGCGCATGCCGTAAAACCGGACCACGGGGCGGTTTTTGGCGCCCCGGCCCAGGGCGGCGCGGGCTTTTGCAAACTGCTCGCAGAGGTGCTGATTGGCCTGCTTCGGCGTCGTGCCGTCATAGCGCTCTGAGGCCGGGTGCATCCGCGACGGGCACGTCAGGGTGACGAACACAGCGGCGTCCTCGCGGGCACGGGCGTATTCCTCCATGCCCCGCAGGCGGGCGAACATTTCAGCCCGGCGGTTTACCGGGTTCGACAGCGACCGGCGCGCCATGTCGGCCAGCAGCAGCACGTCCGCGTCGTCGTTGAACACCACGCACTGTTCTGCGTATTCCAATGCCGCAGCTTTGGTTTCCCGCCACCGCTTCACCGCCGCATCGGAGCAGTACAGCTGCTTTCCGCGCTTCACCAGCCCCTCGCGGATGCGCCCGCGCTCGGCCCGCCGGGCGTCACACACCGCGATCTGGCGCACCCACCAGCGCACGTCCGTCATGCGCTGGCACCACGCCGACCAGCCCCAGGGGGCATCCTCGACCTTCGGCAACTCCACGCCACCCACGGCGCGCCCGACCAGGGCCGCAGCGCGCTTAAACGCCTTGTCGTCGGTTTTGGGGTACCACCGGGCGTCATACAGCTCGCGGCCCGCGATCAGCTTGCGCATCAGCGACACGCAGTCCGAGGCCCTGTCAAACACGGTTCGGCCCAGGCGCCCCAGCTTGTGGCGGATATTCCAGATCTCACGGGATATCAGGCGGGCGCCGGACTGCCACTCCCGTTCGTCTGCCGGGGGCGGCTCGGCTTGGCGCTCCATGGCCTTATCAAACGAATGCTGGGCCATGATGCCGTGAAAGACGGACACATCACCCACGCCACCGGCTTCGACGTACATCAGGCCGGCCCCACGTAGCAGCAGGCGAACAGGGCGCCGACGATCACCAGACCGTGGCCGACCAGGCGGGCGCGGGCGATGGATTCCGGGGCGGCCATCACGCGACACGCTCCACCCGGCTGGCCGCCGGCATTGCGATTTCGGCATGGGCGCGGCCCTGGCGCTCGATACGCCCGGCCATGGTGTCGAGCAGCTTGGCGAGACCGGCGATGCCGGCCATGTCGCCGCCGTAGCCGGCGGCCTCGGCCTTTTTAACGATGCCGTGCAAAGCGCCGCCGGCCAGCCGCAGGTCATCGGGGGAAAGGTTCGCTCTATACATGATCGATAACCCCCCGGCGAAGCATCCGCGACAACGCCATGGCCTTGCCCGGAGCGACGCCTGACCTGATACCCCCATGGCGACGAATCACCCTTTCCGCCACCTCCACAGGCACATAGCGGTAGACGGTGCCCATCGGGTCGGACCAATCCTCGGCGTAACGCTTCAATGCCCGCAGCTTGGCGGAGGGGAAACCAATCTCAACTTGCGACCACGGCCCGCCCGTCCGCTTCGGCCAGGAGTAATGGAAATCGCTCACCTGGACGCTCATAAGCAGCCCATCACGGGTAACCAACCAAGGCCGGACGAACCCTCCCACAACAGGTCCGTTGCGCATCAACCAAGCGCACAGGAAAGGTGAGGCTTTCTGAAAAAGGCTACGCATCGTCCACCTCCCGTTCGAAGGTGCGGAACTGATCACCGTCGATCACGCCAACGTCATTCAGCGCGGTGATGTATGCACGTACTTGGATTTTCAGGTAGATGGCGTGAGCGGCGCTCTTTGGGCTGTCGAGCTGCTGCATCAAACCGCGCAGTCGCGGAGCGCCCACACGCATAGGGGACTCGGCTAGCCATTGCTTAATCTCAGTCATGGCCCGCCTCCACATCCGGCGGCTCACTCGCCCAGCTGTCATCCTGACGGTCAGGGCAGACCACCACCCACACATGGGCACCCTCGTAGTCGTTGCCGCCCTCGGCGCGCCAGACGCCGCCGCGCTCGCTGAAAGCCAGACAGCCAGGGCACCAGTGACCAGGGTCGCGCAGCTTGTCCATCCAGCCGGCGATGTCGCCGTTGTAGACCAGCACCACGCCGCCCCGGCGGCCCTCGGCATCACGCCAATTCTTGATGTACTTGCGGATATACGGCAGGGCCGCTTCGCTGAGAATCACCTTATCCACGGGCCACCTCCACGCGCTCGACCAGAACGCAGTCATGGCGGGCGGCCAGCACCTGGACCCAGGTCATAGCCAACTGAGGAGGGAAGGCGGCGGAGTGCCGGCGCGCTTCTTCAAAGGTCGATATTTCGAGCGGGTCCGTTTCCGACCCCATCCAGACGTTCATGGCCGCGTTCTGAGCCGGCAGCTTGCAGAGCAGCCCGACGCGGTATTTCGTTTCCGTTCCCATAGCGACACCTCACTGTCGTTGTTGTTTGGGAACCCCAGGTTCAGGGCCGGGCGGCCCATCCCCTGAGGTGTCGGAAACGACAATAGTCAAACGACATCGGTAGGTGCAAATGGCCTCAGCACCTTCCTACAGATGACGGTTGTCTATAAAATTTTTCCTGGGTGCAAGACTCTTGACAGCCGGCGGGCTGTTTGTTCTCTGGTGAAAAATAGGTGCGAAACGACATGGAAACCATCACTACCCTGGCGCTCGCTGAGGGCGTTAAGTCATTGATTCCACGCCACACTTACTACTCTTTGGCCAAGGCTCTGGACGTGAAAACAGAGACCGCTCGCTGCTGGTTTGTGCGAGGCACGACCATGGATGACACCACTGCGATCAAGGCCGCCGAAATGCTCGGCTTGGACCCTGAAACCGTGCTTTTGTGGCTCCAGGTCGAGCGCGTTGAGAAGAAGGGTAACGACATTTTGTCGCAGCATTGGCGGCACATCGCGGAGCAAATAGCCGCTTAGAATCAGGCACTTACGTCGCGCCCGGCCCCGCATCCGGGTGCGACAAGACTATACATTACACGTAGTCATTGCTGTGGCTGGGCGGCGCCCCTTCACGAATTGCGCCGCTCATTTCAGACGACTCAGACCGTATCCGCGGTCTCCGCCTTCGCCGTGTCGTAGAACCCGATCGTTTCACGAAGCCGGTCTTTGAACTGGAAAATGTCGGAGGGTGTGTTGATGGGATGCCGGGTCTCCACCTTGTCACTGTCGAACAGCCCCAGGTATTTCTGGGATCGATTGAAGTGAAGCCGACAGATCGGCTTGCGATTGTTGTCGTCCAGGAGCACCCCGAAGTAGCTGAGCGTGTCCCGCTCGATGATACGGTTGATATCCACTTCGTCCGACAGGATCGCCCGAACGATGTAGAAGCCCTGCAGTTCCTCGGCCGTGGTTTCCACCTGGGGCCCGTCGTCGGTCGCCGGCTCTTCCGAGGGCACCGGAGATGGACGTTCGGCGTAGTCGTCTTTCACCGCGCCTTTCAGACGTTCATTGAGGCTGTCATTCATGAACTGCCCGGTAGCTCGCCGGACAATGTCCCGGAAGTCCTCTTTGGTCTTCTGTGTCAGCCGCCCCTCGTACACCTGGCTTGCGAACATCGCCACGAATTCATCGGAGGGCTCGCTGAATTGTTCCGCGATCAGCCGTTTTATGCGGTTGGTGTACTTCAGCTCGCCCGCCGCGTTGATCACATCACCGAGGTCGAAGTCGTTCTTGGAAAGCTTGCGAATCTCATCGGAAAGCCGCCAATTGAAGTTCAGGAAGTCGATTTCCATGAAGGGGTTTTTGTCCATCCTGTTAGCGGCATCCAAGTCAGTGAAGAATTGATAGCGCACCCCATTGGTCAGAATGGCGATTCGCGCTTCGGTGACCGAGAAGTATCGATACAATTGCGAGGCGTGCTTGAAACCCAGGCTGTCGCCGGCACGTTTGCACTCAATCAGGATCTGAATCGATCCGCTTTGCTTCACCGCGTAATCGACTTTTTCACCCTTCTTGATGCCCTGGTCGGCGGTGAACTCCGGGATAACCTCCATCGGGTTGAAGACATCATAGCCAAGGATGTCCTTGATAAAGGGCATGACGAGTGCGTTCTTGGTGGCTTCTTCCGTCCCAAGCTCGCCGGCCAACTGCCCTACTTTCGCGCGCATTTGTTCCAGTCGATCTTCGAAATCCATGGACATGATTCTTTCCCTTTTTATTGTTTTGGTCTTGGAAGCTTTGAGAGCGTGGCTTCGCGACTCCCCACCGTGTTGAGTCTATGCCAACCAGCGACGAGGTCAAATATTCACCAAACCCATCATGGCCTGATTGTGTAAGGGTCTGACATTAACTACGAAACAGATATAAAACATGTAGTTATAAATATTATTTAAAGTTAATTCTAGAAATTGCGCGGTCCTGTTTTTCTCCTTCGCGGGGCTTTCATGGCATGCCATTACGCTGTCCGTGACTGGCTTGACCCTTTTTCAAGGGGCTGCCCTAATGCGCTGGCTGATAAAGGGAATCATTGTCGTTTCTGATGGTCCATTCCCAAGGGCTGATCACCACACCGACATCATGGGGGTAACGGTACGGATGCGAGATCGCGATACCGAGGGGTTTGCCGGCTTTTTGGGCGACAGTCGTCTGCCTCTCTGGCTGATGGGTTTTCTGGCACTGTTCGCGTTCGAATCGGTTCGGGCCAAAGAGCCGGTGACACTGGTGACGGTGGAATCCCGCCAGCTGGAGGAGCGCCTGCCGCTCACCGGCACTCTCACCGCCCGCCGGGCCGCCCTGCTTTCCACTTCGGTGGCCGGTCTGGTCACGGCGCTGGACGTGGATCTGGGCGACCGCATGGAACAGGGCCAGGTGCTGCTGGAGCTGGACGCCGAGCTCAACCGTCTGGCGCTGGAAGGCGCCCGGGCCGCCGCGGCGGAGGCCGAGGCGAGCCTGGCGGACGCCCGCCGGCGCCTGAAGGAAGCCAGCACGCTGGCGGCCCGCCAGAGCATCGCCGCCACCCAGGTGCGGAGCCTGGAGTCCGAGGTGGAGATCGCCCGCTCGTCGCTGGCCGGGGCCCGCGCCGAGGCCCGCCGGCAACGCGCCCTGCTCGACCGCCATACGCTCAAGGCGCCGTTCGACGGCGTGATCAGCCAGAAGCAGACGGAGGTCGGCGAATGGGTGACGCCGGGGACCCCGGTGCTGGAGCTGGTCAGTCTTGAGGATCTGCGCGCCGATCTGGCGGTGCCGCAGGAGTATTTCCCCAGGGTGTCCGAGGACGACCGGCTGGAGGTCCGGCTGGGCGGCGACACCGGGCCCGCCTACCCGGCAACGATCACCGCTATTGTGCCGGTCAACGATCCCAGCGCCCGCACCTTTCTGATCCGCGCCGAATTGGAATCGCCGCCGGCGTTGACGCCGGGCATGTCAGTGCGCGCCACCCTCTTCCTGCGTGGCGACGAGGCACGGCTGGCGGTGCCGCGGGATGCACTGGTGCGTTATCCGGACGGCCGGGTGTCGGTGTGGCTGGCCGAGGACGGCGAGGACGGCCTGGTGGCCCGGGAGCAGCGTGTCCGGGTTGGTGATGGTCTGGGCGATCTGGTCACCATCAAGGAGGGCCTGAGCGCCGGCGACCGGGTGGTGGTGCGCGGCAATGAGAGCCTGACCGACGGCCGCGAGCTGCGGGTGTCGCAATGAGGTCTCGCCGTGTTTGAGAAGATCGTTCGCAACGGCACCCTGATGACCGTGGTGGTGTTGATCATCACCCTGCTCGGCGTGCTCGCCGCCCTGCGTATTCCGGTGCAGATGATCCCCGACCTGGAAGTGCGCACCATTACGGTCCAGACCAGTTGGCCCGGCGCCACGCCCCAGGACGTGGAGAAAGAGATCCTGATCGAGCAGGAAGAATACCTGCGCAATATCCCCAATCTGCGCCGTCTGACCGCCACCGCGCGCAGCGGCGACGCGGAAATCGAGCTGGAATTCCCGTTCGGGGTGGACATCACCGAAACGCTGATCCGGGTCAACAATGCGCTCAGCCAGGTGCCCTCCTACCCGGACAATGTGGACCAGCCGCGCATTCTGTCCACCTCGTTTTCCGCCAACGCCTTCATGTACTACCGGGTCTCGCCCCAGGCGGGCAATCCCAAGGACCTGGACATGGACATGATGCGCGATTTCATCGACGACAATGTCCGCCCCCGCATGGAGAGCGTCGACGGCGTTTCCCAGGTGGAATTGCGCGGCGGCGCCGAGCGCCAGATCCGCGTGCTGCTGGACCCGCAGCGCCTGGCGGAACGGGGCTTCACCGTGATGCAGGTGCGCGAGGCGCTGCTGCGCCGCAACCAGGATGTGTCCGGCGGCGAAGTGGACAGCGGCAAGCGCCGCTATTTGCTGCGCACCGTGGGCCGCTTCGACGAGGTGCCGGAGCTGCTGGACCTGATTCTGGAGCGGCGCCAGGACAGTATTACCCGGTTGAGCGACGTGGCCACCGTGGAACTGGATCATTTCCCGGTGCGCGCGGAGTCGTTCGTCAACGGCGAGCCGGTGATCAGCCTGGCGGTGCGCCGGGAAACCGGCTCCAACGTGATCGACATCAAGTACGCCATGTTCGAGCAGGTCGAGCTGATCAACCAGGAGGTGCTCAAGCCGGCCGGCATGCGCATGTCGCTGATCTCCGACGACGTGCGCTACGTGGAAGCCTCGGTGGCCAATGTCTGGACCAATCTCGCCATCGGCGCGGTCTTCGCCACCCTGGTGATGTTCCTGTTCCTGCGCTCGGTGCGTGTCACCGCGGTGGGCGTGGTGGGCATTCCGATCTGCACCATCGCCGCCTTTCTCGGCCTGCTGCTGGCCGGGCGCACTATTAACGTGATTTCCCTGGCCGGGGTGGCATTCGCCATCGGCATGACCCTGGATAATTCCATCGTGGTGCTGGAAAGCATCGAGATCGAGCGGCGCCGGGGGCTGGACCGCTTGCGCGCGTCGGTGGAAGGCATTCGCAAGGTGTGGCCGGCGGTGTTCGCCTCCACCATGACCACGGTGCTGGTGTTCCTGCCGGTGGTTTTCATCGCCCAGGAGGCGGGCCAGCTCTACTCGGACATCGCCATCGCCGTGTCGGCGTCGATCCTGGTTTCCATGCTGGTGGCCATGACGGTGATCCCGACCCTGGCGGCGCGGCTGGATTTCCGGGCGGTGTTCGACCACGGCGGCCAGGACAGCGGCTGGCTGCGCCGCGTGCACGGGTTCTCCCGCTGGCTCAGCGCCACCGCGCCGCGCCGGCTGGCCACCATCGCCGCCACCGTGACCGGCGGCGCCCTGGTGCTGGTGCTGCTGACGCCGCCGGCGGAGTACCTGCCCGAGGGCGAGGAAGCCAAGACGTTCGCCTCCATGAACGCGCCGCCGGGCTACAACCTGAACGCCATGGTGGAGATCGGCAAGGAAGTGCAGGCCCATTTCCTGCCCCTGGTGGACGCCGACCCGGCCGCCTACGAGCGCGGCGAATTGCCGGCGCCGCCGATCCGCTATCTGAACCTGTCCATCGAGGCCCAGAGCCTGCGCATTATCGCCGAGCCGGTGGACCCGGATCATATGGAAGCGCTGATGGACGCCATCACCGCCTACTACGAGCGTTACCCCGGCATGCGCGCCTTCGCCGCCCGGGGTTCGATCATTTCCAGCAACGACGGCGGCACCCGCAGCGTCAACCTGGATATCTCGGGCAACGATCTGGCGACGCTCTACCAGGTGGCCCAGACCGCCTACCGTCGCGCCGAGGCGGTGTTCGACAACCCGCGCATCCAGAGCCAGCCGGCCAGTCTGGCGCTGGCCCAGCCGCTGCTTGAGGTGCGGCCGGACTGGGAACGGGCCGCCGAGTTGGGCATGAGCGCCGGCGACATCGGCTTCACCGTGGCGGCGCTCACCGACGGCGCCTTCATGGATGAGTTCTTCCTCGGCGACGATAAAGTGGACATCTACGCCTACAGCAACGCCGGGGTGGATCCGGACCTGGCCGCCCTGCCCTCGCTGCCGGTGCACACGCCCCAGGGCGCCACCGTGCCGTTGTCGTCGGTGGCGAGACTGGTGGAGACCGTGGACACCAGCACGGTGCGCCGCGTCAACGGCCGCCGCACGGTCACCTTGAACATCATTCCGCCGCGCGCCGTGGCCCTGGAAACCGGCGTCGCCATGGTCCGCAACGACGTGATCGGCGCCCTCCGCGAGGCCGGCGAGATCCCGCCGGAGGTCAATGTGGACATCTCCGGCGCCAGCGATCAACTGCAGGCCACCCAGGAAGCCCTGAGCGGCAACTATGTGGTGGCGGTGCTGCTGGTCTATCTGCTGCTGGTGGCCATTTTCACCCACTGGGGCTACCCGTTGCTGATCATGACCACCATTCCGGTGGGCATCGCCAGCGGCATTCTCGGCCTGGCACTGCTGAACGGCCTGGGTGCCCTGATGCCCGCGCTGGGTCTGCCCGGCTTCAGCCAGCCGTTCGACATGATCTCCATGCTTGGTTTTCTGATCCTGATGGGCACGGTGGTCAATAATCCCATCCTGATCGTCCACGAGGCGCTCACCAACCGGCGCGGCGGCATGGCCGTGGCCGAGTCGGTCAGTGAGGCGGTGCGTTCGCGCCTGCGGCCGATCGCCATGACCACCATCACCACGGTGTGCGGCCTGGCACCGCTGGTGCTGATCCCCGGCGAAGGCACCGAGCTGTATCGCGGCGTCGGCGCCATCGTGCTGTTCGGCCTGTTGGGCACCGCCATCATCACCGTGACCTTCCTGCCCGCCCTGACCGCCACCGTGCTCGGGCTCGGCGAGCGCTCCAGCCGGATTATCTAAAACGTTTGATAGGCCCTATAATGAACCAAGCCGCATCTTTGCTACGCAGCCCGCCCGAAGGGGGCACCATGACACGCAGTGTATCTTGCAACCAATGCAGCCTGAGCCCGATTTGTCTGCCTCTGGCTGTCGCCCCGGATCAATTGGAACAACTCGATCGCATCATGCAGCGGGGACGCCCGCTCAAGCGCGGCGAGTACCTGTTCCGCGCCTCCGACGACTTCCATTCGGTGTACGCGGTCCGCTCCGGCGCGCTCAAGACCTGTGTGGTCTCCGACGAGGGCGAGGAGCAGGTCACCGGCTTTTATCTGCCCGGCGAAATCGTGGGCATGGAGGGCATCAGCACCGCCCGCCACCTGAGCAACGCCAAGGCGCTGGAAACCGCCACCGTCTGCGAGATTCCCTTCCATCGTCTCGAGGATCTGTCGCAGCGTATCCCTTCGCTCCAGCACCATTTCTTCGGCCTGATGAGCAATGAGATCCGAGCCGATCGCGAGCTGCACATGCTGCTCAGCAAGAAGAGCGCCGATGACCGGGTGGCGTCGCTGCTGCTGTCCCTGGCGGCCCGGCAACAGCGCCGCGGCCTGAGCGCGAAACGTGTCCGTCTGCCCATGACCCGTTATGACATCGCCAACTATCTGGGGCTGGCGGTGGAAACGGTGAGCCGGATCTTTACCCGCTTCCAGCAACAGAAGACCCTCTGGGTGGACGGGCGGGAAGTGGAAATTCTCGACCGCGAATCGCTGTGCAACGGCGGTCGCCTTGGCGTGGAGGCCTGATGATGACGTCGGATAAAGACACGGACCAGGGCATTCTGGTTTTTCTGGACCGCGACCTGAAGGCGCCGCAGCCGGCGCTGGAGAAAGGACTGAAACTGGCCCGCGCCGCCGGCATGCCGCTGACGGTGACGGTCAACAGCGACTCCGCGGCCATGCGCCGCGCCGTGGGCTTCGACGATCAGCGCCGTGAAGCCGCTGAAAAACAAATCCGCAAAGCCTGGGAAAAACGCATCGACGCCCTGTGCGGCGACGCCAGCGTGGAAAAGCGCATCGTCTCCACCCGCGACACCGAACTGGCGCTGCGTGACACGGTGCGCGAGTGCCGCCCCGCTCTGACGGTGGTGCACACCAGCGACGAGGGTCGCTTGCGTCGCCACCTGTTCACGCCCCGGGACTGGCTGTTGATTCGCCATGCGCCGGGGGCGGTGCTGTGCGTGCACCCGGAACCCTGGAATGCCACGCCCAAATTCACCGCCGCCGTGGAGCCGGAGCAGTACGAAGGCGGCCTGGACGACCGGGTGCTGAACAGCGCCGACTTCTGGTGCCGGCAATTGCACGGTGAACTGGAGGCGGTGCACGTCCTGGAGCATCCGGACGAAACCTTGCTGCTGGTGGCCGGCGAGGCGTTGCCGGAATACGCCGCCAATGCCGTTAATATCCGTGATTACCACCGCAAGGCCCTGGACACCTTCGCCGACCGGCACGGCCTGCCCAAGGACCGCGCCACCCTGCTCGAGGGGCCGGTGTCGCGGACCCTGGCGGATTATTGCGACGAACAGGGCAGCGACTGCCTGGTGGTGGGCACGGTGCGCCGCAACCCGGTGGAGCGGCTGTTGCTGGGCGCCACCGCCGAAGGCCTGCTGACCCGGGCCGGCTGTGACGTCCTGGTGGTCAAACCGGACGACTTCGAATCTGACTGGTTGTAATTCCGCCGACGCTCGTGGAAGGGGTTCAGGCGGCCCCTTCCGCGCGCCGGAACACCGGTTTGGTGTCGGTGGAGGCCGCCTTGTCGTAGCGGTATCCGGCGACCCGGAATTTGTTCAGTTGCGCCGGTGTTTCAATGCCTTCCTGCAGAATCCAGGCGGCCATCAGCCCGCGCGCCTTCTTGGCGTAGAAGCTGATCACCTTGTATTTGCCGTTTTTCTCGTCCTGAAACACCGGTTCGATCACCGGCCCGGGCAGCTGCCCGGTGCGCACCGATTTGAAATACTCGTTGGACGCCAGGTTGATCAGCACCTCGGTGCCGGCGGCTTTCATGTCCTTGTTGAGCTGTCGGGTGATGATATCCCCCCAGAACTGGTAGAGATCCTTACCCCGCTCGTTATCCAGGCGGGTCCCCATTTCCAGCCGGTACGGCTGCATCAGGTCGAGAGGCCGGAGCACTCCGTAGAGCCCGCTGAGAATACGCAACCGGCGCTGCGCGGCTTTCAGGTCGTCGCCGTCGAAGCGGCTCACGTCCAGGCCGGTGTACACATCGCCCTTGAACGCGAACAATGCCGGGCGGGCGTTGTGTTTATCGAACGGCCGGGACCATTGCGCGAAACGCTCCACGTTGAGGTGCGCGATCTTGTCGCTCACCTTCATCAGGCTGCTCAGATCCGCCGGCGAGAGCCGCCTTGCCCGCTCCACCAGCTCCGCGCTGTGCGCCAGAAGGCGCGGCTGGGTGGCGCGCAGCGCCGGCAGCGGCGACTCGTAGTCCAGCGTTTTCGCCGGCGATACCACAATCAACATGCTGGTCTCCTATACACGATGCAGGCCCGATTATAAGAACACCGAACCGAGAAGAAACAGGCTTTATACTATGGGTGCCGTGGCGAGATGCTATCGTAGTGTCACCTACACCGGGGAGTGATCCTGAGCGATGCGTTTTTTGCTGATATTGACCGTTACCGTGGCCGTGGTCGTGCTGTTATGGGGAAGCTGGCAGGCAGGCCGCAAACCCTTCTATCTGGTGCTTGCCGGCGTCGCCGTCGCCGGCGCCATCTTCCTGGGCGCGATGCTGTTCACCGACCAGGAACGTCGCGTGCCCACCGACCCGGAGAGCGTGGAGACCCGCATCGACAGCGTGCACGAAACCGAGACCACCTATCGCCTGCGCGGCGAGATCATCAATAACGGCGAGCACGCGGTGGCGCGCGCGGAAGTCATGGCGGAAGCCCTCAGCTGCCCGCCGGCCAAGGCCTGCGAGGTGCTGTACGGCGAGCGGCTGACGCTGTCCATGCACGTTCCCGCCGGCGGGCGCTACCCGCTCCATCTCTCCGTGCCGCGTCCGGCACGGGATATCCAGGCCGACCGCTGGCGCGCGCGGGTGTTGCGCGCGGAAGCCTACGAGCGCTGAAAACCGGGACTAGGCAATCGTCGACTAAATGGTCACAATGCCGGCTCCTCGAAGCACAGCAACGGCTGTAGGAGAGATAATGGCAGCGCTCATTCCTGGCCACCCTACCCCAATCGCCCCCCACGCCTGGCGGGTTCTGGGCCGCAACCCGGGAATGATGACCGGGCCCGGCACCAACTCCTACCTGCTCGGCGAGCGGGCGCTCACGGTGATTGATCCGGGCCCGGTGGACCATGAACACACCCAGGCGCTGCTGCACGCGGCGGAGCACATCGGCCGCCCGATTGAACAGATTCTGGTCACCCACACCCACCGCGACCACTCCCCCGGCGCCCGCGAGCTGGCCGAAGCCACCGGCGCGCGCCTGCTCGGCCCCGATGTGCCCGACGATGGTCTGCAGGACGAGACCTGGGCGCCCGAGCGCCGCCTGCGCCACGGCGAACAGCTGGATTGCGGCGGCGTCGCGCTGGAAGTGATCGCCACCCCCGGGCACGTGGGCAACCACCTTTGCTACCTGATGGTGGATCAGAACCTGCTGTTCACCGGGGATCACCTGATCCAGGGGTCCACGGTGGTGATCGCGCCGCCGTCCGGCTCCATGGCCGCCTATATGGATTCCCTGGCGCTGCTGCGCGACTACCGCATCGACCTGATGGCGCCGGGCCATGGCGATGTGATCGACGATCCCATGGCCACCGTGGACAAAACCCTGGCCCACCGACGCGAGCGGGAACGCAAAGTCTTCGAGGCGCTCGACGCGGAGCCGATCACGGTCCAGGAGCTGGTCACCCGCGTCTACGAAGACGTCCCCGCCTTCCTGCACGGCGTCGCCTGCCTCTCCCTGGAAGCCCACCTGATCAAGCTCCGCGACGAAGGCCGCGTCAGCCACACCCACGGCAAATGGGCGGTATAGATCAGTTGATAGTGGACAGTTGATAGTTGACAGCTGCGCGGCCAAGCTCGTCGTCACATCAAAGGCCGTGCCCGCGTTCTAAGCTCGCGGCACGGCCTTTCTGCGTCAAGAAACCAATACCGCGTCTTTTAGCTGTCAACTGTCCACTATCAACTGTCAACTGGTTTTCAAAGCCATCCTTTCCGTTTGAAGTACCAGTACGGCGCCATGCCGGACAGGACCATCAGGCCCAGTACCGCCGGGTAGCCGAACGCCCATTGCAGTTCGGGCATCACTTCGAAGTTCATGCCGTAGATGCTGGCGATCAGGGTCGGCGGCAGGAACACCACGGCGGCGATCGAGAAGATCTTGATGATCTGGTTCTGCTCGATGTTGATGAAGCCCTGGGTGGAATCCATCAGGAAGTT